>JAGVVU010000056.1:5131-6546 GCA_018304605.1 Candidatus Aenigmatarchaeota archaeon | reverse complement strand
TCCTGCTTGGACAGCAGGCTTTTTGCGTACATTGTCGGGTGCTTGATTACGATTTCCATTACTTCACCCGTGTTCGGCATGAAGGTTATGTCCGCGACCGTTCCGAGCTTTCTCGCGCTCTCCGACGTGAGTATTTCCTTCCCTATGAAACTCTTCATGCCTTTCTTGTAGAAGTACTGCCGCCTCATCCTGCGCTCAAGCCTGTACAGGCTGTATACTCCTCCCATTAGCAGCATGAACAGCGCCCCCGTCATCAGGGGCTTGTAGTCCACCTGGAATTCCTGGAATTCTGCAAACTCAGAGCCTACCTGTGTCGTTACCTGTTCCACGGACAGTGCAACAAAAGCCTTGGTCGTATTGACGATTTTCTTGACGGAATATGTGATGTTCCTTTCGCCGTTTGGCTCCACGTCAGTGAACAGCCATTCTATGAGCGGGTCGCGTTCTAATATTCTTGAGGGTTCTTTGTCAAATACAAGTTCGTCAGAGTCTTCGGCTATTCGCTTGTCTATCCTTTCCGTGATTGTCAGCTTCTTTGAGAAAGATTTCCCGTTTTTAACCTTGATGACGAAATCCGTCTTTTTTTTGCCTTCGTTTATGTAGGCTGTTTTTGACACAGTTGCTTTCTCCACATCCTGCGTCTTTATTGGGTTGTTTATGCGCAGTATGAATACCGATTCGCGCAGCAGTTTTCCGTCTGATATGCTTATCTTACCCTGATAATTGCCGGGAAGGGTGTCTTTTGGGATTGAAATTATGATTGCCACATCCTGTTCCTCCCCGGCATTGAGCGCAATGAACGAGTCGCTGAGCGACGTCCATCCTTCTGGTATGCCGTCAAGTCTCACGCTAAGGCTCGCCGCAGCCTCTCCGATGTTGTGAATTGTTATTGTTTCTGTCCGTTCCTCTCCGCTCAGCACTTCAATGAGCGCAGGAACAGAGCCGAACTCCACGAACTTCTCCGGAATAGCAGGCTCCTCCACATCGTCCTCGCTTTTTATCGGCATGACATAATTATAGTAGCTGACGCCTGAGCTGCTTGACGAAGAGGAGGATGACGTTTCTGCAAGAGCCCTTATCTCGAACAGCACCGACTTGTTGTGTGTTGCTTGTGTTGCGTTATTCTCGTCAGTGTATAGCAGGTTGAATGTCGCATTGTATGTCCCTGCCGCCACGGTGCCGACTGAAAATATCAAGGTGCTGTACTGCAGCAGCGAGACGTTTGTGCCGCCTTCCATCGTGACCGAACTTCCCGTCCTCTGGTATACGAGCGCGCCTGCGGAATTGTATATGAACATGCGCGGAACTACTGTCGATGACGCATCGCGCAGATTCCTGACGCTCAACTGGAATCTTGCGGTTGTGCTCTGGTAAACTACCGACTCGCCCGCAAGGCTCGTGAAATTTACCAACGG
>JAGVVU010000056.1:4645-5111 GCA_018304605.1 Candidatus Aenigmatarchaeota archaeon | reverse complement strand
CCAACGGCGGATACGGTATCTGCTCGAACGTGGCAAGGAACGGCGCAAAGCCCTCGTATATCCTGTAGCTCGCGCTGCTTCCAATTCCTGACGATGAGTCCACAGAAATTCCGAAGCCGGACGAGCTTCCTGTGCCCGCAAAGGCGTTTTCCTGCACAGACAAAAGATAGCTGGTCGAGTTCCCTGTGTCGGCGTATGATATCGACAGCAGGATGAGAAAGAATAAAGCGCATGATTTTTTCATTCTACGGCCTCCTTCTGAACGCGAAAGTGCCGTTGAATGCGAGTCTGCATGTCCTTGGCAGGCTGAAATAGGTGTAATTTATGCTCGAGGCGCTGAAAAGCGTGACGCCTGTTCCGGTGATGTTTATTTTTCTGACTGAATAATGCTTGTTGTGGAGCTGGCAGTTGTCCGCGCAGTTGAGGAGCCAGTCCTGGCCGTCAGTCGGCGTGCATGTGTCTGCCC
>JAGVVU010000056.1:0-4566 GCA_018304605.1 Candidatus Aenigmatarchaeota archaeon | reverse complement strand
GCCGCGCCGTTGACTGTGAGATTGCTCTCTGTCGAGTTCGCCTCCGCAGGCACTGCATTGACGGCGTTGCATTGCACGCGTAGGGAGTAGAGAGCGGCTGAAGTCTGGGCTGTGACGCTGAAAAACATGTTGTCGGAAGTGCCGCTGAGCGACGATATGTTGTAGACAGTCCTGTTAGTGTATATGTTCGCTGCTGTATCGCCGCTCATGTTCGCCCAGCTGCCTGTAGAATTGTCCTGTATGTATAGCGCGACTGTTGTCGCCGTGCCGCCGTTGACGTTGCACGTGCCGTTGAAAACGACGCTCTGCCCGAGATCGATGCTTGCCGTTGAGCCGGAAGCGAAGCTGGCGTTTGCCGTGATGACAGGCGTGTATCCCACCTTTATCGAGAGTTGCGTTGCATTTGGCGGCGGCGTCGCGTCGCCGTTTCCGTCGAAGCCTAGCATAAGCCCGTCCACGTCGGCAAGCGTCCAGTCAGCACCTGACTTTGGATTAGTTGTATAATTTGTATGGTTCTTCTCCGCCCACGCTGCGCCTGGATTCAAGTCAGACGTTTTGTATATGGAACGCGCGCTGCCTGACGAGACGTTGAGCCGCAGGAATGCGTTATTCGCGCCGGCGCTTCCGACTGCATCCCTTATAACACCAGTCGCCAGAACCCAGTTTATTCTCGCGCCGCTAGGCAGCGTTGAAATCAAGCATCGCCAGCAGCGTAGTTGACGTTATTGCTGCCGCCGTAGCGGTGCTGTCATGATCAACCTCGTCCAGGCAGTCCCATGCGCTGGTGCACCCACGCAGGGTGGTTGGGGCTGTTATTGTAGCGTTCGGGCGCAATGTTATCATTTCTGCATAAGTCAGCGAAGAAAGCAGGGGAAGAAGTATAAAGACGGACAGTAACACGGTTTTTTTCATTTTAAAACACCTTTGCTAATCGGAAGTGAGATGCCGTACCAGACGTTTGCAATATTTTTTGTTTCAGCTTTTGGCAGGAATGACTGTTTCATCTTAATCAGCACCCGTCTATCACGAAATGCGTGCCATTGTAGTACATGCGCGCGGCGCACGCCCCGCTAGTGTCGTAGAACAATATGGCGCTGTTGTTGCCTGCGTTGTTCGTATTCGATATTGTCGTGTTCTGGGTTACATTGAGGCGCGCCGTCGTGAGCGTCAGGTTTGTTATAGTGCTTATCTCCACGCTTCCGGTGAATCTGTCGCCTGTGATGTTAGCCTTTATATTGGAGAGCGTCTGGTTGTTTCCGTTTGCCAGGGCAGCGAAAAGATTAGTTTGTGTAGTGTTGTCGCCGGCAAACCTGTTTGTCAGGGACGTTATATTGTCTGCAAGCGTCTGGTTGTTCGACGTTATCCGCAGGGACAGGTTGAACCCTTCCAAAACCAATGTTCCGCTTATCGTCGCATTTCCTGAAATGTCAAGAAGTGATTTGGGCGCTGTGTTGAATAGTCCGATGTAACCTATGTCTCCGGTCTTGTTCACATATAGAAGCCCGCTGACATTTAGCGAGAGGTTGTTGGCAAGGCTGGAGTTCTCTATCGTGAGCAGGCTGGACAAAGTTCCGCCCGTCAGGTTCAGTTTCTGTCCGAGCAAAGCAGCTTGCGTCACATTATTCGACTCCTGCGTGGATATCCTGTTTGCTATAGCTGTCAGGTTTGCCGCTATTGTCGTGTTCTCGGACGTTATCCTGTTTGATAATGTCGTGTTGTCTCCGGATTGCTTTGTTTCAAGTGCGCCGACCCTGCCCCCGACAGCTGTCAGGTTAGCTGCGATTGTAGTGTTCTCGGACGTTATCCTGTCGGAGAGCGTCTGGTTATTGGAGTTGATTCGTGTTATGTAGTTGATTCCGCCCGAAAAGAACCCGCTGGTTGCGTTGATCATGTCAGCGGTAATGTTCGCGAACCAGTTCCATGATGCCGTGAAATTATTTGTTGCAGACGTGGACACCGCTGCGTTTGTCAGCGTCGTGTTGTCGCTGGATTGTCTGCTTTCGAGAGATCCGATCCTGCCTCCGACTGCCGTAAGATTAGCAGCTATAGTGGTGTTTTCTGATGTTATCCTGTCTGAGAGAGTCTGGTTGTTTCCACTCAAGCGCGCTGACAAGTTAAATCCATCAAGGAACAGAGTGCCCGCTATTGTCGCATTTCCGAAGACATCAAGGAAAGTTTTGGGTGCGGGGTTAAATATTCCCACGTATCTGATGTCGCCGCTCTGGTTCACGTAGAGCGCACCGCTCACGTTCAGGGAAAGATTGTTGGCCAAACTTGAGTTCGCTATTGTGAATAAGCTGCTTAATGTTCCGCCCGTCAGGTTCAGTTTCTGTCCGCTAACTGCAAAGAGCGTGTTGTTATTGCCTGTTATCTTGTTATCCTGAGTGGTGTTGTCCTCAGTCCCTCCTGCTCCTGTGGAATCGGCGCAATAGTCCCCGTCGCTTCCTCCTGTTATCATCCCGCAGGATATGCCGGATGATATGTTTATTGACGACGCGTTCAGCTGCCCTCTTGCGCTTAAGTTACCGAAGTAATGCCATTCGCCCGAGGTGAAGTTGTTTGCTGTCGTGAGGTTCGGCTTGAGGTTCAACGCGTCAGATTGTGTGTTGTTGTTGGATTCCTGCGCGGATATTCTGTTTGCCAAGGTTGTAAGGTTCGCCGCTATTGTCGTGTTCTCAGACGTTATCCTTCCGGATATTGTCGTGTTATCAGAATTTTGACGTCCTGTGACGTTCACGCCTTCCACTGTCAGTGTTCCTGACACGTCCAGCCGCGAGGACGGATTGGTTGTTCCTATGCCGACTCTCTCGATGCTAGAATTCACGTAAAGCGCGCCTGACACGTTGAGCGAAAGATTATTGACCGAGCTCACGTTTCCTATTGACAGCAGCCCGGATAGCGCGCCGCCGGTAATGCTTAGTTTCAGATTATTCAGAGTAGTGTTGTCGGCAGACTGTTTTGTCTCCAGAGAACCGATTCGTCCCCCGACCGCTGTCAGGTTGGCTGCAATAGTAGCATTCTCCGATGTTATTCTGTTTGACAGAGTAGTGTTGTCCCCCGATTGCTTCGTCTCAAGATTTCCCGTCCTCGTGCCTGCTGATGTCAGATTCGCGACTATTGTTGTGTTTTCTGATGTTATCCTGTCTGAGAGAGTCTGGTTGTTCGAGTTGATTCGCGTTATGTAGTTGATTCCGCCGGAGAACAACCCTGTTGTAGCGTTCACGAAGTCCGTAGTGATGTTGGCAAAGAAATTCCATGGAGCAGTGAAGTTATTTGTGGCTGATGTGGACACCATTGCATTAGTTATTGTCGTGTTGTCTGAGGATTGCTTTGATTCAAGGCTTCCTATTCGCGTCCCGACCGATGAAAGGTTCGCGGCTATAGTCGTATTCTCTGACGTTATCCTGCCGGATATTGTAGAATTGTCAGATATCTGTCGTCCTGTTACATTCACGCCTTCCACAGTAAGCGTGCCGGAAACGTCAAGCCGAGAGGAAGGATTCGTAGTGCCTATACCAACCCGCTCCTGGCTGCTGTTTACGTACAAAGCCCCTGAAACATTCAGTGACAGGTTGCTGATTGCGCTCACGTTTCCGATTGCCAGCAGCCCTGAGAGCGTTCCTCCTGTCAAGTTCAATTTCTGCCCTAGGAATGCAGTCAGCGTGTTGTTGTTCCCTGTTATGAGATTGCCTTGGGTTGTGTTGTCGCTTGTGCCTCCTGAAACGCTGTCTATCCTGGCAGACAGCGTCGTATTGTCGGAAGCCTGCTTTGATTCAAGATTTCCTATGCGCGCATTGGTTGTTGTTATGTTGGACGATATAGTTGAATTATCGGCGGATTGTTTTGTTTCGAGCGTGCCAAGCCTTGCCGCTGCAGGTTGTTAGAGTTGATCCTGCCAAACACTGCCACGCCGCCGGCGAAGAAGTCTCTGGTTGCATTGAACGAATCTGCCGTCACATTGGCGAACCAGTTCCACGATGCCGTGAAGTTGTTGAATGTTGTCAGGTTGGCTTTGAGGTTCGTGAGAGTGTTGTTGTCCGATGCCGTAAGGAAGCCTGATATGCTGTTTGTCAGCGTCGTATTATCTGATGACTGCCTGTTCGTCACCGTAGTTATCAAATTGCCCTGTGTTGTGTTGTCAGACTCCTGCGTAGCTATCCTGTTCGCGATCGCAGTCAGGTTCGCCGCTATAGTCGTGTTCTCGGACGTTATCCTGTTTGCAAGCGTGACATTGTCTGAAATTTGCCTGCCCGTGACGTTGATGCCCTCAACAGTAAGCGTGCCGGAAACGTCCAGTTTCGAGGCGGGCGAGGACGTTCCAATGCCAACCCTGTCGGAAGATGCATTTACATAAAGAGTATTGTTCACGTTTAGCGAGAGATTGTTCGCAGAACTTGCCCCGAGTATTGAAAGCAGACTCGACAGCGTGCCTCCCGTAAGATTCAGCTTCTGTCCGAGGTTTGCCAGCAGAGTGTTGTTGTTCCCTGTTATGAGGCTGGACTGCGTCGTGTTGTCTGAATCGTGCGTTGAAATTCTGTCTGACAATGTAGCATTATCCCCACTCTG
>JAGVVU010000050.1:2414-6522 GCA_018304605.1 Candidatus Aenigmatarchaeota archaeon | reverse complement strand
GAGGCGTTCGGCGGGAAGCCGACGCCTGCCACGGGCATCTCGCTCGGCGTTGACCGCCTTGTGAATTTCATCCAGGTCGAGCTCGGAAAAACGGGTGTGGAGGTTTACCTGGCCAATGTCGACGAAAAGAGCAGGGAAAAATGCATGGAACTCGCAAAGCAGCTGAGAGAAATTGGAGTAAATGTTGAATACGACGTTATGCAGCGTCCCCTTGTCAAGCAGCTTGATTACGTGAACAGCAGGGGCATAAAATATGCTATTGTTGTCGGCGAGAAGGAAACAAAGAGCGGCGTGGTCAGACTGCGCAACATGCAAAGCGGGAGCGAGAAGGAAATCGAGATAAGAAACCTGAAACGGGTAAAGGATATTGTTGATTCTGAATAACTGGGTTTTAGTGACTCGCATTAAAAGCATTTCTACTTTTCAAAAAATACGTTGCGGGTCAGAAAAAGCCTTTATAGCCGGCGGCAATTTCTCCTCGTGAGGTGTGGTAAATATGAAATGCATGGAATGCGGCTCGGACAGGATTGCGTACGATCCGACCCACGACAGCAAGTATTGCAGAGAATGCGGTATTGTAATAGAGGAGTTCGCTTTCGCTTGAGCAAAAATAAAAACTAAGCGTTGCGCGCCGGTTTTGTTTACATGTTCTTATCCAAGAATGCATTGAAAACTGCCGCATTCATGCGACAGATGAAACTCAATGCATTCTGGATGCTATGCTCCAATGAAACCCGCACCTTTAGGTGCGGGTTATTAGGAGCATTTCATGCGCTTTTGACGCCTTTTTAAGGATTACAGTTTCAGATATGATTACTCTTACTTCTTCAGGAAGCCTTTCTTAGGAAGAAAGCTTAACAAAAGGATAGAGGACTTTGAATATATGTCTTTTGTACAAAGTCCTTATTGTGAACTTTGACAAGCAAAGTTCTCAATATAATGTTCTTTTTGGCTAGATTTTTTCCAAGAAAAAGTTCAAATGAATGATGTTAGAAAATCAGGACAGCTGTAACGATTTTGTTACAAAAACGGTTGTCCGGTAAAAAGGTGAATACAAATGACAAAAGAAAAAATAGTACCAGACACGAGCGTGCTTATATCGGGCATACTCACGGATCTGATAGAAAAAAAGGAAATCGGCGAAGCTGAGATAATAATCCCGGAGTTTGCGGTTGAGGAACTCCGCGCCCAGGCTTCGAAAGGGCGCGAGATAGGGTTCAAGGTCCTTGAGGAGATGAAGAAACTGAGGACTCTTTACGCAAACATAACCATGACAAAGTCGGGGCGCCGCCAGACATTCGAGGAAATCCAGCTTGCAAAGAGCGGGCGAATTGATGCCCTTATTATCGACGTGGCGCGCGAGCATGACGCCACGATATACACGTCGGATTATGTTCAATACATGTTCGCGGAAGCGGAAGGCGTAAAGTCCCGCTATTTCAAGCCGTACGAGAAGAAAAGCAGCACGACGCTGAGCGATATGATGACGCCGGATACGATGTCCCTCCATCTGAAGGAAGGCACCGTACCGGTTGCGAAGCGCGGAATGCCTGGAAAATTCGAGCTTGTCAGGCTTTCCGAAGAAAGAATGACAGCAGAACAACTTGAAACCATCATAAAAGAAATCATGGACGCCGCGCGTTACGAGGACGACTCGTTTGTGGAAGTTGGCGGATATACAGCTAGCGTCGTGCAACTGGGGAACATGAGAATCGCGATAGCCCGCCCTCCGTTCTCCGACGGCGTTGAGGTTACGGTTGTAAGGCCGATTGCAAAACTGACTCTGGACGAGTACAAGCTTTCGGACAAGCTGAAACAGCGTTTGTCCAAGCGAGTGGACGGGATACTCGTGGCAGGACCCCCCGGCAGCGGAAAATCCACTTTCGCCGCGTCAATTGCAGAATTTTTTGAATCGCAGGGAAAGATAGTCAAGACCATGGAATCTCCGCGCGACCTGCAGGTTAAGCCGGAAATCACGCAGTATGCAAAACTGAAAGGCACGTTCGAGAACACGGCCGACATGCTGCTTCTCGTGAGACCCGACTACACGGTTTATGACGAGGTTCGCAAGACGAGCGATTTCGAGATATTCGCCGACATGAGGCTTGCAGGAATAGGCATGCTTGGCGTTGTGCACGCCACGGAACCGATTGATGCAATACAGCGTTTCATCGGACGCGTGGAACTCGGCATGATACCGCACATAATAGACACGATAATCTACATCAAGGAAGGGCGCGTCGAGAAGGTGTATGTTCTATCCCTTGTTGTCCGCACGCCGACAGGAATGACAGAAGCAGACCTCGCTCGTCCTGTGGTGGAGGTGAAGAGCTTCGAGACCAACGCACTGGAGTATGAAATATACACGTATGGAGAGGAAAATGTGATTATTCCGGTCACGGCAGGCAAGGGCGAATCTGCACTTTCAAAACTCGCAAAGAAGCAGATATTGGCCGAGGTACGCCGCTTTGATCACAGCGCAGTCGTGGAGATTGCCGGCGAGAACAAGGCAATCGTGCGCGTGGAAAATGACGTGATTCCAAGGATAATAGGAAAGGGCGGCGAGAACATCAAAGCCCTGGAGGAGCGTCTTGGAATAAGCATAGAGATTTCCCCGAAAGTGGCCACGCTCGGCAAGGCGGTTGATTTTCACAACGAGGAGACAGGCGCGTATATAGTATTCACCGTTGAGGCGAAGCCCGGAAAAATCGTCAACTTTTACGTTGATGACGAATACCTGTTCTCGGCAACGCTTGGAAAGAACAGCCAGATAAAGGTTGCAAAAGACAGCGAGATGGGCAAGGAAGTGCTCCGCGCCGTGATAGGCGACAGGCTCAAGGTGTTCGTCTAGCGCTTCTTTTTATGGCGTTGCCTCAGCGTCAAATCCAGCTCAATCAGCGTCATCGAGAGTATCGCTCCGTTGAGGAAAAGAAGCGGAAGATCCTTGATCTGGTAAGTGTAATATGTAAGAAAAGAAAGCCCGACAACGTATGCCAGTATGAATTTGATGTCTGGCACCTTCCCTTTCTTCCAGCCTTGGTAAGCCTCATATATCCAGGCGCCGAGGATGATAAAGCCGCCGATGAATCCGATTTCCATAGGTAATGTATGTTATTAAGTTGTTTTTAACGATTTCCATTACAATTATGATACGTCCCTGACAACGACTGGCGCGAATGTCTGACACCTATGGCGTCTATTTGTTCGCGCCTTTCGGTAACGAGTCCTCGTAAAGCTGCACGATATCCTGTATCTGTAGCCTTGAGGGAAGCTCAGCTTGGATAGAGCACCTGCCTCCTACAGGTATGGAGGCGATGATGACATCATACCTGTGAGAAAGACTGACATGCACAGCATGTCGTCCGGGTTAGCAGGGGGTCGCGCGTTCGAATCGCGCCGGGGACGCTTTAAGAGCTTTTTCTTTGCCTAGAATTAGAAAGGTGTACAGAATGTTGACATATGATGGGCATAGAGTAGTTGAAAAAGAAGTGGCAATGACGCCGCCGGAACAGGAACCTCCGATTCATATGTCTGTGAATGGCGTCAATGTTACTGGGAGGGTTTATGCTACTGTTCTCGACCCTCCGGATGAAGTAATCTTGTACATGTCTCATAACGGCGCCAAAGATACCCGTACGCTTACCGGGACACAAATACAGCGAAGCCGGGCATGCAGGGAACTGGGTATATTCTATAGGCCTGATGAATGCGGTTACGCAAAGATTGAGCCCAATAATGCTGAAACGGGAAGGCGCAGCAGGCATGTATTGGACGTTTTCAGCCATATGTCATATCTGCGGGACAAGTTCAGAGCCCGGCAAAAATCCAAAGAAGCCGCCGCTTGATGAACAATCTTTATATTCCGTCATGCCATAAGGATATCTTAATGAGAGCACTCATAGCTGTTTTTGCGCTTGTACTTTTGGCCGGACCCGTCTTCGCAGTTGGCAACGTGACAGTGACAGGCGCGGGACTGATGCCAAACAGTAATTTTACCAATTCCAACACTTCTGCCGTTTTTTTGAACCTGACATTCTCTGTCACGACGGAGACAGGGAGCAGAATAGTCAATATTACCCAGCTGAATATAAGCCTCGGGAACGGCAGC
>JAGVVU010000050.1:0-2391 GCA_018304605.1 Candidatus Aenigmatarchaeota archaeon | reverse complement strand
CGGCAGCACGACCGGCAACGTATCTGCGGTCGAACTTTACCTTTATAACGACAGCACGGTAATCGGCAGCGCAATCATGAACCTTAACTCTACCGCTTTTAACGTCTCTATCCCGAATACCCTGGTTGTCAATTCTTCATCCAATGCAAGCATCATAGTCAGGTTCAACATTACATTCAACGCCACCACACGGCAGCTGATATCCGCAATCCTTGGCTCCGCTGCCGACGTACTGGTAAATGACGCCAGCAACGTCACTGTGGCGTCTGCAATATTGTCAAATGCCACCCAGTTGCAGAATATCCACGCAAACGTGACTGTCGAACCCAAGTTCGTTGACACCAATGCGATAAATCAGACTATCGTCTATTTCATAACGCCCACGGGCAAAGACGGCTTAAACAGGACTGTGGTATGGATACCCTCGGGATACAACCTTACCAACATATCTACCGTCGAGGTGGACGGGTCCAACTCCACGGGCGGTGTAACTATCACCACGGCTTCCAATTATATCAATGTCACGATGACGTCGGCGACTGCGCAGAAGATAAAGATATCCTTCAACGTGAACACGAGCGCGACTCGCGTGAGCAGCGCGGCATTTTCGGCATATATAGACGGCGGCAATCTTACAAACATTTCTTCTGAGCCGATACCTGCCGGCTCCGCCAACGTGACAACCCAGCAGCTGATTAACGTCTCCAATGTCGCTCTCGCCAAGGGGGCGGCCATAGTAAACGGAACGGACTACTGGGAGTTCAATTTCACCGTCAATTTCACTGCCAATGTCACGGGAACCATACAGTTCAAGCTTACGAACTGGACGGACGCCTCCAGCCCCCCGGACACGATAAACCTCAACACCACGGGCGGTGTTTATTACGCAAGCCTTAGGAATAACTCGGCAAACTTTTCCGACCCAAACGCGAAATTCAACGTCACCAACGTTTACGGGGATATAGGGATAAACAGAACCGTGACTGACGGCTCTTCTGCAACGTTCATACTGCGCATGATAATACCGGCGGGTTCGGCGGTGTCCAGTACTTGGGCTGCCACTTACAACTGGCTGTTCAGGACGCTTTATTAGTGATATTATGAAAACAAGGCTACTTACCGCGACTGGCCTGATGAAGGGTGATTAGCAATGGCTAATCGTCTAGTTATCGGACTTATTTTCCTGCTCATTTCCTTCCCCGCATTTGCTGAGACAACCGGCGTAATAAATTTCAGTTTTGTGAATGTCTCTGTCCTGACCGGACTTGCCGGGTACACTGTCAATCTGTGCAACACAACCTCAGGCTGCCTTGGACATACGTGCTTTCTGGATTATGATAATTTCAGCAGCGGATTCAGCTATGGATGGTGCAATTCCAGCGTCATAACCAGCTGCTTCCACAACAACAGCGAATATTCCACAGGAACGAACATATGCGTCACTAACCTGACGACAAGATCCTGCAGCTCAGGAACATGGCAGGGAATTGCGAACTGCAGCTCCGGCCAGACGTGCCCGTCGACAGCCGGCTTCCCTGGCAACTGCACCACCAGCAGCTCAAGCAGCAGTTCCAGCAGCAGCGGCTCGAGCTCCAGCACGAACACGTCCAGCAAGGCGTCGTCGATTATCTTCACTTCATACCCGCTGAGTTTCGAGATTGTTCAGGGAGAATCGACAACCAGGGTTGTGATTGTTCAGAACAACGGCAATACAACATTATATAATATTACACTCTCCTCGTCCTCCACCTGGTTGTCTGTCCGGCCCGTCAAGTGGAATCAGAGTGTAAAAAACAATGAAACCGCGTTCACGCTGAACATCTCCATACCGGCTGATGCCGCCGTCAAGGCGGCTCAAAGCCGGCAAATCTTTTGACATAACAGTCAAGCCGAGCAACAAAACCGTGCAGGAACAAATTTTTCCAGACTATGACAGGTACCTTGAGATACTGGCAGAGCTTGAGACAACCGTAAGTTCGCTCGGTGCATCAGGTGCAAACGTCGAAGAAGTGCAGGCATTACTGCTGAATGCAAGGAGCAAGCTGTCACAGGCCAACCAGTCTCTTGAGTCGAAAGATTATTTTACAGCCCAGCAGCTTCTTGGCGACGCAAAAGGACTGCTTGACGCCGCGTCGACGCAGGCTGCGTCAATATCAATACCGGGCTCCGTCCCCGTTGTTCCGGCGGACTTCACTTTGATGATAATAATGGCGGTAATCGCGGGAGTCATAGTGTTCGTAGTTTACCTCCTGCTGCCGCCCGGAAAATCCAAGCCCGCTTCAAGCTTTTTTGAAAAGTCGGGCGAAAAGAAAAAGAAATGAGATATATGGCATTGAATAATAATGAGAAAAAAGCCGTTCTGCTGGCGTCGGCTTCTTTCATTGCATCGCT
>JAGVVU010000053.1:5954-7487 GCA_018304605.1 Candidatus Aenigmatarchaeota archaeon | reverse complement strand
TGCGCTGGCGCGCTATATGTGAACGTCACGGACGTTGAGTTGGAGTTCCCGCTTGTATCGTTTGCATAAAGCGTGAGCGTGTTGGATCCTGATGCGGCTGTGAACGTCGTGTTGCTGCAGTTTTCCGGGGTGACATTCGCGGCTCCGTTAAGGCTGAAGGAGCATTTGTCAAGCCCCACATTGTCGCTGGCTGAGTAGTTTAGCGAGACGTTTGAGCCGGAATATGTGCCTGTTGGTGATGATATGGAGATGGATGGCGGCTGCGTGTCGTTGCCTACAGCAGCGCCGGAGAATGATAACAAGGCTATTATTGTTGTGTTGCCGGAGAGCGAGTAGCACGGTGTATTGGAGAAGCCGTTATTGCAGGTATCGTTGATGACGCGCGTGTCGGGGCTTTCCCTGGTTCCGTTGATGTAGTAATTCAGTCTGAACATCCCCGTGAACGTAACCCGCGGCGTATAATTGTCCGTGAAATTGTTGACGTCTATCCAGACATAGTTGTCCAGGAGTCCTCCGGATGAATTGAACGCGGCGGATATGTTGTCGAGCGTTATGTTTCTCGTGACGTTAACGATGTTTGAGGTGTTCGCGGCGAGCCATGAGAAGTTGGCGATTTCGGCGATTATGCCGCTTGCATTGAACCTGAACGTGTAGTTGACGTCCACAAACACTTGCGAGGCGTCGCCGGTTCCGCTGGTGTTGAGCAGTACGAATGTCACGCTGCCTGTGCTGAGGGAGGTGTTCATGCTGTTGACGAAAGACGTGAAATTGCGCGTTGCGTTGATGTACACCCACCTGAACGCTGTCACGTTGATGTTTCCCGCCGTGTCGTTGGACAAAATTCTGAACGTATAATTGCCGTCAGGGAGATTTGCGTGACTGTACCAGGCAAGCGAGTCGGACTTATTCATTGTTAGGTTGGCGCCGTTCCACTCGAGAAGGGCTTTGTCAAGGAATTCGTCAGAGGTTGCATTGATGATTATGTCGTTTGTTGAAGCAAATGTCTCATTGTTGGCGGTTGACGCGGTGAAATTCACGAAAGGTGATATTGTGTCCACTGTGAAGAATATCCGGGTAGAATTGACGTTTCCGGCGGAGTTGTTCGCCGCAATCGTGATGTTATTTGCGCCCGGCGCCGCAAGTATGGTGGCGTTGCTGCATCCCGGAAGTGTTATTGTATCGCCCGTCGTGTTTACCAGCCAGCACGCTGTACCGTTTGACGTGTAGTTTACGCTTATGTTGGTAACCGTATATGACGCGTTCCTCGGCTCCTGCACCGCAAGGGAGGGGATGTTGAGGTCGACCGTGAAGAATATCTGCGTTGAATTCTGGCTTCCTCCCGTGTCGTTCATGTAAACGGTTATATTGTTCAGCGCATTCTGCTGTGCGGTAAATGTTATGTTGTTACATGTTCCGCGCGGATTGTTCAGGAAGCTGCTCGCGCCTGTGATGTTCACGAACCAGCACCTGTCAATGCTGTTGCCGTCGGAAGCGCCGTACTGGAGGGATATGTTTGTCGTGTTGTATGTCGCA
>JAGVVU010000053.1:0-5937 GCA_018304605.1 Candidatus Aenigmatarchaeota archaeon | reverse complement strand
CTGGGGCTGGAAGACGGAAAGCAGCGGCAGTGCAGTGTCAACGAAGAAAAATATCTGGCTGGAGTTGGTGTTTCCGTTGGAGTCATTTATTGACAGCGTTATGTTGTTTTGCTGGTTTTCAGCCGCAAGGAACGTCGTGTTGGAGCAGCCGAAAAGCGTTTCTGTTGAGCCTGTAGTGTTCGTGAACGTGCATGCGTCAATGGCTATGTTGTCGCTTGCAGAATAGCTTAGCGAGATGTTCGTAGTATTGTATGTTGCATTGAGCGGTGAAAGCATGGTAAGTAAAGGCCTGAACGTGTCTATCGAGCGGATTGCTGCGTATGCGCTTATTCTTGTGAAATTCAGCCCGGTGCGGGAGTCGCTCACGTTCACTCCCGTAAGCCTGAATGTGTTCTCTATCTGGCTCGGGTTGAGTATGGTGCCGTTGTCAAGCTTTTTGTATTGGTGAAGTAGTGCGAACGCCCCTGAAACCATTGGTGTTGCCATCGACGTGCCATGCTTGTTCCCGAACCCTCCTCCTTCGACGGTTGCCAGTGTTGAGGTGATTCGCGAGCCGGGCGCGAGGAAGTCAAGCCTGCTGTTCCTGTTGGTGTAATAAGTAATCTTGTCCGCGAACGTGGTCGAATCTGAACCATAAGCACCGATGTCCGCGTCGTAAACCGCCCCGACAGTCGTGGCGTTTTCTATGCATCCCGGCACGCTTATGCTGGTATTGCTCGCGTCGTTCCCGGAAGCTATTACAACCGAGATGTTCTTGGCAACAGCAGAGTTTATCGCTGTGCTGTATGCGGACTCGCTGCTGTCACAGTAGCCTGTTGAAGACCCGCTCCCGATGCTCATGCTGATAACCGAGATGTTGTAGGCTGTGGCGTTTGCTATGCACCAGTTTATACCTGCAATCACGTCATCGTCTGTTCCGCTCCCGGCGCTGTTGAGAGCCTTTATTGCAATCAGGTTGGCGTCAGGTGCTATGCCGCGGTTCGTGCTGTCGTTAGACGCGATTATGCCGGCGACATGGGTGCCGTGTCCGTGGTTGTCGTACGGGTCGCCGCTTTCCTGGGAACATGCGTCGTTGGCGCAGTAGTTGTATCCGCTCAGTACCCGGCTGCCCCAGCTTCCGCCTAGCGAGGTATGGTTGTAATCTATGCCCGTGTCGATTACGCATACTGTTTCTCCCCTGCCTGTTATGTTTGTCCCGTTCAATGTAAGCGCCCACGCCTGCGTTGCGTTGATTAGCGGCGCGCCCTGTGTCATGAGTATGCTCACGGGCTTGTTGAGCTGGATGCCTGCAACATCCACGTTGTTAAGCAGGTTTCCAAGGCTCTCCCTTGAAACAGTCCCTGAAAACCCGTTCATCTCGCCGAACTCGTGTTCTTTTTCTATTAACACGTCAGCAAGGCTTGCGTCTTCTTCCAGCATGACAATGACGGAGACTTCGTTGCTGTCCTGAAGCTCCGTCAGCACTCCGGAATCTATAGAAACTGCATTGACAGCGGCAGCTAGAAGAATTAGAAAGGCAATACCAGGCAGTAGACGCATATCTTTAATATAGAGGACGCGATAGAAATAAATACTGTCAGTGATGCGAAGGCAGGCAGACAGGCATTATAAATGTGCTTAGGTCCGCTCTGCCTATTGAATTGAATATCCGCTGCTTTTCGCTGGCATGACTGTCATCTATTCTGGTCAGGTCTGAATACAAGGCAACCAAAGCATCGCATAACTTCTGTTCTGCGTCTGCATAATCGCAGCCGACAACGCCCATTGACTGCCCTAGCGCCCTGAATTCATACTGAAGATGAAACCCGGGATTCCAGCTTTCCATTCTGAACCCGATTGTCCTGACAGGTCTTGTTATTTGATAGCCGTTTACCTTTCTTGACTGAATGACATAATCATTGACGCCTTCAATTCCTTCCAGCATTCTTTTGGCTTGTAATCTAAATATTTAAGGCAAACTGCTCTGGTTGAAGTAGCGGTACGCCTCTTCGAGGTTCGCCACTTCGTGCACTTCTATGCCAAGATATGACTCTATGTTGATGTTTTCCGCCAGATAGTTGACTTTGCATACGTCCATGCTGCCGAGCCTGCTGCATGTTGTGTTCCTTGTGGTTTTTTCCGCTGTTGCCTGTCCTTTCGGCACAAGGAAGGTTCTTGCGCCGTTGGCCTTTGCCGCAAGCCCCTTCTCGAGTATTGAGCCCACCTTGCCTATGGTGCCGTCGGGGCTGATTGTGCCCGTGATGGTTATGTTGCCGCTGGTTTTGTTCTCGAGGGCAAGCAGCACGGACAGCGCCATCGAGGCGCCTGCAGACGGCCCTTCGATGATTGATGCGTTCACCTTTATGACGTAGATTATGTCAAGCCCGTTCAAGTCCACCTTTGCATAGTTGCTTGCGGCTTTTGCGGCTGTGCGCGCAGAGAGCTGGGTGTCTATGTAGTTCAGCACCCTGCTAGTGTCGACAAGTATCTTGCCCGTACCCGGCTTTACCGTCGTGTACAGCATTCCTGCCACTCCGCTTCCTTCATTGTCAACCGCCGGCAGCGTCATGCTAACAACAACCTCGCCATCAAGGTTGGGCTGGTTGAGTTGGACTTCGCGAGGCACAAACTGCATGCCTGCGATGAAGCCTACAAGGAACATGACGGCTATAGTGAATGCAATCTCGCTTTTCTTTACCTTGATTGTTTTTGCCATGTTGATTCCTTCGTTCTTGTTTTTCAGCTTGCGCAAGCAAGCCGCCTTTCATAATATGCTTTCTTTGAACCCAAGGGACTTTCTTTTTTCAAATCCGAAGAAGCTTTGCTTCTTGGATTTCTCGGAAGACTTCATGTCTTCCGCAAAAAGAAAGGGGCTTAACAGAGATAGTCCCCGTTCATCTCGAGTATGTTCCGCTTGATGTAGAGCTTGCTTCCGGTTCTTGCAGCCAGCGCGATCGAGTCGCTCGGACGCGCGTCCAGCTCAAGGATGCGGTTACCCTGGTTCAATATTATGGTGGCATAGTAGATGTCGCTGATGTACCTGTCTACCTTTACCTGAAGCACCTGGATTCCGAAAATGTCAAGCATGTCTTTCATTATGTCATGGGTAAGAGGACGTTCCCCAATAGACTTCTCCAGCCCACGCCCGATCGAGTAAGCCTGGTCCTGCGTGACGTCGAAGGTGATTTCATAGCATTCGCCCGTCAGATGTATGGTTGTTGAATTGATGCTTGCCTCTATCTCCACAAGCCCTTCAGTGGACGCGTAGTTTGACGCGCTGAAAATCTCCTGGATGTACGGAGGCTGGTAGAAATATCCGCCGGCATTCACGCCGATGAAAAATGCGAGAAAAACGAGCAAAATTGTGTTTTTTATTTTCTTGTAGAACTATGTCAAAAAACTTTATTAATAGGGAACATCTATATATACTATAGAAACCGGAGGTGTGAAAAATGGCAGCAAAGAAAAAGAAGAAGAAGTAATTCTTAAACACATCCTTATTTGACATGATTTGCCCTTCTGTTAATCAAAAATTTTCTTAAGAAGGGCGGTTTCTTCCTTTTGCAGCTCAGTTCCTAAGGGTATAATAAATCCGCCTGTTGTTCTTTCCCTTGTTCTCCGCTTTCAGGAAGATTATTTCTCCTATCTCCTTCAGGCTCCTGACATGACATCCGCCGTCTGCCTGTATATCTACCCCGTCTATCTCCACTATGCGGAGCACGTCAACGCTCGGAGGGAGTGCGTTCGCCAGCTTTACCACGCCCGGTATCTTCATCGCTTCCTCTCTTTCAAGCGAATAGACTTTCACGGCTCTGTCCTTTTTGATTTCCTCGTTCGCATTTTCGAACGCCTTGTTTATCGCGTCCATGTCCATTGTCTCCATCGAATAGTCTATACGGCTCTGTTCCGTTCCTCCGGTGTGGTTGCGCATGAGCGCGTAGCGCCTCTCCCAGTCTATCCTTCCACGCACGCTGTCGCCGACTGAAAGAGCGTGGTTCGGTGCTTTATGCAATATACGAGGTGCATGACGCACTTCGTGCGTAGTTTGGTTGCCGCCTTTACTCACCTCGACGACTTCAATGCTCCTGCCGTCTTTTTCAAGCGCGCCTGTGTCGCAAAGCACCCCGCCGCCCTGGGGGTAGAAAGCGGTCCTGTCAAGTATTATCGAGTCGCCTTCGACCTCTATCACTTTGGCGTCAAATTCCTTCAGGTAGCTGTCCGTCATGTAGAGCGCTTCTGTCATCAGGATATCTTGTAGCGAAGTTTTTTAAGAACCAAATAAGCTTCCTTAATATTATTGTCATAAATTTCTGATGGAATATATAGATGTAAGATTCCCGGATGACGAGCGATTTGGCGCTTACAGGGCACGAAAATTCCTCGTCGAATATGAAATTACAGATCATGATTCAGGAATTTCCTTTGAAGCATATGCCAACGGTAACAGGTTGGAGAAATGTGCAAAAAGCTGGGTGCTTGACTGTGTTCTTGAAAGAAACAAGTCTCATAATGAAGGGTTGCGGGGTCCTCCTGCATACATTGATTATTGAATCTATATATAAGATTTCCACGCAATTATTATAATGCAAAATTATTCCTTTGAGACTGACGATAACGCCTTTGACAGTCGAGGTTGTCACAAAGAGCGAGCCGGACCTTATCACGGAAGAAGAAAAGCTTTCTGAGCAGGACAATGAGGAAGAGCAGTAATTACACATATTTTTGCCGATATTCCGGGATTAGTCGCGGTACGCAGCTATTATTCTCTCATTTGGCACGAAAGGCTGCTCTTGCGGGATAACCCGGCGCCAGCCAAGCCTGAAATATTTTCCAACTATTTCAACATACCTTGGAGAAGTAAATGCATCTTCAGGGTGTAAAATTGGCGGAGCGCGGTCGTCTCTGTATCCTTTCTCCCTGACTTCGCGAAGCATCGAGTCTCTTACGACTCCTGTTCCTTCTATCATTATTCCGCAGGGCTCGCAAAAATCGTATAAATCAAAATCAAAGTTCGATCCTTTTTGAAGCTTTTCCGTCTTTACAGCGTCGCCTAATCTGTAAACCCGCATATAGCAGTCCAGATGCTTTGTCTGGTATTGGCTCATTGGAGCGTCGCATTTTGGGCAATTATGCTCAACATCAACAGAATCAAAAACTCCCATGTCCCGCCAGTCTTCAGCGCAATTCTCGCATCCGGCAGTAGCTTCGTAATCGCGCTTCACCGGCTTCTTGCAGAACGGGCAGAGCAATTCAGGCATAATGAGTAAAATAAGGGGAATTTATTAAAAGGAAAAAATGTTTCAGTGCTGATGAAACTTTTGGTTTGGTTCAGCACCCGCAGCAGTCGGCAGCCTTCATTCCGGAGCCGCAGGAGCATACGCTCATTTTGGCCGAGCTTTTTGACGCTTTTGAAGCCTTTGACTTTACAGCCTTCTTGACTTTTGCTTTCTTCTTTGCCATGGTGTCCACCTCTTTTTGATTGGTAAGTAGAATTTGCTTTTCCGGAATTTATAGTTAACCCATTAAAGAATCCGGATATGTTTGTAGTGATGAACTTCATATAGTATAAAATGCTGCCAAAGATTTTAAGAATGTTAGATAACTAACCAGTAGTATGATATTGATTACCGGAGCAAGCGGCTTCGTCGGAAGGAACCTTGTCAGGCGCCTTAACCCAAGGAGCAACGTGAGGTGTCTGGTGAGGAAATCAAGCGACACTGCGGGCTTGGAAGGGTGCGAGCTGGTTGAGGGGGATATAACCGACCCCGTCTCCCTTCTGGAGGCGACAAAAGGCGTTGAAGCTGTTATACATCTTGTTGCCGCGCTCGGCGCCTCCACGTACAGGGAGAACTACGACGTTCACGTAACAGGCGCGAAAAATCTCGTCGACGCCTGCAAAGCGAACGGGGTAAGGCGCATTGTTGTTGCAAGCACCGTGGCGACGCTTGCAGAAAGGAA
>JAGVVU010000018.1:6277-38807 GCA_018304605.1 Candidatus Aenigmatarchaeota archaeon | reverse complement strand
ATTTATTAATATATATTTTATATAATATTTTCTCCGGCAACGCTCACAAAAGAAATATGTTTCTAAATATATAGTTTTAGATTTATATTTAGAATAATATTCTACATATCTTATTTTTTGTATTATATATTTTAGACATAAGAAAAGTCCTGTGATTTCGCCGCACCGAAAAACCTACAATTATATCTCACAAAAGAAAGCGTGTTAATTTTCTTCGTCTTCGGCGTCTTTTACTGCATTAGTTTCGTCCGCCGCCGGCTCTTCAACTGCCTCGTTGCTGCCTTTCTCGGCGCGCGCCATCCCTAACATAAGAAGATCGTCAAAATCCTTAGCTATTCGCCGCGTTTTGCGGAAAAAGCTCTTCGTGGATGCCTCTGCCTTATCCAGCAGGCGGTTGACCGTATGCCCCGTGAGCATGTAACCCTTTGCAAAGCCGTCCCCTGCCGGTATTTTCACGAATTCAAGCAGCCCGAGAGAGCGCCATTTGCGGATTTCCTCGTAGGTCTGGCTCTGGGAGACTTGCAATATCTGTGATATTTTCTCTATCGATACAGGAACGTTCTCCTTCCTGTATTTTATCAGTTCCAGAAGCAGCTTATTATGCTGCGCGCGGCTTTCCTTGCGCTTCAGGCCCAACCTGCGCACAAGGACGTGAGATAAATCATCAGGTGTGAGTGCGCTCTTCGTATCCGGCGGGCTTATCCGCTGGAAAACGATGTCTGAAAGTTTTCTTTTTGGCATTCTATTCTCCCCTTATTTTAATGACTTCTATATTTGCATCCCCGAGTAACTTTGCGCCTAATTCATCCGGGTATTCTCCTTCCATTATTATTCTCTTAATTCCCGCGTTGATTATCATTTTAGAGCATGTCGTGCATGGTGAATTTGTCGTGTACAAAGTTGCTTCGGCAGCAGAAACCCCGTGACGCGCTGCCTGAACTATTACATTTTCTTCGGCATGAGAACAGACGCATTTGTCGAGATGCATTCCCCTTGGGAATTGTTCTTCTGATCCGTTGCATCGCTCACACCCGCCTTCCGAACAATTCTTGATACCGGCTGGCGTTCCATTATAGCCGGTGGAAATAATTCTCTTGTCTTTAACCAAAATAGAGCCTACTTGGCGTCTTGTACAATCTGCCCGCTGACGAACAGCATGGGCAACCGACATAAAATATTCGTCCCAATCGGGCCTTTTGCCCTCTCTTTTGTATACATCTTTTGCCATTTGGCTTACCTTTTCTTCCAAAAACTACACCTCTAACCAGCTTATTTTTCTTTTGTGAGATACAAGCAAGAGCAAAACTCTTGCTGTACAGAAAGAACTATGTTCTTTCTTGTATAAATATGAAGTAATAAGTCCGTTATATATCGACCTTTTACATTATTTTTCAATCAATCTGTGCAAAAAACATCATCATTTTTTACCCGTAGTAGCTTGTAAATATACACTAATTCCGGTATGTTTGACACATAACCTTGCCCATGTGCAAACACCTTTTGTCCATAGGATATTTATTAATTGTGGTTCTTGTCCGCAATTATTAGTTCTGGTTGGAGCGGACATATTTTTCGATTTTTTATGTCAGAGATAGGGTAGATTTATTCAGAATCTAGTAGGAATTGAAAGGGTCAAAAATATTTCTTATTTTGTATGCACTTTATTGAAATTCTCTTGCGCCAGGGCGTAGCCTTTTTCCAGTGCCGTGAATTCTGGAGATTTTCTTTTCATAGGTTCAGTCATAGGAGAAAATATGTCTTCCAAATAGAATCCATTTGAAAATGCGTCTGTAGCGTAGTCTGTGGTGCCATCGATCCATCTATCTTGACCATTCTGATCTGTAGCTCGAATCACACGACTAACAGAGTCTAAGCCTTTGCCATTAGATTCGAGGTCACAGTAGGATATATGTGAATCTGAGCTAGGCTCTATTAAACAAGTGTGAGTAGGGTATTTTCTTTCTGTTACGCCGTTTCTTGTTACATCGATATATCTGTGATTTCTCAAAACTTGAACTGCTACATCGATATATTCGGCTTGTCGTGGTTCCGGCGCAGCTTCATTTTTTGGAGCACTAGGTCCGCAAGCAACAGCTCCGAGCAATGGCAGATATACTGCAAAATTTCTCATATTCATATACACACCCCACAAACATTATTTGTTACTACTATGCAGTAGAATAAACTACTTAAAGCCCTGCCTTAACTATTTCTTCTTCGGCGCGAGCTTCGCAAACTTGCGGAGCACACCCTCAAAATCGCCGGCGAGCGCTGCGCCGTCAGCTGTCAGCTTGACGTATTTAATGCGGCCCTGCTTCTCGAATTCCACCATTCCCATGCTCTTGAAGATGTCGAGCAGCTTGACCGTATGTGAATAAGTGCAGTCGGTGTCCTTAGCCAGGACAGAAACATATTTCGGCGTCCCGCCTACTTTTATGTTCAGGAGCAGCCTTACCGGTTTTCTCCTTAGAAACAGCTCTTCCATCTCATTTTTTGCACCCATACTGCTGAAACTATGGGTTTCGCCCTTTATATAGATAAAATGTATTTTATATAATAGACTTTATAAAATAGTTATTAGGAAATATTTAATATAAATTACTATATTATATTGGCATCTTTAATTAATATATTTCTAAAAGACTTTTTTACACAATATAATTTAACCCTCACGCGCCAGAAGTAGGTTAATTACTGTGTAATGTATTTGAGAGGCTTGAACTGTAGATTATTAATCAGTTTATGCACAGTGGTAAGTCATGGAACTGACCCTCCAGCCGCTGAGAAAGCTCATCAAAAGGGCAGGCGCGAAGCGCGTTAGCGACAAAGCTGCCGCAGAACTCGGCAAAGAGCTAGAAGGGCGCACGAAAGTGCTCCTTCTTGAGGCAAAAAGGCTGTCAGAACACTCTGGACGGCGCACAGTCATGAAAAGAGACGTCCGTGCTGCGAGGAAGATACTTGAAAACGAGTGAGATTTTCCTTTAAACATTTTTGCGTAGTAGTATGCGCATGCTGAATGAACTGCTAAAAAAGATTTCTTCTGAAAGCGGGCTTGATGAAAGGGAAGTAATGGATAAGATCGAAGAGAAGCGCGCTGAATTGTCTGATTTGATATCCGAAGAAGGGGCGGCGTACATTGTCGCCAAGGAGCTGGGTATCTCTGTCGTAAAACAGGAGCGCCTCGACATAGCGCACGTCATTCCAGGGATGCAGAACGTTGATGTCGTCGGAAAAATAACAAGACTCTCGCCAATAAGGGAATTTTCGACTGAAAGGGGTAGTGGAAAGGTGACAAACGTGACAATTGCGGACGAGACCGGATCGGTAAGGCTTTCCCTGTGGAATGATGAAATCAAGTCGCTGGAAGGAATTGAGGCCAGTGACACCATCAGGGTGAAAGGCTACGTCAAAGAGGATAACCTCGGCAATCCTGAAATAAGAATAGGGAGATACGGGTCGCTTGCAAAAAGCGACGAAACAATAGCGACAATAAAACAGTCAAGGCGCGCCGCAGAACGGACACTAATCCGGGAACTGACTGAAGGCGGGTACAAGGAAATTCGTGCGCCACTTATACAGATTTTTGAATCAAATGTCTTCTATGAGGTGTGCAACCAATGCAGAAGCAGGATAAAGCCAGATGAAAACGAAGACTTCATCTGTCCTGACCATGGAATAATAGAGAATCCTGACTATGGCCTTATAGTATCAGGCATAGCGGATGACGGCACGGAGAGCATAAGGATAGTGTTTTTCAACGAGCAAGCGGAGAAGCTCCTCGGGATGACGACGAAAGAAGCAAAAAAGCTGTTCGACAAGAAAAAGAAGCTGGACGTCGTGCTTTCGTTGGTTCCTCTCGGCAAGGAGTTCGTCTTCGAAGGGCGGGCGAGACGGAACCAGTTGTTCGACCGGCTTGAGTTCATAGCGAGCGACGTGAAGCCTGTAGACGTGAAGCAGGAAATTGAAACGATGTTGTGTGAGAGTGAATAATTGCTTTCAGCTAAGCCGAAAATCGAAGCTTTTCGAGCATAAATAATTTGTCTGAATAATAGGCGTGACGCTGATGTCAATACTTGGATTTTTTGAGGCAATTAACGGAGGCGAACTTACCGTCCCGTTAAGCAGAGAATATGCAGAATTGTTAACTACATATGAAAAATCGGGGTATGTGACACTTGATGGTGAAACGTATATGCTTACTCCGAAAGGTGAAAAATATTTGACGACCCTTAAAAGGCTGCCGGAAATTCTTGCCTCCGGCTTCGTAGAAGGAGAGCATCCGGACGATTATTAGTTGATAATCATGGCATTCAAGAAAAAGAAAACAACAGAAGAAGAAATGGAAGGGCTTCAGGGCGACGCTGAGCCTCAAGAGCCTGTAGTGAAGAAGGACCCTAGCGAGATGACGCTTGAGGACCTGCCGGGCATCGGGCCGAAGGGTGCGCAGAAGCTCAAGGAGGCAGGCTACACGGAGCTCATCTCTGTAGCAGCCGCGTCTGCCGGCGAGATAAGCGCGGCATGCGGTATAAGCGACGGGACCGCGGAAAAAATAATACAGTCAGCACGAAGCATGCTTGACATGGGATTCAAGACAGCTGCTGATTTGCAGGAGAGACGGAAGGAAGTAGGACGGATAACGACAGGGTCAAAAAACCTCGATGCCCTTATCGGTGGTGGTGTTGAGACGCAGGCGATAACAGAAGCCTATGGGATGTTTGGAAGTGGAAAGAGCCAGATTGGATTCTCTTTAGCAGTAAATGTGCAATTGCCAAAAGGCGAAGGGGGGTTGAATGGAAGGTGCATCTTCATCGATACGGAGAGCACATTCCGGCCTGAGAGAATAATACAATTGGCTGCGGCAAGAGGTCTGGACCCGAAAAAAGTATTGAAAAACATATTCATAGCGAAGGCCTATAATAGTGATCACCAAATTGTTCTGGCAGAAAAAGCGAAAGAGCTTGTCAAGGAGCAGAATGTGAAGCTTATCATTGTAGATTCACTTATGAGCCATTTTCGTTCCGACTACTCGGGGAGAGGCGAGCTCGCGCCGAGGCAACAGAAGCTGAACAGGCATATGCACGCACTGCAAAAATTAGCTGATACTTACAATGTCGCAATATACCTGACAAATCAGGTCATGGCTCGCCCCGATATGATGTTCGGCGACCCAACTACGCATGTCGGCGGGAATATCGTAGGACACATGTCAACATTTAGATTGTACCTTCGGAAAAGCAAAGCGAATACTAGAATAGCAAGGCTGATAGACAGCCCAAACATGCCAGAAGGGGAAGCAGTGTTCACGCTCACGGAAAGCGGAATCAGCGACTAGCTTCCAGATATTTTTCAACATCTTCCCTGTTTATCAGATCTATCATCGATTCTGGCGCTGGGCGCGTGCCGGAATCCAGGCAGTGCATCAAATGCGTATAGTCATGCACGTCATCCATCCCGCAAAAAGGCAAAACAAGGACTCCGTCAGGCGTATGAATGGCGACACCGTTCTCATGCCTTTGGGCTTCGCGCACTTCTCCTCTGTACGTTACCCTGTCAACAGAGTATAATTCATCCGAAGATAGCGGTCTGCCATTCATTCCCGGCATGCCTATATCAGAAACAGTTACGTAATCTGTATCCCCGCCAACGCTTACCACGTATTCCCTTGTGCCAATTTTCCTTGCAAGAGAGCGAAGCTCGCCGGACGAATCGTCAATTGCCATGGAATCTAATTGGAGATCCCATCATTTATCTCTGAAAAGTATGAATCAGTAATATAGCAAAAAAATGCCCGTTCATACTTCCATGCGCACGGAGGAGTAACAAGAAGGATTAGAGCGCATTTTGAACCTATCAAGCGATTAATTTGCTATGTGAGGTATAAAGCTGCGCAGAAAACCAGAATTTATCCGAAAAGACCTATGCGATTTCCTTCTCGCTTATGATCACGAAGTCGCCGACGCTCCTGACTGAGGAAAACGGTATCAGTAGCCGGTTGTTCTCGTCTTTTTCCAGGCTCAGGTCCCCGATATGTTTTGTCGGCTCGACCAGGACCAAATTGAGCAATTCGCCGCTCTCAGAAACGAAATTAATATCACCGATAACTCCGAATTTCCTGCCCGTCTCTTCGGACACAATCACCTTGCCAAGCAAATCTCTTCCTCTACTCTGCATTTTTTTCACCTTCTATTACTTACTGGAGCAGGTATAAATAATTTCTGCGGCATTTCCGCCAATCACGGAGGAATCACGATTCTTTTGCTATGTGAGAGATAAATCTGCTCACGCTTTCACGACAATACTTCGTATGCTGGGTGAAAGCTGGTACAAATACGCACGGTCTTCCTTTGCTCTCCCAACCAATCCGTCATCCATCAGCCTCTTCAATATATTATTCATCGAACGAACAGCATGCTGGCGTGACTTGTATTTTGCGAGGTCGAGATTATTCGCTATCTGGCCCGGCGTCATCGGATTGACAAGCATCTCAATTATCTCCCGCTGCATGGGGCTGAGTTCCTCGAGGAAGCGGAGCGACACTTTCAATTCTTCCTTTGTTGACTCGTGCTGAATCAGTTCTTTTGTGAGAGGTCTGCCTGTCTTCATCGATTCGTTGATGACATCGTTGCACACCTTTATTATTTCCCTCGGGAATCCGCCTGACATGCTGTAAATCGCGCCAATCAGCTCCTTGAATTCCTCGCCGCTGCCTCCGACATTCTGTATCCGTTTCCTGACCAGATTCTCAGTTTCTTCTTTTGTGAGTGATACAAGCTCGATTTTCCCCATGACACGCTTTCGAAGCGTTTCCAGTTTCGCAAGATGCTCCTCGAAGACCGGAAGTCCGGCAATGATTATGGACATATTGTCCACCTGATCACTCAGAACACGAAGCCACTCAAGAACATCCATCTTGGATTCATGGGCCTCGTCATAGAGCACAATCAGATGCCTGGAACGGAGCCTTTTGTTGAGGAAATTCGGTATCTGATACATATTTTTAAGCTTCCGAAATATACGTGGATATCTTTCATTAAAGACATCGACAAATTCCTCCGGTTTTTGTGGTGGTTTCCCTATAAACAGAAAATCAAACCTGTCATCCATGTTCTTTGACAGCCATTCGAGCAATGTAGTCTTGCCAGAACCAGTCGGTCCTATAAGCATGATAATCTTGTGTTTTTCCCTTGCCAGCCTCAATAGCTCCTCAGACTGATTTCGATAACCTACAAACAGTTCTGGTATAATATTAAGAATAAATGGGTTTCCAGACCATTTAATAGCTTTAAACCATTCATCAGGATTATTTAGCATTTTTGGTGTATTTTGAACTATTTCTTCTGGCTTTTCTACCGGCTCCTCTTTTTTCTTATGTGAGTCATCAATCGGCTTTTCCTGAACAGAATCAGAGTCATGTAGGTTAGATTGTTCATCCTCTGCCAAAGTTACATCAATTTCTTCTTCCATGTCACATACTTGTGTGCCAGAGTATATAAGTTTTTGTATTGTAAAGTTCACAGACCTTCATTGAAATTTAAGCAATTTCACGGTCTTATTTTAATTCTTCACCAAATTTGCTCTTATATTCACAATTACTTCTTAAATTTTCTTTATTTCACCATGAATTCATATGAATTTCACTGATTTTTACGTGAACTTCATTACCTAAAATGAAGGGTTTGTGAAGGGTTTGTGAAGGGTTTTCCTGTATTTTGTCATAGTAGACCCCAAAATGTGAGTTTTATTATTTTTAGATTATAAAATTTTCTTAATTTGTGAGAGGTCTTCATCATATTCACATGCATTCACGTATATATTCACTAAAATTTGATGAACTTCACATGAATTTCACTGACCCTTCACGTTCATATAAAAATTTGGTGAGCTTAAGCATTGAATTCGTGAGCCAAGGTTAGACATAACATACAAAAATTAATACTTTCAAAACAGGTTTTTACGGCTTAAAAGCTAATATTTAACTTTTTTAGAGAATTTAGAGCCATTAATAGTTAGAAGGAAGTTAAAATCTATTGAATTTTGCCTACGAGACGCAAAATTTTCATAATCTGGCGGATGTCCTTGCCTTCCTGGAGCTTCTCAATGACAAACGGCTTTAGGCGTACCACACGCAGCAGCGGCTTGCCCGTACCAAGGCTTGTATCCTCGACTAGCGGAGCTAAAATGCCCTCAACATAGTGGGTAATAGTAGGGGGCGAGTAGTCAGTCTGTTTGGCGATCTGCCTTATCCATATCCCGTCGGGATTCGCAGCTAAAATGGATATGATCTTCCCGATTTTCTTCTCGTCAAATCCTTTTTTTCTTCCCATACACTCACAATAAGAATAAACTTATCAACTGTAAACTTAAAGCTTTTTTATAACTACAGCCGCTTAAAGTTGAAAATTCTGGCACTCACAGGGTTTTCTCAAAATAGCTCTCCTATGGACATTTTTCCAGACTTTGACAGGAGTGAATATTTTAAGCACATCTGACAAGTAAACTAATGCGATGCTTTATTGCTGCTGATCTCGATCCGACTCTTAGGCAAAAAGTTGTGGAGTTACAGAAAGAGCTTGTTGGACTGGATGCCAAGCTTGCCAAACCAGAAAACCTGCACTTTACCCTTAAGTTTATTGGTGAAGCCAGTGAAGGTACCGTGAATAAGGTCAAAGATCTGCTTGGAAAGCTGGTAGCCGAATGGGAGCCGTTCGAGATAGGTATCAGTAGCATTGGCGTCTTCCCAAGCGAAAAATTCATTCGCATCGTCTGGATCGGAGCCAAACCGCACAGCCCAAAAGGCACCGAGCCCTCTTTATTTAACCTACAATCTGCTATTAACCAAGCACTTGCCGAACTTTTCAAGAAAGAGAAACCATCGCCACACCTTACTATCGCCCGCATAAGATCGCAGAAATATATAGATGAAATAATCAAGTTTGCCAAAAAACATGAAAATACATGGATTGGAAATATGCGAATCGATCGGATTAAACTAAAGAAATCGACGGCGACAAATAAGGGTCCTGTTTACGAGGATGTAGAAATATTCGAGCTGGGACAATGATATCGGACGAAAAGCTGGTCAAGATCTCGCTTTTGATCGCGATATTGGGAGTAGCAATGATTTACCTGTCAATAGCACTGATCGGGCCCCAGAGCATCGTGATAGGAGACATAAGCAAAAACGACACGGGAAAACAGGTCACCTTGAGCGGCACAGTTAATTCTTACAGCATTGTGAATGGCAACATCTTTATCACGCTCGGCGACGTTACAGGAAACATAACTGTCGTGATGTTTGAAAGGACTGCACGTGGCCAAAAAGAGGTATACGAATTAAAGGAGAATGAGCTTATCACTGTTGACGGCCAGATAAACGTTTATAAAAACGAACTGGAAATAATAGCCAATAAGATAACACTTGTTCAGGTTGAATAAAATGGAGATAATCATTCTTGCAGGCGGCCAGGCAAAGCGCTTGCGCCCAGTTACGGAAGATTTGCCGAAATGCATGGTACCAATAAACGGGAAGCCTACTCTTGAATACCATCTGAACTTTCTAAAAAAATCCAGATCAATAAACAAAATTGTCCTTGCCTGCGGATACAGGTGGGAGAAGATAAAGGAGCACTACGGCGGCCAATTCATCTATTCTATTGAGGACAAGCCAAGAGGGACTGCGGGCGCGGTGAAACTTGCCATTGATCACATAGAGGGCAGTGAGTTTCTTGTACTCAATGCGGATGACATAAATAATGTAGACATACAGAAACTGATCAAGACCGGCAGCAATACGACTGTGGTTTCCCGCTTCCACAGCCAGTTCGGAATAGTAGACCTCAATGACGGGCATATCAAGAAATTCAGGGAGAAGCCGCTCCTGCCTTACTGGGCGAACCTCGGCATGCATATGCTAAGCAAAAAAGTGAAATTTCCGGAGACCGGAAGCCTTGAGCATGATGTCCTGCCGAAACTCGCTGCACAGGGCCAGCTCAGGGCATTCAAACATACCGGATACTGGGTGACTATAAACACGCTCAAGGAACTGGAAGAGGCCGGCAAAATGCTGAAGAGATTGAATTTGTAGGGTTGTTGCAATGTGAGTCGGAAGGGCGTTCTTGCAGTGCTTGCAATCATCATTATCGTTTCTGTTCTGATATACTACCCATTGCTCGGTATATTGAAAGATGAACGCTATACTGCTATAGTAGGCATGTTGTCTGTCTTTGGCTTCTACTACATCTTTCTTCGTCATTTTTGGTAAGCGACAAGCTCGGTGAGCAGTTTCTTCACACGTCTTTCTATCTGTTTTCTGCCTTTTCTTATGCATACTACGTCTCCGGCGTGACAGTCCTTTACCGGCCAAGTCTCCATCTTTCCCGAAATCTTAACACCATCGAAAACTATTACTCTCGAGGCCTTCGCTATCATCTGACCGGTCAATTTCATCGGCTTTCTTTTTGTCAATTCTATCCCAATCTCTCTCAGCACTTTAGGCACTGCCCTGTCATTCCATTTCTGATAATGTATCCCAGCGCTTTTGGCGATAAAACCGTGCGGAGCGTTTTTATTGAAAATTTCCTCCGCTATCCTGCTTCTATACCTATTGCCTTTGCATACGAACAGCAATACTTTCTTTTTCATATCAACCAGGTTATTTCTGCTTTTTTATTTCGTCGCTTAGCATCATCGAGAACTTGTCAGTCAGACGTTTCAATGTCTTCTTGTCTTCCGCTTCCGCTGTGAGGCGTACAAATGGTGAAGTATTTGACGCGCGCACGAGCACCCAGCCGTCCGGAAAGTCGACACGAACTCCGTCAAGAGTCGTGACGCTTTTGTATTCTTTCCTGAAATTTCGCCGGAGGTTCTCAACAATTATGAATTTTCTTTTGTCATCACATTCAAAATTAATCCGCTCGAAGGGGTACTCCTTAACTGCATTGACGATTTCCGACAGTGGTTTGCTTTGCTGCGAGAGCACTGCCGCCGCAAAAATGCTCACAATGAGCGAATCGTCAAAAGGTGCCATGTAAGGAAGCGCATAATGTGCGGCTGATTCCACGCCAAAGCATGCCTTGTTCTTGTCCACACCCTCCATGAGAAATGTATGTCCAACAGGCACACGAACCACATGCTTGCCGAATTTCCTTGCTATATCATCTATTGCCCTTGTACACTCTACATTCGCTATTACAGGACCGCTTTGCCTGACGCCCAGAAGAATCAGGTATGTTACCTGCCCCGGCGTAAGTTTGCGGCCGTTCTCGTCCACAATGACCATTCTGTCGCCGTCGCCGTCGTAAGCAATGCCGATATCAGCTGACTGGACCTTTTTCCTGAGCTTCTCCAGCTTGTCATCATTCGGGTCGGAATCGCGATTGGGGAATGTTCCGTCAAGCGTGTCGTATATAGCCTCCGCTTTGAATCCCGCTTCATTGAACATTTCCTTTGCTATGATACTCGCCATGCCATTGCCGCAATCGAGCACGACGTGCAGCGGCCGCCCGACTTTTATTTTGCCCGCGGCGTATTTTTTGTAGCTTTCCAAAAGTTGTTTCATGTCGGCTTTCTTCCTGATTCGCTGACTGACGTTTTTCATGTCTTTCTGCTTTGCCCTGATAGTCAGAAACTTTTTCTCGATGTTCTTGTTCTCAGTTTCGTGGAAGCCGATACCTGACTTGTGGAAAAACTTCACACCATTCCATTCCTTCGGCAAGTGTGAGCCTGTTATGTAAGCGTAGTCAAACTTTTTGAGGCAATGAAGAAGTCCGACGCCAAGTGGGAGGCGCCCGCAATCCATTACGTCCACCGAGCAGCCCTCGACAAAGGCTTTCTTCAGTGATTCGCTGGAAAGCCTCATGTCGCAGGCTACAGCAATCGTGTTTGTAGAGACAGTGGAAAAAGCCGCGCCTACACGCCTCATTATACCCTCGTCAATGTCCTTTCCGTAAATGCCCCGTATGTCGTAACTCCTGAATATGCTCATGACAATCAACAAGAAATTTAATAGGTTTCTCTTAGACTTTCTGAAATAAAACTTTATATCTTAAAGTTGTGAATTGGTTCTAATGTGCTTGTACTCCTCAAGATTTATAGGTCTGCCTGATCCGCGTTTCGCCGGGATGTCCCCCAAACCCCAGTACGCGCCTGACAGGAATTTTGCCACCGTGCACGTAAAGCTGGAGCTTGATGTTGATTTTCAGAAGAAAATAATATCAGGCATCTGCTCAACAACGCTGAAGTCGCTAAACGGAAAAAATATACTGAACTTTGACGCAAAAAACTTCAAAATCACCTCTGTAAAAGCCGGCGGGAAACCCGTCAAATACAGATATGATAGTTCTAAAATCGAAATCGACACCGGAAAAATTGAGAGCGGAAAGGAAATACAAGTTGTCATAGAATACAAACTAGTTGCGCCAAAACTTGGGATTTATTTTGTCGAGCCGGATAAATTCTATCCAAAAAATCCCGTCCAAGCCTGGTCGCACAGCCAGACTGATGACGCACGGTATTGGTGGCCGTCGCAAGATATGCCAAATGAAAAGGCGACGACCGAGACTATAATAACCGTGCCTGCGGGGTTTGTTGCGATATCCAACGGGAAACTCGTCAAGGCGTTGGAGGACAAGAAGAAGAAAACCAAAACGTATCATTGGCGGATGTCCAAGCCCCACTCGACATATCTTCTCAATTTTGTAATCGGAAGCTTTTCGGAGATCAAGGACAAATGGAAAGACATCCCAGTTCTCTACTACTGCGAAAAAGGCAGGGAAGAAGAAATAAAAAGGGCTTTTGGCAAGACTCCGCAGATGATCGAATTTTTCTCAAAAATGATAGGTGTCGACTACCCTTACGAAAAATACGCACAAATAGCAGTTGCTGATTTTATTTTTGGCGGGATGGAACATACGACCTCGACGACCCAGACCGATTCCGTGCTTCACGATGAAAGAGCCCATGAAGAGGCAAAGTATCATTCGGACGGCCTTTGCGCTCATGAACTTGCGCACCAGTGGTTTGGCGACCTTATAACATGCAAGGACTGGTCGCATTCATGGCTCAATGAGAGCTTCGCAACCTATTTTGACGCCCTTTTCGCGGAGCACGACAAAGGCGAGGACGAATTTGCATATGAGATGTACCAGAATGCACAGGAGTATTTTTCCGAGGATAGGGACAAATACAGGAGAGCGATCGTGACGAACCTGTTCCGCCGCTCGGAAGACATGTTCGACAGGCACCTATACCAGAAAGGTGCGTACGTACTTCACATGCTGAGAGCAATGCTTGGCGACAGGCTCTGGTGGGCTGCTATCAATAACTACGTCAAGAAGAACCAGAACTCCGCAGTAGAGACCCTGGACCTTATCGCTTCTATAGAGGAGTCAACTGGTTTGAACATGAAAAAATTCTTTGATCAGTGGGTTTTTAATCCAGGTCACCCTGAATACAAAGTCCTCTATTTTTATGACGGCAAGAAGAAGGAAGCGAATGTCAGAATCATACAGACCCAGCCGGCAGATACCCAGTTATTTTCTGTCAGGATGAAAATAGAATTCACTACACCAAGCGGAATCAAATCCTTCGAGGAGACAGTCGAGCAGAAGGAACAGCTGTTCACTTATAAGATCGACAACGAGCCCACCATGGTAAGGATTGATCCCGATTATACGATATTGAAGAAGATGGAACAGGTGAAATCGAAATCTTTGTGGCTAAACCAGCTCAGACTAGATTCGAATGTTGTGGGGAGAATCGCGGCCGCGGCCGAGATATCAAAAAATGGGACACAAAAGGATGCCAAAATACTTGGTGATGCGATGCTAAATGAGAAGTTTTGGGGCGTCCAGGCGGAAATCGCCACACTTCTCGGACAGATGAGAAACCAGACTGCTTTGGATTATCTTGTGAAGGGCCTTTCATTGAAGCATCCTCTCGCAAGGAGAGCTGCCGTTGCTGCGCTGGGCGAATTCAAAGACCCCAGAGTTATAAAAGAAATAAAGCACCTACTTGACGACAAAAATAGCTATCTTGTTCCGGCAGAGGTCTGCAGGACTCTGGGGAAGACAAGAGACATCTCTGTGGAGCCCATTCTGAAAACGATGACCGCCAGGGATTCGTGGATAGATGCGATTCGCGCGGGCGCTGTCGATGGATTTGCACATCTCCATGGAACAGACTCCATAGAAATATTGAAAGAATACGCGCAACGCGGCAATGCGCACAGGACAAGGATGTTTGCAATCAAGAATCTTGGAACGCTTGGCAAAGGAAGAAAAGACGTCATTGATTTTCTGATAAACCTGACAGAGGACAGATTTGCGCTCGTGCAGATAGCCGCAGTAAAGGCCCTTGGCGAGCTCGGGGATGAGCGTGCAATTCCTGTCCTGGAGGATCTGACCAAGGGTGACAGGTTCGACAGGCTAAAAAGGGCTGCAGAAGACTCGATAAAACAGATATACACTTGGCTGGATACCGACATAGAATCTTACAGGGTGACAGAAGAAGTAAGACGAAAGATGGAAGAAAAGCAAAAAGAAGCCGACATTATGAAAAGGTCGCTGGAAAAATAGACCTTTAATTGCTTCTCGCGGAATTATACTGATGGACTTCAGGAAAATCCTTGAAGAATGCAAAGCGGACAGCCTTGTCTTCTTCACTGACGGATCGCATGTGGATGAGAATTTCTACTATTTCACCGGCCTGAGCAAGTCGATTCAAGTCACCAGCACCGTGATCGTTACCAGAAACGGCCCCGTTATAGTCACAAACAGGCTTGAGGCCGGCATTTTCAGGGGAAAGAAAGAGATAATCGAGAACCGCGAAGATGCAGAAAAAGCGATGAGGAAACACGCAGGCAAAAAAGTGGGAATTGACTATTCCTCAATAACCGCGAGGCGCTTCATGCATTTCAGAAGGGTATTGAAAGGGAGAAAAATAACCGACATTTCCAAAAACATGGAAGCAATCAGATCCGTTAAGGACAGGCACGAAATAATAAAAATCAGAGAAGCGTGCCGCATTGCGGAGGAAATCCTGGACGATATGGGAGCTCTTGTGAGAAAATCCCGGACTGAAAAGGACCTGGCTGCAGAACTGGACTATGCTGCCAGAAGGAACGATGCGGAGGCACTTTCTTTCCCTCCCATAGTGGCATCTGGCAAGAACTCTGCAATCCCGCAGACTTTGGGGTGGTCCATGAAGGTTACTGCTCTGACCTCACGCGTGTCTTTTGCATCGGGAAATCTGACGAAGAGACACGGAATGTTTATGATGTTGTTTATTCTGCGCAGCAGGCTGCCATAAGTGCAATCAAAGACGGCGCGAACTCCAGGGATATCCATGCCGCAGCTGATAAAATACTTGAATCCAGGCTCGGAAAAAAAATGATTCACAGCGTCGGCCACGGTATTGGCATCGCAATTCATGAGCAGCCCGGGATCAGCGAGAAATCCAAAAATTTTCTGAAAAATAATATGGTCATAACCGCAGAGCCCGGCTACTACAAGAGGGGATGGGGCGGCATCCGCATAGAGGATGATGTACTTGTCGGCAAGAAAGCCATACTCCTAAGCAGGGCACCTTCTTTCCTGACCGAGATCTAATCGTCCAGCATCTGAGGCTTTTCGGCGCGCTCTTTCTTGACGTACACAACATCCCCACATACTTCGCAGTTCATTTCCACAAACTTTGGAGTTTCCATGTTTGGTTGCATGTCCCTTCCACAGCATGTAGGAATCTGTCTGGTTTGCATTCATATCACCTTTTTTACTACGCAGCACACTGCATAGCCAGTTTATACATTTGATGTCAAGACCGCAAAGCGGTTAGAGAAAAATAAGTCAGTTCATTGACAACCAGCTGAAAGGTCGGCTGCGGCGCAGAAGCAGTGTCATCCCATTTTAGATTACGCACTTCAGGATGTACAGAGAGGTCATGCTATTAAAATTGGTTCGCAGAATGGAATGCCTTGTTTGCATGATCTTCACGACTTTTACCGACTTATTATATGTATGCCCGGTTGCTTAAATATCTTACAGCAAACCAGATTTTGCACGCAAAGTGATACTATAATCCTATGCACCCTCCTGCTGTTCAATCACGAATGTCCTTACCTGTCCGGCGTCAACGCGCTCCTTGAAGCCCATGCCCGCGACTATCGCCACGCCGCGCTTCTTTGCTATGTCCACCAGCGGCTGGCTTATCTTGCCGTCTACCGCTATCGCGTACACGCCAGCGAAGTCATTTATAACATCTGACAGTTCCGACAGAGGAAGCTTGGTCATGATCTGCTGGTCACGATCAACAAGGTATGCTGCACGTGTGCCTACCAGGTCCTCCAACAGTCTCGTCAAGAATTTCGATGACGCTTCATCAAGTTCTTCCGGAGCTTCCTCCTGGGCCGGAGCTGCTGTCCTTTTTTCTCCCAGCTGGTTAAGAGGTATCTTCTCGCGCAGTGCCTTGTATATCTCTTTCTTTGTCAATTCCTCAACTTCTTTTCCTGCATCCGCGCGCGCGATAAAGTCTATGTCAGCGACGTCGATAAGCTTCTTCAGATCGAGGTCTCCCCCACGGTCGCCGTCCAGGAATGCGGTCGTAGTTTTCTTCCTTGTAAGGTCAATGACTGGCTGCGGTATCTTGCTGCCTTCGATTGCTATGACATTGCGGATACCATTCTTCAGCAGGTTTATAACGTCTGCCCGCCCTTCCACTACAATAATTTCCTCGTTCATTTCTATATCAGGGCCGCACGCAAGACCGTTGTAGTTGCCAACTTCCCAAGTCCTGACGGCCTCCTTTATCATGTCTGCCATCCTTTGTGAATCAGGCATGCCTGTGAGACGCTGCGATGAGCGATGTTTCACTTGCATCGAGCGAAGAAGGAATTATTATTTCTGCGAACGCCTTTCCCTTGTTTGTTTTTACGTTGACCTCAATCCTGCCGACCCGTCCGGTCTGCTGCAAGTCCCGCAAATCAAGCTCGTTGCCAAGCAGGCCTTCTGTCTGACCGAAGATAGCTCCTATAACATCCGGCCGCTCCACGACGCCTTTAGCCTGCATCCTTGCATAAATCATGTATTTCGCGAAATTCTGGGCCAGTTTGGCCATAATTACCACCTCGAATGCCAGGTTGCATGGTCTGGGTTTGCCCCAGCGTCAAAACAACCTAATCTTGTTTACAGAGAAAGAACTATTTACGTACCTCAGCCATTCTTGCGAGTCTGGCGTAAAAATGCGGATAAGTATGAAGTCATAATGTTCTTCCTCTAGAGATACTTGAAGGGAACGTTTTTAAGGCTTCTTTGCTTTTAAACGGCGTGTCTTCTGCCCCTGCGCCTTCTTTATTTTATATGCCACATGCCTGTAAACGTTCCTTGCCGCCGAGCCTCTAGACATAGAGTGCCTGCTTCTATTGACTACTACGTAAGTATCGTCGTCATTTGCGCGCCCTTCCACCAGGCATCCGAGGTAAATCGTCTCGCCACTGACTTCGGCATAGAAACCCCGAAATTTCCCTGCCACATACCGCTTCAATTCTTGACGATGGGCCAGGCTAAGGCCTTTCCATTCTTCCGGGCTCAGTTCCCTGAGCTTAGTGTATCTCAACATAATTTTCGATGATAAAGCTACAAGAATCCTTAAATTCTTTTTCCCGAATCAAAGCGCTTCTATCGGGATTCCCTTTTCCTCGATGAATTTCTTTCCGACATGGCCTTTGTTGGCAAAAACATCCTCATACCTGAGGAACTTCCAGCCTTTTCTGTGGATTTTACAGCCTACGTATGCAACGGCTTTCGCCTTCGTGATCCACGCTTCCAGCTCCGCCAACTGCTCCGCTGGTATTGTAAATGCGCTCATCCTTGACTTGCATTCAATAACAAGAAGGCGCCCGTCCTTCGCCGCGATCACATCAGGGGAGTCCAGACCGATTCTTCCTGACCGCGGTGCGCGGATTGCCATATAGCCCATCTTGGAAAGCATGTGCACGAGGCTGCGTTCTGCTCGATACCCCTTTGAGTAACTATGAACCATGATAGAATTATGCTCAAGACAGATATAAAGAAAACTTTCCCCGAAGCGTAAAAATCCACTGTCTGAAGGCAGCAGTACGTTCTTGTGTCAAATCACGTCGGCATTCAGTATTTTTGACGCTAGAAGCAGCATCTCTGTATTCAGGGAAACTATTTCCTTGCCTATCCTTTCGGCTTCCTCCTTTTCTGATTTAATAGTTTTTTCCAGGTTCTTTTCCTCAGCTTCCAAGTCTGCTAACAGATTCGTGCGACTTTTTATGGAGGACTCGAAATCTTCCAAGTCTTCAAAATACTTCTTTTTCTCAAGCTTGTGGCTCTCCAAAAGGCCTGTCAGCTCTTCGCGGGATGTCCTCAGATATGGGGCGGCGCTTATTATGACTTCCAATTTCTTGTCGCTTTCCATCTTGCCTTCGCCCGCTAAAGCAGAAGCGTTAGATAAATGAGTCAGTATCGAAAGGTTTTCGTCCATCAGCAATGCTCCGCTTGGGGATTCTATATATGCTTCGGCAATCCTATTCTTGATCTCAGAAAGGTAGATATATTTCTTCAAAGTCTTTTGTACGGACAGGAACGAGTCTATCTCCTGCTTTTTCGAGCTTAATTTTGCCTCCGCGACATTAAGGTTATGCGTATCCGGGTGCCTCGGCACTTCCGGCAAAACACGTCGTTTGTCCTTAACATCTTTGTACTTATCCTCATGCTCGACTACAGACAACTCAATTCGCTTTTTTTGTTTTTCAAGCTGTTCCATCCTCCTGTGAATATCGACAGCTTTTTGATGGTCAGACGTTCCGGCATTCTGGGAAAGGATGGAATTTATCTCATTTATCTTTTTTGCGACCGGCCGAAAGTCGTTCTTGAAGAAAAAATTAATATGCAGGACCTGCCGCTGCGTAAGCCCTCCAAGGTTGTCCATAGTCAGGCGCGCCATCTGGAGAAAATCATGCGGCATATCTTTTTCCGGCGTTCCCATTGATGACAGCTGTTTTTTGGAAAGCGTGCAAAACCTTTCCTTTACATTCGCCGAAGATTTTCCCATTTCGGGAACCGGTTTCTCATGGAACTCGTTTATCAGATGAGAAAGCTGGCTCATTTCCCAGTGTACCTTCATGGCATTCTGATAGGACTGCTCGAGGCTCTCGAACTGAAGCTTGGACAGTCCATTCTCTATTATTTTCATCGCTTCATCGATTGTATACTGCCTTGCCTTAGGCGCCCCGAATAACCTGCCGAGAAATCCCATGATAAGAATGATATGGAAATAGATAAAAGAGCCAATCTATGGCAAAACAGCAAATACCGGGCCTGCCGTGGCTGCCGGAGTTGTTACGGCTGCTCCTGTTGATGCAACCACGCTGCCGACATCTACATCGATATCTTCATCCCTGTTGTTTTCCGTTTTTTTGGCAGTTTCCTTGCCCTCCTTCATGGTCTCCTTGATTTTCTCGCCGGTTTCCAGGCCGGTTTTTGCCGCATTTTTAATCTCTGACCGGATTTCTGACAATTTCTCGATCTTGCCGCTCTTTTCTATGGAGCTGTTCAACGCACGCTCGATGGCGGGTTTTGCCCCTGCAGGCACTTTCTCCAGAACCTGCGCAAGGACGATGGTACTCCTGACTTCAAGGTCGTCCGCTTCCTTCCTGACTCTTGCTTCCTTGGCATCTTTCGCACGATTCAGTTCCAAATTAAAATCATCGATTGACTTTTCCAGACTCTTGCCATGTTCAACAAGCTGTTTTGCTTCTGCCAGGCGTGCCTTGGCGAAACCGAGGTGCAGACCTGCCTTGTCCTCATCATTGAAAGCCAGGAAAAGCATCATTCTTTCACCTGCCTGTTTCAAAAAATAAAGAGGATGGTCAGGAAGAATGCCAGGATCAGGAAGCGTGCCTGCCAGTTCGATTTCCGTGCTTGTAATTACATCATCCTGAAAATTAACGTCCTTTTTGCCGAACGACTGCGAGAATGCGTAGCTTGGCGACACGGCTATCACGAGCAATGAAACAACAACCACAACACCGATTTTATTCATAATGACACCAATATGCTGACTTATAACTATTAAATAAAAAAATAAAAAGGAAAAAACTTGCCCTATCCTATAGAGATTCCTCCTACGGCAGCTGCATTCCCGCTAGTTGAGCTGCTTGATGCGCTGCCTGAGGTAGATGTCGACCCACTGACTTCTACATTTGCTGAGCTGCTAGCTCCTGCATTTGCTGAGCTGCTGACACCGGAGTTAGCCGAGTTGCCAGAGGCGCTGCCTGAGGAACTGCCTGATACAGCAGATGTGCCTGCGCTGGCTTGGCCACTGGCTGTTATCTGCTCGAAGTGCGCTGTCATGTCGGCGGACAGAATTACTCCTGTATTCGCCTCAACAACCACCTCAAAGCTTTTTGTCATTTCGAAGCTGCCGCTAGTCCGCGTCTCAGTCCCTGTCACGACGAAAACCTGGACACCGTCCTGGGTCTCTACCGTAACATCTGACGCGTCTACATGAAGCCTCTTCTCCACGGCAGCCTGTGCCTCAGCCGCAGTGTCTATCCACTCGACGCCTCTGTGCCTCACCTCTATCTCAAGCCTGGCTTCGCTGCTTGCCGAAGATTCAACAAGCGCTTCTGCCTTGGCTTCGAGCTCTGCAAGCAAAGCCTGCTGGCCGTCCGTCAAACCGTTGGCTTCGTGCTCAACAGTCGCGTTGGCGCCCGCTTCTTTCTCGACCTCTATCTCAATCTTCACATCCTGGTCCGCAGAAAGGTTTGAGACAAGATTGCTAATCGCGGTTTTTGTCTCGCTGTCCAGGGCTACGTTGCCGCTGACGTGCACTTTTGCGCTGCCGATTTTCTCAATGAAGAGTGCACGTGTCTTCGTGTCTCCATTTACAGTCCCGTCAACGCTTACGCCAGCCAGCCCCAAAGACAGGCCGCTGCCAGAATCTATCGCAGATTCCGCTTCGCTCTCGAGTTGAGCAAGCCCTCTTGCCTTCGCCTTGAGCTGTATTTCCCTTATCTCGCTCGTCAAACGGAGGTGCTCTTTTATGATAGCCTCGTGCTCCGCCTGTATCATGGCTTCTATATCCTGTTTCTCTTCAGCGCTCAAACCACCCTCGAACTCTTCAAACGCTTCTGCCTTGACTTCGAGCCATGCTTCCTGTCTTTCGTTCATTTCGGCATTTCTCTCCTGTAGGAGATCAATCTTTGCATTCTCGTCAAAAGTCAAAAATGATTTGACATGGAAGGCAAAGTCGCCGAATGCCTGTCCTATCTGCTTGAATCGCAGATCAGTCACCGAAACTGCCTTAGCCTCGGCATTTGTATTGCTTTGGATGGCGGCGTTTGTGTCTGCAAAACCTAATGGCATTGCCAACACTATTGCTGCCAAGAAAGCTGCTACCCATTTCATGTTTTACACCTCCATCAGTATGAACTTGTCAACCGATTCAACGTATCTGCTTTCTGATGAATTTTTCCTGGTAATAATGACCTGGAGAGAGGCGAACGGCGCAGGCAGATGGACGTCAAAAACGCCATACGGTTTCGCGCCATTCTGACTCATCTCCCCAGGCGAATGGGCGTAACAAAATGCCGCTTCTACATTACTTAGCTTTATTGCAAATGCTTTCCTTCCGCAAATGATGCAATTCATGAAAAACTACCGGCATTTGCAGATTGGACCACGTCTTTTCTTCTGTTATTCACAACTACAGTATCACGCGATTCGCAGAGGGGGCACTTGATTATCTTATAATAGTACAGATGCCCGCACTCCTTGCAAAGGTACGTTTGGGTTTGTATCTTCATCCGCCTCTTCTCCGGTAATCTTATACGAACTTCTTCCTTGCTCAACAGTTTGCCGATGCTCAACATCTCACCAACCTCCATGCATCTTCCGATGCACTTTATGACAATACTAAGTCCGTTTCGACAATTAGGTAGTGTAGTGAAACGTTCGTGAAACAGTCGTGAAACCGATACGGAACGAAGAAAAAGCACCCTATTTAATCCAAGTCAGTTTGTTCGTGCGGCCGTATCTTTGTTTTTTAATGAGACCTTTCTCTACGAGCTTGGAGACTATGCGTGTTGCCTTCGCCCGCGAGAACTTGAACTGCTCCTCAAGGTCGCGCTGAAGAGCGATTTTCTTTTCCTGTATGTAATTTATCACAATCTTCTCGTCATGACGGAAACCGAACAGCATGTCTTCCTTCCTTCTTTCATGAAAATAGAGGTAGATGAAGAGCAGCGACCCTGCTAATATCGCGATCACTGCAATCCATACAGACTGCTCTTGTCGCGGCGCCACGAATTTGACTGAAAACAATACACTGTCGACATTGCTTTCCGCCCAGTAAAGTATGATATTCCTGCCGTCGGAGCGGATTTCTCCATTACTTGGCTTGAAAGAATTGTCGTAAAGCGTATAGCCGAGCGGCAACGTGAGGCTTGCCGAGAGATTCACTTTGTTGTCAAAGCTGAATTCAGTGAAGAAGTGATCTATTGAATCAAGATGAAATATCACGTTATCCGTAGTGTACTCTACGATCAGCTGGCTTGCCGGCTCGACCACAAGGATATCGAGCACGTATCCGTCGCTGCTAGCAGTTGTGGTGAAGCTCAGCGGCTGCCTTCCGTCTGTCACAGTTATGTCGCGTACATCCGGCAACGTGTAATTGATAGTACCATTTACTGGCGTGTCGAACAGGAACCTGTTCAACTGGTGAACAGAATCGTCGCGTACTGTGAACTCCACGTCGAATTGCGTTATCTCGGCAGCTGACAGCGGCACAATCAGCAGCACAATAATTAACAGCTTCCACATGAGATTTATTAGACGGGTAAAAATAAAAGCCAAACGGATGTCCGGGGTCCTCAATAGCCGACTTTTGGGCAAAGCCCTCATCTACCAAATCTTTTTATTCAAGGAACTGCAAATCTAACCATGAAGATAAGGGAAAACCTCATGAGCCAGTCGTTCTCGATAAGCACAACCGACCCGTACATGTTCTCGCTGCAGGTGATGGAGGAGCTTTCAAAGGATGTAAAAGTTGTAGAAAGGAAGAACGAATACGAGACAGACGGGCCGCATCACAGGTCTGTTGTCGTCTTCGACACGGTCGACCTTGTTGATGATTTCTCTAAAATTCTGTTCAGGTTCAACCTGGCTGCGGAAGACGGCACTTTGCGGGCGAACATCAACGGCTCCTTGGCGATTGGCATCGAGGAGACTGGATTCTTCAGCCAGATATTCTCGGACTACTATGTGAAAACAGTTTTCCCGCTTTTGAGGAGAATATCAGAAGGCAAAATCGCGTTTTTCGGCGGCAAAATAGAGAAATTGTTTGAACAGCCTGCTTAAGATTTTTCTTTTTACTTTCTCATTATCTCAAGAAGTTCGGCAGCCCGTGCAACGCTTATCTTTTTTTCCGACAGCATGATATCAGTGATTTTCAGCGCTTCCTCGTGGGTGGCTCCTGCAATCAGTGCTATGTTGTGCATGTGGAGTTTCATGTGACCTTTTTGTATCCCTTCCTTGACCATTGCGCGCAGCGCAGCGAAGTTGTTTGCAAGCCCGACGCACGCAGCAACCTCGGAAAGGTCATGCGCGTGTTTGGCGCCGAGTATCTTAAGCGATATCTTTGCTATTGGATTCGATTTTGTGGCGCCGCCAACGATCCCGGCAACCATAGGCAACTCAATGGAGCCCGCCAGATCTCCGGTCCCGTTCTTCCAGTAGCTTGTGAGCGGCTTGTAACCACCAATGGCCGCGAATGCGTGTGCGCCGGCTTCAGCAGCCCGGAAGTCATTGCCAGTAGCAACAAGGACTGCGTCGACTCCGTTCATTATGCCTTTGTTGTGCGTCGCAGACCTGAACGGGTCGGCACGTGCGAATGCATACGCATCAAGTATGCCTTCTATCACGTCCTCCCCCAGAACATCTTTTTTCCATACCGCTTTCGCGCGTGTCATCCGATGAACTGCCAGGTTCGATATTATTTTCAAGAGTGCCCGTCCGCCCGTTATCTCCTCGATGAATGGCGCGACTTCCTCGCACATTGTGTTCACCGCGTTGGCGCCCATGGCATCCTGAACATTAACAAGAAGGTGCACGATGACCATTTTGCCTCTTTCCGTATCGAGTTCGCGCACTTCAATATCCTTGAGACCGCCGCCAAGCTTGACGAGGACAGAATCTTTCGCATGCGCTATCTCTGTTATCTTGTCCCTGTTCTCATATATTTTTTCGCTGGCGCCGGGCTTGGCGCCGATTAACTGTATCTGGCCTATCATTACAGGCTCATCGCTCGAAGCAACAAACCCATCGGGGCGCGCCAGCTTCGCAGCATGGCTTGCTGCCGCCACGACAGACGGCTCCTCTATGGCCATCGGGACCAATACGTCGTGCCCGTTAATCATAAAATTAGTCGCTATTCCCAGCGGAAGCTCTATGGTGCCGACTACGTTCTCTATCATCCTGTCAGAGTGTGGCAAACACCCGGTCTTCCTTAATGTCTCTGCTTCCTCATCTGTCAGTACACAGAGCTTCTTTACAAGAGAGAGACGTTCGTCAAGGCTGAGGTCATGAAATCCTGGTAAATCGCTTCTCATATCTTAGCAGTTAAATAAAACATATTAAAGAGTTCCGAAAGCCCTTTCTTTTGACCCTTCTTATCATATCAGGGGTGGAATTTGACTACTCCCACAGTTTGCTGATGGGGCCTTTTGACACTGCATCTTTTGCCTTGTGTTTTCTCGCCCTTCCTACCATAAATATGGCTGCCACGGCTGCCAAATCTGCCGTGACGACGTACAAATTTATTTCTGGGAGCATCTGCCAGAATATGTAGAGATATGCTGAAAGTGCGATTACCTTGATCTTTGTCCTTCGGGTATGTGCTCTTCCGAGCAAGAGCATCAATGTGACAGGAACAATCGCGGATCCAAGCATCAAATAGAGGTGCAGCACCGGCTGCCAAAAACAAGGATGCCCCCAACTTCTTTCCTGTTATTTCGCACCTGAAGTAGAGGCTCCTGACCCCGATAAAAAACAGCGGCCAGTAGAGAAAGCCGACAAAATAAAGAACGGTTCGCAGCATAAAATCGCCTTGTAATTGACCTGTGCGCTACTTTTATATTGGCGGACCAGATAATAATATGCTTGAGTCCCTTCTAAGGCCAAAAAAAGCCGAGAAAAGGCCATGGGATGTATTTTTCATCGCTGTGATGTTCTCGTTCATTGGCGTGTCCTTTGCGCTGCAGATATTCCCCGCGCAGGCTTCTGTCTTCGCCGTCAGCCTCATAACAATAATGTTCATGCCGCTCTTCCAGAAAATCTTCGAGCTCGAGGAGAAAAAGGACTACAAGCTGCACAAGAACATCCTTGCCAGGCACAAAAAACTCTTCTATGTGATGGGTGCCTTCTTCCTCGGCACCATAGTCGCGCTCAGCTTTATTTACGTATTTTTCCCGAACGCGCGGGCGGCTTTTGAGATGCAGGAAGACTGGTTCAAGTCACAGGGGAAGACGATAACAGGAAACGCAACGGAGGGCGAGGACTTCTCGCTGTTCCTGATAAACAACACGCAGGTGCTTATCATCATGTTCATACTCTCGACAATATTCGGGGCCGGGGCCATCTTCATACTTACGTGGAACGCCTCGGTGATAGCTGTTTATGTCGGCTTCGGAATAAACTCCTTCATAAGGGACGGCGTTTCTCCGGAAATCGCGTACTTGCTCGGAGTGCCGGCCGGCCTAGGCTCCATAGCGCTGCACGGCGTGCCTGAGATAGGCGCGTATTTTGTCGCCGCGCTGGCGGGCGGCATGCTGTCAGTCGGCATAATACGCGAGAAATTCAAGGGGCATTTCGAGAAGATCTTCATAGACTCCGTGATCTTCCTCGGTATAGCAGAAGTCCTGATAATAATCGCCGCTTTTCTCGAGGCTTACGTCTAGCGGTTATGTGCTTAAAAAAGATTGAACGCATCTTTTCTGCAATGGAAGGATTAAGAAAACCGGAGCTTCGTGGCGGACGGTTCTGTTTAGATGGGAAGTTGGTGGCCCGTTACTCTGTCGAATGCTTGGATAGCTTGACCTGATGGCGAATCCAATGCGTACTACGTCGGAAAAGGATTCGGTACGTTGCCTGTACGTCCTGTCATTTATTTGAAAATAGAGGAATAAAAATCTTTTCTTATTCATGTCCTGTTCATGCGTTATAATGTACTTCTAATTCTTTTGGCAGGCTAGTACCTTCTTTAAAAATCTTTCGACATTACTATCGAAATGCAACCAGTCGGTATAGTCGGTTACGGCGCATACGTGCCGAGATTCCGCATAAAGGTCGAGGAGATAGCAAAGGTCTGGAACGGGAATGCACAGGCCATCAAAGACGGGTTGCTTGTGGACGAGAAGAGCGTCCCCGACGATGACGAAGACACTGTAACGATTTCTGTTGAGGCTGCGAGGAATGCGTTGGCGCGCGCAGGCATACCAGGCAGCCAGATAGGCGCGCTCTATATCGGGAGCGAATCGCACCCCTACGCCGTCAAGCCTTCGGGAACTATCGTTGCAGAAGCGATCGGCGCAGTGCCCGACGTCATGGTCGCTGATTTTGAATTTGCGTGCAAGGCCGGCACAGCTGCTATGCAGGTCTGCAGCGCGCTAGTCCGTGCCGGGGACGTGGAATATGGCATGGCAATAGGCGCGGACACGTCACAGGGCCGCCCGGGGGATGCGCTGGAATACACGGCATCTGCCGGAGGCGCGGCGTTTGTCATCGGACGCGACCCGCTGGCTACGATAGATGCGACGTACTCATATACAACTGACACCCCGGACTTTTGGAGGCGGGAAGGCGAGGACTTCCCGCGCCACGGCTCGCGCTTCACCGGCGAGCCTGCATACTTCAAGCACCTCACCGGCGCGGCGAACGGCCTCATGAAAAAAACAGGCATGAAATTCAGCGATTTCGATCTTGTCGCTTTCCATACACCGAACGGAAAATTCCCGCTGCGCGCGGCTAGGATGCTTGGAATAGGAAAGGAGAAGCTGATGCCTGGACTTGTAGTTATGAAGATAGGAAACACATATTCCGGCGCGTCGCTGCTTGCGCTTGCTGCTCTGCTTGACGTAGCAAAGCCCGGGCAGAAAATACTACTGACATCGTACGGAAGCGGAGCCGGTGGCGATGCCTTTGCGCTGACGGTAACGGACAAAATCCTTGAGAGAAGGGACAGGGCAAAGAAGACTGCTGATTATATCGCGAAAAAAGAGTACATAGACTACGGGACTTATGTAAAATTAAGAAAGAAATTGAAGGGATAAACATGACGAATGTTTACATTATTGAAAACAGTGACGTGGGACAGAGCTGTGCGATCCAGCTTTTAGGATCAGAATACTTCGCGCCAAAAGCCGTCCATGAAGCGCTTGAAACGGAGCTGAAGAGGGGCAGGAATGTCCTTGTTGTTTCTGACAACAGCAGCGGCTTGCAGGACAAAGTTAACATTTATCTGGAGGCCAACGGGACCGGAGGATGCAGATACAGGGGATGCAATAATGCCAGGAATGCATTCGGCTACATCAGAGAGGAATTTCCGGATGCTATATTTATGGACAGAAGTTTATGCGATGGTCCGCTTATACTTGACAGGGCTGCGAATCCCAGAGGTTTCAATGTTTTAGAGTTCCCTGCGGAAAAAAGACCGGCTTAGGTGAATCAAGATGAGAAATGTTGCAGTTATTGGGTGCTATCAAAGCAAATTTGGCGAGCTTTGGGACCGCTCGCTGCGCAGCTTGGGCACGGAAGCGGGACTCGGCGCAATCAAAGATGCGAAGATCGAGAAAAATGCCGTCCAGAGCTTGTTCGTCGGCAACATGTCTGCCGGACGGTTTGTCGGGCAGGAACATCTTGGCGCACTGTTTGCAGACAGCATGCAGATGAAAATTCCAGCTGTCCGGTGCGAGGCTGCGTGCGCTTCGGGCAGCGTTGCTTTCCGCTCGGCATACCACTCCATCGCTTCGGGTGACATCGACGTCGCACTGGTTGTCGGCGTGGAGAAGATGACTGATGTGCACGGAAGCGGCGCGCTCACTACCTTGGCTGCGGCTGGCGACCAGGAATGGGAAGCGTCTATCGGCCTTACATTTGCAGGACTCTACGCATTGATGGCAAGAAAACATATGCATGATTTTGGCACCACGCGTGAGCAGATGGCGAGCGTGGCAGTCACCAACCACAAGAATGGCCTCAAGAACAAGCTTGCGCAGTTCCAGTTGGCAATTACGCTTGAGGACGCGTTGAATTCTGCAGTCATTGCGGACCCCCTCCGGCTTTTTGATTGCTCTCCCATCACGGACGGCGCTGCGGCTGTCGTGCTGGCTTCAGAAAATGTGGCGAGAACGCTCGACGTCCAGCCGGTATATGTTCTCGGAAGCGGGCAGGGAAGCGACACCATAGCGCTTCATAGCCGGGCCTCCTACACGGAACTGCTCGCAACGAAAGCGGCTGCAAAAAAAGCTTACGAATCGTCTGGGCTTCGCCCATCCGATATCAACGTTACAGAAGTCCACGATTGTTTTACCATAAACGAGATAATAGCGCTCGAGGACCTTGGCTTTGTCGAGAAAGGGAAAGGCGGAAAATTCGTCGAGCGCGGCGCCATGGACCTAAATGGCGAAATCCCGACAAACACCAGCGGCGGCCTGAAGGTGTGTGGGCATCCTGTTGGCGCGACGGGCATAAGACAGATAGGAGAAATCGTCCGCGTGCTCAGGGGTGACTGCTTCAACCCAATAAACGGCGCGGAAATAGGACTGAACCTGAACATAGGCGGATCCGGCGCCACGTCCGTCGTCAATATATTCGGAAAGGAGCCTAGGGTGAGATAATGCCAATAAATTATGAATTTATTGACTCATTAAAATTAAAGCCTGGTGAGGTTTTAACAATCAGAGAAGAGGGGGAACATGAATTTTGGCTCGGTAGCTATAGTTCACATACAGAAAGTCACATTACCATGGAATATAGAAATGTGCCTGCTGAAATACGAGGCGGGCTGGTTACGTGCATAGGTTAAATGAGATAGAAGAATTGTATCCCATTGATTTTGATAAACAGAGAGTTACAATTGGTTTATTGAGAATGCTTACTGGGTCAGAAACTCCATTTACTGGTCCTGGATTCGAGGCTGAATAATAATGCCGCATATGGGTTCTGTACCGATGTCGTGGAGACTGGCAAAGCACAGATACTCAATGGTAGGCACGTCATGCAAGTGCGGGCAAGTGCATTTTCCCCCGCGGCTTGTATGCGAGTGCGGCAATGATGATCTGCAGCCTTTTGCATTCTCCGGCCGCGGCGAAATAGTTAGTTATACTACGATTCATGTTGGTCCTTCTGGTTTTGAGAGAAACACGCCTTACAATGTCGCGCTTGTCAAACTAGACGAAGGACCTGTAATCAGCGGTGTCGTCGTGGACAAAAAGATAGAAATCGGACAGAAAGTAAAGTCAATCTTCAGAAAACTGCATGAAGACGGGCACGGCGGTCTCATAAATTATGGCTTCAAGTTCGAACTTGTCTAGTTCATACTTTTTCATGCCTGAGCGTGTGAACATAAAGTATTTTATTGGCGGCAGACAAATTCTAAGGAAGGGCTATGGAGAACCTTCATGAAAACTGTGGCGTATCTTACTGCTGAGATAATGCTGGAAAGCGGTATTCCTACGTATTCCGGCGGACTGGGCGGCTTGGCCGGCGACACTGCCAGGTCTGTTTCTGACTTGAGCTATGAAGAATTCCCCTACGAATTCGTTGCTGTTTCCTTTCTTTACCCCGAGGGCTATTTTACGCAGAGAATAGTCGGCGGAAGACAGCAGGAGGAATATCCGAGATGGGATCCCGGCGAGAAAGGTCTGACGCTGCAGCCTGAAAAAGTTACTATTGACATGCATGACCGCCATGTTGAAGTGGGCGCGTGGAGATACGATGTGCACGGCAGAAAGCGTGCCGTCCGCGTATATCTGCTGGATACAAGTGAATTGAGCGGATGCAACAACTCTGATTACGACAGAAGAATTACATCAAGAATATATTTCGGTGGCGAATATGAGAGGCTCCTGCAGGAAACTGTCTTGGGTATAGGCGGAGTCAGGATGCTCGAGGCCGTAGGGGAGGACGTAGGCCTGTGGCATTTGAATGAAGGCCATGCCGCCTTTGCGGTTGCTGAACGTCTCAGGCGTGGCGAGGGTATAGAAAAAGTAAGGCAGGGTACTGTCTACACCACCCATTCTCCGGTTGCCGGGCATGACGGCTTCAATTACGGCATGATCCATAGTGTCTTTAACGGAACAATGCCTCACAATATACGAGATTTCGCTGGAAACGATTTTCTCAACATGACAACGCTTGCGCTCAACGGCAGCGGGCGCGTTAATGCCGTTTCAAGAAAGCATGGAGAAGTCTCGCGCATGTTCAACCGCAATATTGACTATGTTACAAACGGCGTGCACCATACGACATGGGCGTCTGACGCTTTCCGGGGGGTTTACGACAGCGACCTGCCCGGGTGGAGAGACGACCCTTCACTGCTTGCGAACGCCGGGACAATTGACAGGAGAAAAATAAGAGCAGCCAGGGAGACATCAAAAAAGGAGATGACACGGTACCTGCAGGAGAAACATGGTATTACAATCGACCCTTCCAGGCCCGTGGTTACGTGGGCGAGGCGGTTTGACGGGTCTTATTTTGACGGGCAGAGATGGAGTTCGTACAAAAATCCTGAGCTTATTTTTAGAAACAGGGGCAGGCTCAAGGAAGTTCTAAGGAAAAACGGAATCCAGCTTATTTTTGCCGGCAAAGCCCATCCAAACAATGAACCTGCCAAAGATGAGATGTCTCGCGTGATACGGTATACAGGAGAATTAAGCAGTGAAGGTATGCCTTCTGTATTCGTAGAAAACTATAACATGGAAACCTGCCGATACCTTGCATCCGGGAGCGATGTATGGCTCAACACACCGAGGATACCACTTGAAGCTTCTGGAACTAGTGGGATGTGCGCTGCCCTGAATGGTGTGCCTCAGGCCGGTACACAGGACGGGTGGTGGCTTGAGGGTTTTAACGGTAGGAACGGGTGGGTTATTGGTGGGGAGCAGTCTAATGACGATGTAGATGCATCGGAAATATACTCTTTATTAGAGGGCCTTGGTCCTGATAATACAGAAATGTCTGTGGGTGCCATGGAAACCGGTGCTATATTCAACACACACCGGATGGTAAAGGACTATGCTGAAAAACTTTATAGGTAAGCTTCATTCTTGGTTCTGGTTGTAGTAACCGTTAAGCAACCCCCATGTTTCCTGTGTAAAACATTGAAAATATTTTTAATTTTTGTCAAAACCTACGGCAAACACACTACCTACACTTCCTATAACAGTCTTATACTAGGAAAAGAACTCAACTTAGACTTCCATAAGAAATGTAGGGGTGTTTAATGTCTTGAAAACTAGAACAATGAAAACATATGTTCAAGATGGAAAAGTTTTATATACTCTCCAAATGAAATGATGGTTACGGCGTACGACGCAAATTGTATGATGACGAAGGCATAATGAGGCGTTGTTCAACGTATGGAAATTTTTCAGCATATACTGGTTTCCATTCGAAGGGGTGGTGGTATCAGCGTGTTAGCAACTGAGAATATTTTTGCTCGTTACATAGAACAGGAAGACATATTCAACGACAAGAAGGCACTTTCTTCTTCTTTCATACCCCAGAAGATATCACATAGGGACGCGGAACTGCAACAAATCGGGTCGATACTGGCTCCGGTCCTGAAGGGCTACTACCCTAACAACATATTCGTTTACGGGACGTGCGGAACTGGAAAGACCATATGCACGAAATTCCTCATAGCGCACCTGCAGGAAATTGTCAAGCAATCAGGCAAGAGCCTGAGGTCTGTTTACATCAACTGCAAGATGAAGAAAGTGGCGGATACCGAGTACAGGTTGTTTGCGCAGCTGCTAAAGGAGATGGGGGAATGCGTGCCAGACACTGGGTTGCCGACCGATGTGCTATACAGGCGCTTCTTCGAGCGCGTAGACAGCAAGCAGTCGACGTTCATAATAATACTTGACGAGATTGATGCTTTGGTCAAGAAGGTTGGCGATGACTTTCTCTATAACCTGACAAGGATCAACCAGGAACTCAAGAAAAGCCACATAACCATAATCGGCATCACCAACGACCTCTCATTCAGGGACAACCTTGACTTGCGGGTGAAATCATCACTTTCCGAGGAAGAGATACTTTTCAAGCCCTACAACGCGGTGCAGTTGAGGGATATACTCATGGAACGGGCCACTGAAGGCTTCAGACCGGGCGTAGTCAGCGACTCGGTGCTCAGCAAATGCGCGGCGTTGGCGGCACAAGAGCACGGCGACGCAAGGCGGGCGCTGGACCTCCTAAGAGTCGCCGGCGAGGTGGCTGAGCGGGCAGGCGAG
>JAGVVU010000018.1:0-6202 GCA_018304605.1 Candidatus Aenigmatarchaeota archaeon | reverse complement strand
AAGCACATAGATCTTGCCCAGCAAAAACTGGACCTCGACAGGGTGACAGAGACCATAAGGGGCCAGCCAAGCCAGTCGCAGGCAGTTCTTTACTCGATAATAAAATGCCAGGAAAAGGCAGAAATGAAAATAGACAGGCGCGAAGTGCATGGCTGGACGGACAAGAGGCTACTAACGGGCGACGTCTTTGACGGTTATCTTGCGGTTTGCAAAGTCAACGGGTTGAAGTCGCTGACACAAAGGCGCGTCAGCGACCTTATAGGAGAGCTGGACATGCTTGGTATAATAACAGCAAAAGTAATCTCAAAAGGGCGATACGGCAGGACGAGGGACATCTCGCTTGCCGTGAAGGATGACCTGCTGGTTAAGATCAAGACGCTGCTCCAGGAACGCTTCGGATGAGATTTTTCTTAAGCTGAAAGACGCACTCCGTGCGTCAGTCGGTTTTGAAAAAGCTCAATCAAAATCTTCAAATTGCAAAGCTTGCGACCACATTAGTTTTCTCATAATTAAGTAGGTTAACACCGTAGTAATTATTGATGGTTCTTATGCGGGAAAAAATTGTAGCAGAATTTTTCAAGAAGGGGCATCTGCTGACAAACGATGCAATAAAGACGCTTGAAGGGGGGTACGAGGGGTTTCTGAACAAGGACATGCCGCTCGTAGTCGATGCCAAAGACCTTCAGCAGCCTTACAGAATCATAAAAAACCTGGCACATACCAAAAAAGAGATAACGAGCGAGGACTTCATCAGGTTCTATAACTCGAAATACGAGAAAATGAAAGAAGTCATACTTTCCAGGATTCCAAAGGACTTCTTGTCGTTGAACAAGATCGATACAAGCAGAAGCGAGGTTCACGTTCTCGGGATAGTCAAGGAAATAAAGGAGAAAGACGGGAAAAAGGTCGTAGACATGGAAGACACGACAGCAAGCATCCCGATAATTTTTGAAACTGCTGACATCGACCCGGACCTGGAGCTGGACGATGTCATAGCAGTGAGAGGGATAACGGGTGGAAAGGTGCTCTTCGGCAAAAAGATAATATATCCTGACATCCCGCTACGGCAGCCATCCCTTGGCTCAGGGCGGGCGTGTTTTGTGTCAGACTTCAGGCTTGACGAGGCGTCTACGAAAGATGCGGAGCGGTTTTTTGAATGGCTCTCGCAGCAGGACATACCGTACCTTCTGGTGGCCGGGGACCTGGGCGACAAGGAGCTTTTTGAGAAATATGTTGACAGGTATTGCTACATGAAGACGGTCTTTGTCATAGCCAGTGGCGGCGCATACCCACAGACGCCGCTGGAGTTCAGGAGCAGAAGGATAATCTCGTTGAGCAACCCCGCAATGATAGAGCTTGGCGGGATCAAGATACTTATGGTGCACAAAGGAGACGTCAAGATGCTAAGAAAACGGTACCTAGGCAAGTCCAGCGTCATACTCGACGAGGATTACCTCGTGCTGGATGAAGTGCCGGACATAATGCACACGGGGCACGGTGACGAGCCGTATATCAATAACTACAAGTCAACGACAATAATAAACAGCGGCTCGCTCCTTGGCATCTTCCGCCCGATTGTTATAGATTTCGCCACGCGCGACGCCGAGAAAATAGCAATACCTTAGATTTGTGCAACCAATTTTCATGGGTTCACTATATTGTGAACCAAGCAGATTCAGAAAGTGAACATAGCCGTGTGAGAATCTCGCCGCTTATTTTTCAGTCTTCTGATAGGCTTCTTCCAGATAAATCAAAAGAGTCAGTTGAAGCTATCATAGTAATGTGAATGTTATCATAGATATATGAATTATATCATAAAAATTAGGCCGCAGATATTTGTTCGATTCCTTGGAGAACTATAAATACTATTTTCCTTAAAGTTAAACGTGGTCGCATGATCGTACGGTTCCAACTTCTCGATGCCGATTATTTCCTCAACGGCAACAAGCCTGTCATACGGATGTTCGGGCGGTCGGAGAACGGGAAAGCGGTATGCGTGCTCTATGACAAGTTCCAGCCTTACTTTTATGTAAAGTGCAATGACCCAAAAAAATTGGCGGGGATAAACGCGGTAAAGATCGAAGAGGTGGAGAAGTTCCCGGCTATTGGATACGCAGACAAGCCAACGCTCCTGTACAAGATAACAATTACCAATCCCCAGGACGTGCCGAAGCTGAAAGATCAGCTGCTCGCAAACAAGCAGATAGAAGAGGCATACGAGGCGGATATACTGTTCAAGTACAGGTTCATGGTCGACCATGGGATATACGGAATGCAATGGGTAGAAATGAGCGGGGAAAGGGTCAACACAACAGTCTCGAAGATAATGTCGTTCCGCGCAGAATCCGTAAGACCGGTAGAAAAGACCGAAAACGTGCCGCTGAATTACCTTGCTTTCGACATAGAATGCGTTCCTTCAGACCCCAGGAAGCCGCTCAATTCGAAGAAGGACCCTATAGTTATGATATCGTGCACATTCCTGCCGGAATACAGGGGCAGGAAAAGTCTTGTCCTGGTCGCGAAGCCGTTCAGCGGACCTGATGCACTTGGATTCTCCACCGAGAAAGAGATGCTCGAGGAATTCCTGAAAATAGTAGACACGTACGATCCGGACATAATAACGGGCTATAACATAAACGCCTTCGACTTTCCTTACCTTGTCGAGAGGCTGCGCCAGAACAAGCTACAGCAGAACCTCGGAAGGACGGAAAAAGCCACTTTTTCAAGGACGTACGGGATAACCCAAGAATACGTCCTGACCGGTCGTGCGGTGGCGGATCCTTACCAGATACTGAAAAGAGATCCGTGGGTAAAATTCTACAGATACGACCTGAACACGGTGGCAAAGCTGATGCTCGACGAGCAAAAACACAGCATAGAATACGGAGAGATGGGCGGGCTGTGGAACGGCAGCAAGGACGGGCTCTCGAAATTCGTAGAATACTGCAGGAAAGATGCAGACCTTTCGATGAAGCTTCTGGTAGACAAGGGAATGCTGGACAAGTTCATCGAGCTGGCAAAAATATCCGGTCTGCTGCTTCAGGATGTCATGGGAGGCCAGACAAGGCGCATAGAGACGATGATACTCCACGAATTCAGGAAACATGACTTCGTGATGCCTCTATCCCCCTCAAAGTCCGAGATAATAAGGAGGACGAAAGAGCGCGAGAAATCGGAGCTGAAAGGCGCCATCGTTCTCGAGCCGAAGAAAGGCCTGCACGCAGAAGGGTGCGTGTTAGTGCTTGACTTCAAGAGCCTTTATCCTTCAATCATGCGCACTTACAATGTTTCGCCCGACACGCTGACATCGGCAGGTGAGAACACGCACCAGTCACCTTCAGGGGCATACTTCATAGACAACGGCGTGCGGGAAGGGCTCCTGCCAAAGATACTAACAGGTGTGCTCGCTGCAAGGGGCTCTGCAAAGAAACAAATGAAAACGGCAAAGGGCGAGGAGAAGAGAATTCTCAATGCAAAGCAGCTGGCGCTCAAGGACATCGCGAACTCGATGTACGGATACACGGGCTACATACGCGCGCGGCTCTATACGATAGATGTCGCCAGTACCATAACAGCTTACGGGCGCAAGAACATAGAAAAGACAAGGAAGCTCGTCGAGGAAAATTTCCCGGTGGAAGTCGTGTACGGCGATACAGACAGCATATTCGTGAAGACGAAAACCACGAATCTTGACGAAGCACGGGAGATAGGAGAGAGCATATCAAAATTTATCACCGAGAGGCTGCCTGGTCACCTTGAGCTGGAGTTCGAGAAGATATACAGGACATTCCTTATACTGACAAAGAAACGCTATGCCGGGTGGAAGTTTGATAAGACGGAAGAGGGCTGGCATGATGAACTGCAGATGCGCGGCATTGAAACTGTAAGGAGGGACTGGTGCCCCCTGGTGAGCGAGCTGATGCTCCAGGTGCTGAACACTGTTCTCAAGGAAGGGGACCTCGCCAAGGCAATAGAGCTTGTCAAGGGCACCATAAACGACCTCAGATCAGGGAATATACCGATGGAAAAACTGACGATAATAAAAGGCATAACGAAGAGCGTAGAAAGCTACGAAGGCATGCTGCCGCACATTGAGCTGGCAAGGAAGCTCACGGCCAGGAACCCGCAGGATCCGCCGAAGATCGGCGACAGGCTTGGATTTGTCATCGTAAAGGGCGACCAGATGCTCTCGAAGAGGGCAGAGGACCCGAAGTATGCCGAGCAGAACAAGATACCGCTCGATTCTGATTACTATATACAAAGCCAGCTTTTCCCACCAATTGAGAGGATATTCTCGGCTGTCGGCGTCCAGAAAAGTGAGATCTTCGGTAACGGGCGCCAGACTTCGCTTGGCGACATAATGAGCGGCAACAAGAGGATGCTCAAGCATACAATCGAAATAGACTACAAGAAGCCTCTGGATGGCTGGGAAGAATTCGTCTGCAAGAAGTGCAAGAAAACATACAGGCGGATGCCGCTGAACGGGGCTTGCGAGTGCGGCGGAGAAATACTGATCAGCTATCACGGCTCGACCAGCGACAAGGTCGTCGTAGGATAATCTTGAATGTGCCTCAAACTGCCGCCTTCAGACGGCACGTACATGAAAGAGCTTCACTCGTGAGTATACAAAGAAGATGTGATAATCAGGAAATTCCCCAGATTGTGCCACTCCATCAACCAAAAATTTATATAGTGAACCGATTCATAATTCGGATTAAGGTGCATGAAAATGGCTAACAGGCACGTGAAGACGATAAACGGGAGAAAATATTATTACGAGTCAATCAGAAGGGGCAAGAAAGTCACCAGCAGATACATAGGGCCCGTCGACGAGCGAAAGCGGAAGAGCAAAAAGTCAGAAGAAGAGCAGATCGTGCAGGAGACTGCGCCTGACGGGGACGAAAATTACATCGGATAAGGTTTTCTTTCCCAAAGAAAACCTTAAGCAAAAGAAACGTACTATTTATTTCTTCATAATCTTGAAGCCGATGAAAAGGGCATAGAGGCTGATCACGGCCTTGACGAGGATGTACAGCCACGCCACACCAGCCGAGCCTGCCGCGATCTGCGGGGCTTCAAGAAGGACAAATATCGTCGACGCGGCCTCGATTAGCATCACAAGCCCGATAAGAAAGAGCGCCAGTGAAAGCGCCTTGGTCTCGCCCGGTTTCTTCGCCACTTTTTGCACCCTATTTTCCCTTCAATTCCATTATCGCCTTTGCCAGATCATTGTCCAGTTCTTCCAGCTTCTTGACGACCGTGTCTCTGTCCTGGCCGGTCTTGTCCATGACCATCCTCACGTCATCCTCGTTCACGAGCACGCTTTCAGACACGTCTCCGGATATCTGATACACTTCCCGCCCCATCATGTCAGCCAGCATGATTTCAGGATTTGATATAATTATTTTCTTCTCTTTCATCTTTATTATGACTTCCTCGGCAGGTATCTGCTGGACTTTCATGTTGAGCTTCTTCATTATCTGCTCGACTTTTTTCGGATCCGGTTTGCCACCAAACATATCATCACCTGTGTTCCCTATTTGGCGGACAGCTTAAAAAAGAAGATTAGGCAGGCGGAACAGTTATTTTTATGCTGGAAATCCTTCTGGCAATCATAGTCGGGCTGCTGGTAGGCGTGCTTTTTGGGCTGATTCCGGGGCTGCATCCAAACACAATTATACTTCTGGTGCCGCTTATCGCGCAACTGAGCCTCCCGCCGCTTGTCATAATAGCCTTTGTCGTTTCTCTCGGGATTTCCAATACGTTCGTCGACTTCATACCTTCGATGCTTCTCGGTGCGCCTGAGGCGGGAAACGAGCTTTCTGTGCTGCCGGCCCACAAGATGCTTCTTCAGGGCAATGGCTATGATGCGGTAAAACTAGCCGTAATAGGCGGGCTCGGGTCAATCCTGCTTGTCATCGCTCTTTTGCCTGCGATAATTTTTACGGTGCCGGGTATATACGAAGCATCCAGGCCGTTCACCTACGCACTGCTGATATTCATCGTGCTTGTCATGATAATGCATGAAAAGGCAGCAAAGAAGAAATCCATCGCATTTCTCTGCTTCATGCTTGCAGGCATGACGGGAATTTCCACGACATACCTGCCGATAGACAAGAATGTAATTCTTTTCCCGATGCTTTCCGGTTTGTTCGGAGTCAGCATCCTGCTTTTCAACAACCATAAAATTAGCATCCCAAAA
>JAGVVU010000048.1 GCA_018304605.1 Candidatus Aenigmatarchaeota archaeon | reverse complement strand
GACTGCATTCTCGCATAAATCATGTATTTCGCAAAATTCTGGGCCAGTTTGGCCATAATTACCATCTCCTAAATTGATTTACAGAGAAAGAACTAACCTAGTTATGTACCTCTATACCGGACAACAAAGATAAGTATGAAGCCATAATGTTCTTCCTCTAAATAAGATACAGAAAGAAATGCTTTTATAGGCTTCTTGCTTTTATACGCCGCACCCTTCTCTCCGTTGCCTTGCGTATCTTTGAAGCTACAAAATTGTAGGCGTCCTTTGGCGCCGAGCCTCTGGCTACGCTGTGACGGCTTTTGTTAATCACCATGTAAATATCGTCCCCGCGTCCTTCGACAAGCCGCCCGAGATAAACCGTTTCCCCATCAACTTCCGCATAGAATCCGCGGAACGTTCCTGCCACATAGCTCCTCAGCCACCGACGCTGGCCAGAACCGAGCCCTTTCCATTCGCCTACGGGCAAGTCTCTGAGTTTCCGGTATCGCAACATAAAACCGATTATAAAGGGACAAAAAACCTTAAGTCAGATCGCTTCGATCGGAATACCTTTTTCAGCTATGAATTTTTTCCCTATCCGCCCGCTGTTGGCTAGTACATCCTCGTACTTAAGAAATTTCCACCCCTTCCTGTGGATTTTGCACCCTACGTATGCAATGGCTTTTGCCTTCACGGTCCAGGATTCCAATTGTGCCAACTGCTCCATTGGTATAGTAAATGCGCTCATCCGTGATTTGCACTCGATGACTAAAAGACGCCCGTCCTTTGCCGCTACGATATCCGGCGAATCCAGGCCTATCCTTCCTGATCTTGGCGCCCGGATTGCCATGTAACCTAGTCTTGCCAAGATATGAACAAGCTCCCGCTCGGCCGACGCCCCCTTTACATAACTTCTTACCATGGGTAGAATTAGTCGGAAGAAAAATATAAAGAAAGAACCATACATGAAATGCTCCTAATAACCCGCACCTTTAGGTGCGGGTTTCATGGGAGCATGGCATCCAGAATGCATTGAGTTTCATCACGCGACTAAAGTCGTGTGTTTTCAATGCATTCTCGGATAATTCCCAATGAAAGGGAAGTTAGAGGATAACATTTGCGTCCAATATCCTTGAAACAAGGAGAAGGAGCTCGGCGCTTGTACGGTCTATGCCCCTGCTCACTGCATCAAGCTCTTCCTTTTCTGATTTGACTGTTTTCTCCAGTGTCTTCATCTTATTTTCCCTGTCAGATAACATGCCCGCCCTTTCCTTTATTGAATTCTCGAAAAGTTCCAGCTCGTCAAAGTACTTCTTTTTCTCCAGTTCGAGATTCTTTAGCAAGCCCGCCAGTTCTTCCCTTGATTTTCTGAGGTAAGGCGCCGCGTTAACAATTATCTCCAGCTTCCTGTCGTTTTCAATTTTTCCCCCCCTTGCGAGCTCGGCTGCTCGCGACAAATGTTCAAGCACTGAAAGATTCTCGTCGGCAATCAATGCGCTGCTCGGGGATTCTATATACAATTCGACTACCGGTTCCCTGACTTCAGAAACGTACAGGTATTTTTTCAGCGTTTTCTGAACTGACAAAAAAGAGTCTATTTCCTGCTTTTTTGAACTGACCTTAGATTCCACTGCGTTAAGGCTGTTCGTATCCGGGTGGCGCGGCAGTCCCGGCACACTCCTGCCCTCGCTATTCCTTAATTCAGCTTCGCATGCAGCTATCGAATTTTCGGTGAGTTTCTTCTTGTTCTGCATTGATGCAAGCTTCATGTTCATCTCAACGGCTTTGTGGTGATCTGTGACTCCTGCTCCGCCGGAAATGATTGAACTTATCTCGTTGATTTTTTTCCCCACAGGCTTGAAATCTTCCTTGAAAAAGAAGTTGATGTGCAGAACCTGCCGCTGCGTAAGCCCCCCCAAAGCGTCCAAAGTCATGCTTACAGCCCTGAGAAAATCGTGCGGTCTTGATTTGTCCGGTGTCCCTAATGAAATAAGCTGTTTTCTGGACAGCAGGCAGAATCTTTCCTTGACGTTTTCAGAAGACTTGCCGAGTTCAGGAGTCGGTTTCCTGGAGAATTCGTCTATCAAAATCAGGAGCTGCCGTATCTCAGACTCCACCCTCATCGCATCCCTGTTAGCCTGCTCAAGGTTTTCCGTATCAAGCCTTTCCAGCTCTTTTTCTATTATTCTCATCGCTTCGCTCAACGAATAGCGCTTTTCTTTGGCCCTGAAAATATCCAGAAAACCCATGAATATAGTATTACAGAAATAGTTATAACTTCCTTGTTGGGCGCTTTAGATTACAGACGACGCAACGGAAGATACAGCTCCCGCATTCTGAGTCACAGTTTGCGCCGCGGGCGGCGAAACCGATGTCTCTATGATTGTATCCGAGCCTTCCGGTGCTACCTTCTCAGCCTTATCACCGGCTTCGCTGCGTTCACGCTTGCGCAGCGCATCCTTCCGGTGTTCGGCTTCTTTCCTGATTTCCGGCTGTATATCCGTCACTGTTTTGTTTTCAATCTCTGCACGGATTTTTATCCCCTTTTCAATAGAATTATTGAGTGCGCGCTCGATTGCCGGCTTTGCCGACTCCGGCACATTTTCGAGAACCTGCGCAAGCACTATTGCGCTTCTTTCCGCCATGTCTCCAACTTCTTTCATAAGCCTCGGCTCCTTTGACAGGTTTCGCGTGAGGTTAAGTTCCATGTTAAATTCTCCAACTACATTGTCAACTGTTTTATTTTTGGCAGCCAGCTTCCTTGTTTCTGCCAGGCGCAGCTTGGCAAAATTCAGGTGCAGAGATGCCTTGCCTTCGTCGCTAAAAGAAAGAAACAGCCTTACTCTTTCGCCTGCCCTTTTAAGAAAGTATAACGGGTGATCAGGCAGTATTCCCGGCTCAGGCAACGAACCTGCAAGTTCCAATTCGGCTTGCGTGATGACGCCGTCATGAAAATTAACGCCTTGTCCAAACGACTGCGACCCAAGAGTGTCTGCAAAAGCGTACGGAGATGCAAAGGCTACCAATGCTACAACAAACATAATTATTCTTTTCATGTTATCCACCTGTTTTAGTATGAAAATTAAAAATAAAAAAGGAAAAAATCTAGCCTATCGATACCCCTCCAACCGCAGCGACTCCGGAGTTAACCGATGCGCTGCCCGAACCCGCTGACATGCCGGCATTTGCCGAGGCGCCTGCACTTGCTGAGCTGTCTGATGCGCTGGTCGACCCGGATGTGCTAGCTGATGTGACAGCTGAGCTGCTTGCGCCTGTGCTTGTCGAAGCGTCTGCCTCTGCAACCTGTTCGAAGTGCGCCGTCATGTCAGCCGACAAGATCAACCCTGTGCCTGACTCAACAACGACCTCGAAGCTTTTTGTCATCTGGAAATTGCCGCTAGTCTGCGTCTGCGTTCCAGTCACGACAAAAACCTGAACTCCGTCCTGTGTTTCCACCGTGACGTTGGACGCGTCGACGTGCAGTCTTTTCTCAACGACAGCCTGGGCTTCTGTTGCGGTGTCTATCCCGTTTTCTGCGGCAGCTTTATGCCTGATTTCTATATCAAGCCTTGCGTCCGCTCTTGTTGAGGCTTCTACAAGGGCTTTCGCCTTCGCCTCGAGAGCTGCTACAAGAGCCTGCTGGTTTTCTCGCTCTCAACCGTCGCGTTAGCTCCGGCTTCTTTTTCAGCTTCGACCTCTATTTTCACATTCTGGTCTGCTGAAAGGTTTGCAACTAGCTGGTTGATTGCCGCCCTTGTTTCGTTGTCAAGAGCTACGTTGCCGCTGACATGTACATTTGCATTTGTCGTCTTCTCTACGAAGAGGGCGCGTGTTCTGGTTTTCCCATTTACATCGCCATTCACGTCGAGACTGACAAGCCCCAAAGACAGACCGCTGCCGGATTCTATGGCTGATTCGGCGTCGCTTTCAACTGAAGCCAACCCGCGAGCTTTTGCTTTTAGCTGTACATCCCGCAGTTCGCTAGTCAAGCGGAGATGCTCTTTTATAATAGCCTCGTGCTCCGCCTGAACCATGGCTTCTATTTCCTGCCTCTCTTCCAAGGTCAGTTCGCCATCAAATGCTTCCTCTTTCATGTTTAGCCACGCTTCCTGCCTTTCACGCATCTCTGCGTTCCTCTCCTTTATGAGTTCAATCTTCGCGCTCTCGTCAAAAGTCAAAAAAGATTTGACGCCGAAAGCGAAGTCCCCGAATGCCTGGCCAACCTGCCTGAAGCGAAGCTCCATCGCAGATACCTTGGCTTCGGAATGCGCGTCGTTTTGAGCTCCGATGCTTGTGTCCGCAAACCCAAGCGGCATTGACAATACAATTGCCGCAAGTATTGCTGCTATCCACTTCATATCTTACACCTCCATTACCATAATCTTCTTGATTGCTTCAACACACCAGTTATCTGATGAAATTCTTTTTGTAATAATAACCTGGTAAGTGTTCGCGTTGCCGCGAACTACTTCTCCAGGGAAATGGGCGTAACAAAATGCAGCTTCCACATCGCTAAGCATCCTTGTTACTTCTGCTTTCCTGCCGCAAATGATGCAGTTCATTTGACCACGTCTCTATCTTCAATATTTAGGCGCCCTTCCGAGGACTTTCTCCAACTTTCTGGCCCGGGGTCTTATTGCGTGCCTGTAACAGAGAGCTGTTTCAACTTCGCCGTTAAACTCCGTTACTTCAGTCCACCTTCCGCAGACCGCGCAGTTCATGAACGGCCGCCTCCTATCGTTCCGCTTAATATGGCCGTGTCCAGCGACTCGCACAGCGGGCATTTGATTATCCTGTAATAATACAGGTGTCCGCAGCCGTTGCACACGTACATTTCTTTTCTGACTTTGATGCGGCGCTTCTTTATCGCCGCCGCATCTTCCTTACTCAATAATTTTTGGACGGTTCCGAACATGCTATCAACCTCCGATACAATACAGCATCAACCATGTGACGCCTTTTCTAAGAGTAATTAGTCTGTTTCGGGAATTAGGATGTGTAGTGAAACAGAAGTGAACCGTTCGTGAAACGGTTGAGAAACAGAATAATTTACTTCAGCCAAGTCAATTTATTAGTGCGCCCGTACCTTTGCTTTCTTACAAGCCCTTTCTCCACAAGCTTCGAAACTATGCGCGTCGCCTTCGCGCGAGAGAACTTGAACTGCTCCTCGAGGTCGCGTTGCAGCGCTATTTTCTTTTCCTGTATGTAGTTGATTGCTATTTTCTCGTCGTGCCTGAACCCGAAAAGCATGTCCTCCTTTCTTCGATCGTGGAAGTAGAAATAAATGAAAAGAGTATCGCAACAACTGCAAGCCAGAGGGAAAACTCCTGCTTTGGCGGGACGTACTTTACCGAGAAAAGCGCGTTGCTGACATTATCTTCCTCCCAATAAAGCACGATGCGCCTGCCGTCGGAGCGTATTTCCGCATTGCTCGGCTTGAAAGAATCGTCATAAAGCGTGTAGCCTACAGGCAGCGTAAGGCTTGCCGAGAGATTTACGGAGTTGTCAAAGTTCAGCTCGGTGAAGAAGTGCTCTATCGAATCCAGGCGAAAAATTACGTCATACGCCGTGTATTCTATAATTATCTGGCTTGTCGGCACGTCAGGGAAGATGTTCAAGACGTAGCCTTCGCCGGTGGCGACTGTCGTGAACCTCAGCGGCTGAACGCCGTCAGTGACAATAATGTCGCTTACAGGTGAGACAAATACGAACCTGCTCAGGTGATGAACAGACTCGTCCTCGTTTATCCTGAACTCCACGTCATATTGCGCTATTTCCGCGGCCGACAGCGGTATTACCAGCAGCAGCATGAGAAGCTTCCACATGAAACTAATAGCGGCTAAATCTTTTTATTCAGGGAACTCCAAGTCTAATCAATGAAGATAAAAGAAAGCCTCATGAACCAGTCTTTTTCCGTGTCGAACAGCGACCCCTACCTGTTCTCGCTGCAGGTGATGGAGGAGCTTTCGAAAGACGTAAAAGTTATTGAAAGAAAGAACCAGTACGAAACAGACGGCCCGCACCACCGTTCTGTCGTGGTGTTCGACACCGTTGACCTTATAGACGACTTCTCCAAAATTCTCTTCAGGTTCAACCTCGTTTCGGAGGACGGGACGCTCAGGGCGAATATCACCGGGTCGCTTGCTGTCGGCATTGACGAAACCGGCTTCTTCAGCCAGATATTCTCTGATTATTACGTGAAAGTTATTTTTCCTCTCCTGAGAAAGATTTCCGAGGAGAAAATCAGTTTCTTCGGCGAAAGAATAGAGAAATTGTTCGAACAGAACAGTTAGCGCCTCATGACTTCCAGAAGTTCAGAGGCGCGGGCTACACTTATTTTTCCCTCCGATAGCATCACATCCGTAATCTTAATGGCTTCATCGTGTGTGGCGCCGGCTGTCAGCGCTATGTTGTGGGCGTGCAATTTCATGTGTCCTTTTTGTATCCCTTCTTTGACCATTGCGCGCAGAGCCGCAAAATTGTTCGCGAGCCCTACACAAGCAGCTACCTCCGAAAGTTCGTGGGCCTTCCTGACGTTGAGTATCTTCAGTGATATCTTTGCTATTGGGTTGGAATTCGTGGAGCCGCCTACAATTCCGGCGACAAGCGGGAGTTCTATCTCACCCACAAGGTCTCCGTTCTCGTTCTTCCGGTATTTCGTGAGCGGCTTATACCCGTCAATCGCGGCAAACGCGTGCGCGCCCGCTTCAGCGGCGCGAAAATCATTGCCTGTGGCTATCAAAACCGCGTCTATCCCGTTCATTATTCCCTTGTTGTGAGTGGCGCAGCGAAACGGGTCCGCTTTTGCGAATGCGTAAGCGTCAAGGATTCCCTCGATGACGTCCTCACCCAGCGCCTCCTTTTTCCACACCGTTCCGGCGCGGGTCTTTCGATAAACTGCGAGGTTTGATATAATTTTCAGAAGCGACCTTCCGCCGACAAGGTTCTCTATGAAAGGCGCGACTTCTTCGCACATCGTGTTCACGGCGTTGGCTCCCATGGCGTCCTGCACATTGACGAGAAGGTGAACTATAGTCATCGTCCCCCTTTCCGTCTCAATCTCGCGCACCTCTATGTTCTTGAGTCCGCCGCCAAGCTTAACCAACACCGAGTCCTTCGCGTGCGCTATCTCAATAATAGAATCCCTGTTTTCCAGTATCGTTTTTGCCGCGCCGCGTCCCGCACCCAGCAGTTGAATCTGTCCTATCATAATAGGCTCGTCGCTTGAAGCCTCGAATCCTTCCGGCCTGGCAAGTTTTGCAGCAGCTCCTCTATCGCCATAGGAACAAGCATGTCTCTCCCGTTGACTATGAAATTCGTAGCTATCCCGAGAGGCAGTTCTATCGTCCCCACTACGTTCTCTATCATCCTGTCAGAATGCGGCAAGCACACGGTTTTCCTAAGAGTATCAGCTTCCTCTTCGGTAAGCGAACAAAGCTTCTTGACTAGCGACAGCCTCGCGTCAAGGCTGAGATCGTAAAATCCAGACAAGTCACTTCTCATACTCTTAGCAGTTGGATAAAACATATTAAAGAGTGATGGAGGCTTGCCCGCCTAAAAACTTCTACTTCCACATGCCGCTGATTGCCGTCTGTGGTTCGTGTCTCCCATTTATGATTTTAGGCTTTGTTTTAGCCAAAGCAATTATAGCAAGCGTGACGAGCATGTCCAGCAGGAACGGGTAAGGGGAGAGTCCGGGCAGCAGCTGCCAGAATATGTGAAAATACGCCGCCAGAATAATGAGCTTTACCTGCGTTCGTTTTCCCGGGGGCTTCCCCGACAGAAACAGAACTGCTATCGACAGCGCCGCGAAAATGGTCATCAAAACGAACGCGGACTGCGAGACGTGATAGCGGTAAAGATACTCACCGGAATAAGACGCTGCCGCGGCGAGAATCAGGGAAACAATCAAACTTCTCCGTGTAATAACCGTCTTAGAAAACAATCCCTTCAGCCTGAGGAAGAGAAGCGGCCAGTAAAAAGCCCATAAAAAAATGAGCGCATCCATAACCATATTTATACAGGACGCCAATTATAATAATGCTTGAGTCGCTTCTTAGGCCAAAAAAGGCGGAAAAAGGGCCGTGGGATGTTTTCTTCATCGCCATCATGTTCTCGTTCATAGGCGTTTCGTTTGCGCTGCAGATTTTCCCTGCGCAGGCGTCTGTATTTGCCATCAGCCTCATTACCATCATGTTCATGCCGTTCTTCCAGAAATATTTCGAACTCGAGGAACGCAAGGACTACAAGCTGCACAAAAATTTGCTTGTACGACACAAGAAACTCTTCTACGTATTTGGACTTTTCTTCGTTGGCACGATAGTGGCGCTGAGCTTCATCTACGTGTTCTTTCCACACGCGCGCCCGGCTTTTGAGATGCAGGAAGACTGGTTCAGGTCGCAGGGAAAGACGATAACCGGCCAGACTGGACAAGTCACCCAAGGGGAAGATTTCTCGCTATTTCTCATCAATAACACGCAGGTACTCCTGATAATGTTCATACTATCTACAATGTTCGGCGCCGGAGCTATCTTCATACTCGCATGGAACGCCTCTGTTATTGCCGTGTATGTCGGGTTTGCGATAAACTCGTTCATACGCAATGGCGTGTCGCCGGAAATGGCTTATCTGCTGGGGGTGCCGGCGGGTCTTGGATCGATAGCTCTGCACGGCGTGCCCGAGATAGCGGCGTATTTTGTAGCCGCATTGGCAGGCGGCATGCTGTCCGTGGCGATAATCCGCGAGAAGTTCAAGGGACATTTCGAGAAGATATTCATCGATTCGATAGCATTCCTTGCGTTGGCGGAAGTGCTGATAATTGTTGCCGCTTTCTTGGAAGCTTACGTTTGAGACCTTTCTTTTAAGAAAAGAAAGGTCTCAAGCCCAAAGAAACATATTATAATTTTGGCGCGTCGGCGTCCGGTTGCGCCGCCTATACACTATAACGTCTTCTCGAAATATGGTA
>JAGVVU010000055.1 GCA_018304605.1 Candidatus Aenigmatarchaeota archaeon | reverse complement strand
CGTACACCCTGTCAGGAAGAAGGAAAAGGCACAGCAGTATTGCATTGACTGCCGCGAGAAGGGAGAACAGAACGGTTAAAAATATGTCCATCATCATACAGGATTTCGCCTGATACCTATAAAAACAGTTAGCGCTTAATTGCGGTGAGCCCGTACGTGCCGGGAATGAAGTCCACATTCCCTTTCTTCTTTATGACAATCCAGTACATCGGCTTGCCGCGCAACACCTTGATGATTCCGCTGCACACGCTCAATGAAACCAGTATGCCTACCGTGAGCGCGGAGAAGAAAACCACGAAGACATGGTGCGCTTTTTTCTCTTTCCACAGGGCAACCACCCCCGCGAACGTAAAGCCTGACGCGAGCACAAAATTGATTGCGACATCAACAACAAGCCGCACGACGTTAATCTGCGACGGCTCGCCTGTCATGAACGAGACTGCGCCGAAGAACATGAAAGCTACAAGGAAAAAAGACGAAATGTATCCAAGCATTGTGAAGGACATAAGCACTTTCTGGAAAAACGAGAGCTTCCCGAAAAGTATGGCTCTTTTGTGCTCGAGAAACGCCTTTGTGTTCCCGTAAGCCCACCGGCGCTGCTGTGTGCGCAGCGAGCGGACGTTGTAAGGCACTTCGCCCTGCACACTAAGGTCGTGCAGATACACGGTCTTGTATCCCTTTATCAGGGCGCGCACCGAGAATTCGACATCTTCCGTAACACTCCCTTCCTGCCACCCGCCAAGCTTTTCTATGACGTTTTTCCTGACAGCTTCCCCGGAACCGAAAAGGAGCGGCGAGCCTGCAGCATTGTTCAGACGTGCAAGGATATTGTGATAAACCATCAAAACCGTGGACGCGAATTTCGACGTCGGGCTCTGTTCCATGTTGATGTAAGACCACTTGGACTGGACGCATGCAACCTTCGGGTCGTCGAACGGTCTTACTATCCGCTTCAGGAAGTCGGCCGGAGGCACGAAATCAGAATCGAAGATGACTATAATCTCGCCCTTCGAATAGCGCAGCATGTTATTGATGTTGCCCGCCTTGAAGCCCTCGTTCGTGCCGCGCCTTGTCACCTTTATGCGGTGCTTTCTGGCAAAATCATTTATCATGGCGGAAACATTGCCGTCGGAACTGTCGTCGCCAATTATGATTTCGAACTTGCTTTTTGGATAGTCCATCTTCAGGCAGTGCTCTGCGCACCTGATGGCGACGGGTTCATTGAAAGTGGGAATCTGTATTGTAACTTTCGGAAGGCGCTTCGCGCCGCGCGCAGATGATTTCCCGGCATCCTTCTGAAGAATTCCGACAACCCCGAAGAAGTAGAAAAACACAGAGAATATTGCCACCGGTATAACCAGGAAGTGGAAAATGTCCGTCGACACCGCATGGACAAGAATCTTGATGAATTCTGGGTCTATCATGCTATCACTAATCTGTCTTGAGTTTTTAAAATAGCTAACAAAGAGTAAGGACAAAGAGTAAGGTTGTAGTTCTTGCACAAAGTTTCTGCCAGCTTTTCTCTTGTCTGGAGTCCGCTGTAGCTGACATCATCTATAACTACTGTGGGTGTGCCGGTCACATTATAGCTGATCATAACGAGCCTCATAAGCGGCTCATCCCATTCTGTATTGAAAGCGAAGACCGTGATATTTTCGTCTGATTTATACACAAGATAATCCAGTATCCTCCCCTGCTCGCGCGAGGCTTCTGACGAGTCGAAGAAGAATACTATACCAGGGTTGCCCACCCTGCACTGCTTCTTGCTGACTTCAGAAAATAGCCAGTATTTGCTCAGCGAGAGAAGATACTGCTTTTTCAAGACTTCCGCCTGATCGGAAGGTATATCCCCGATATCGAACCTCCTTCCAAGTTCCACCTTTTGTCTGACAATATCCGGCAACCTGTAATCAATGTAGCTGCAAAATGAAGTCCTGTTGACATTATTGACTATTGAAAGCTCCAATTCAAGGCTCTGCATCCCAAGGAAATCGTTCTGCAGTTCGCGCTGCATTCTTGCAGTATTCTCATCGGTTATTCTGGAGCCTAGCAATATTCCCACAAAAAATATCAGGGATGTAAAAATTATTGCAGCCATATAAACATTTTTCTTCATTTTTACCATCTTTTCTTTGTCCCGAACATTTCATGCACGAATGCGCTAATCCAGAGCAGCGTATTGATAAAAGGGTAAAGAATTATATAAACCAAATAAGTCAACTTTCCAACATTTTCCTCTGTCTCCCTCTGGCTGATTTTTATCATTATGACGAACGACGCGACAAGCGCCAGCAGGAAGAATGTCATAGGTGTCACAATTATAAAGGATCCTGTTTCAAAAAAATACCCGACATCGAATCCTGTCAGATACAGGTCTATAATGCCCTTCAGCAATGATACGGACATATCGTAAACGGCGAACAGCAAAAATGGTGTAATTAGCGCAAGGACTATATACTGGATTGGGAGTACCATTATTCCCAAGTCACCGAATTTCCTGTTAAAGAACATATGCTTGTATTTTCTGCTGTTGTAAAAATAGCCCCTGTACCATCGCATCCTCTGCCTGAAGAGCTCCCGGAATGTCTGCGGCACCTCAGTGAATGCCGCCTTGTCTATCACATTTTCTATGTTGTATCCACTATCCTTCAGCCTCATGCCTATTTCAAGATCCTCCGTGATGTTTTTTTCATCGAACCCACCAAGCTTTTTTATCACGTCAGTCTTATAGATTGCAAAACCCGGGGTGTAATACACCGCATCAAGATAACTCAGCAGTTTTCTGGTAAGCGATGATATCATGTATTCAACTTTTTGTATTCTCTGAATCAGGTTAACCGCCTTGGAAGGCTTCATGGCTATAGTGACAGCAGCAGTTTCATCATTGAAATATTTTACCATGGCATGCAGGGTTCCTGCAGAAAGATACGTGTCTGCATCGATGAAACCAAATACTTCTGTTCTCACATGACGAAGGGCAACGTTCATCGCAGCAGCTTTCCCGATATGATTTGTCCTGAGATATCCGATATTACTATGCGATTTTTTCAGAGACTTTACAACATATCCAGTATTGTCTGTCGAGCCGTCATCAACTACAATAATTTTCAGGTTTGCATACTTCTGTTTAATAAGAGATTTTATGCATTTGCCGATTGTTAATTGCTCGTTATGTGCAGGAACGATTATCGAAATCGCAGGGGCATATCCATGCCTTTTTTGCTTTGGCTCGTGTGAAAAATAAACAGTGAACCAGAATATCGAAAGAAACAATGATACGTAAGCCACTATATAGGGCATCGCGTCGAATAGCATCCTCTCGCCTCAAACCCTGTCTATGCCGAAAATCAGGAGGACGAACTTGTCTCCTGCAAGCGTAAGATTATTGTAGCTGGTCCCGCTAATGTAGACAGTGCTGTTCACAAGGGTAACTGACGTGTCATTAGCACCCGTCGACGGTCCCAGAAGCCACATCACGGGTCCGGAGAAATCAGGCTTGTTTATCTCTTTGCCTCCTGAATCATACCACTGGCTTCCAATATGGTAGTAAGGCATGAAACCGAACAGCCTGCCCTCATATGAATAATAGGTTGAAATTTTCTGAGTAATCTCAGTCGTGACAATAGTGAAATACGCGTTATCCTGCGGGTTCGAACCGTCGAAAACAAGGTACATGCCGTTTGAAACTGCTGCAAGTGCCTTTATCCCTTCCGGGTTATTAACCGGGACTTTCAGCGACTCGCGGATGTCATTGTGAAATGCGTATATCTGGTTCCCGTGTCCGGGCACGTATATCTCTGTAACCGGCTCTTGTTCTTCCACACAGCCGGAGATGACGATCACCGAAATAAGCAATATCGGGAGTACAACACGGGGTTTCATGCTGATAGTTTTGTAATTACTTATTAAAAAGGCTGCAACAACTTCGAGATTCATTATTAAAAACTTTCATTCAAGCATTCTATCATGAAAGTTGTGATACTTGCAGCCGGACATGGAACCAGGATGCAGGGATACGAAGCTGCTGCAGGAAAACCGAAGGTAATGCTTCCGATGAAGGACGGACGTCCAATAATCGCGCATACGGTCGACAGGCTCCTGAGATACGGCTTCGAGCCGGTAATAGCCGTGGCAAGCAGCACGTACGGAAGCCAGATAACGGATTATTTCGCGGACAATACGAAGGTGCGGTTTTCCCATGCTGACGCACCATCGGGCACCGCAGGTGAAGTTCATAATGCGAGACATCTCCTTGACGGAAAAACATTTCTCGTTTATTACGGGGATGTTGTGGCAAATGTCGATCTGGCTGCAATGCTGAGGCTGCACGAAGAAAAAGAAAACACTTTGACAATGTGTGGCGCAAGATTCTTTGACATAGGAGAAGGGATGCTCGAGCAGGCGGGAGAAACTCTGATAATAAACGAGAAGCCGCTCATAGATTTTGCCGTGCTGGGAAAATACCCGAACTGCCCGATATTCTACGCGGAAAGGGAAGTGCTTGACTACATCAGCAGGCTGAGGAACGTTCATCAGGCAGAACTTGATTTCAGCCAGCACGTAATCCAGGAGATGACGAAGGACGAAAAAAGGATGAGCTTCTTCGTACACGACGGCTTCTACTACAATGTCGGGAACGCGAAAGTGCACAGGATAGTCGAATCCAGCGACCTAGACTTTTGATGCTTCCCTGATAAGAACTGTCGCGTAAGAGCCTTTCGGAAGTACGAAACGGAGTTCGACTGTTTTTCCGTCTATCTTATAATTTATTTCTTTCGGCATGACAAACGCGGCGCGGGACGAGCCTGTGCACCTGATGCTGAGTTCCCTGACAGAAAAGTCCTCCGTCTTTACGGCTTCTTCCTTCATTATTTTCCTCATTTCTTTGCCTGCGAAGTCGTCTTTCAGCTTTGCGTCAAAACCGGCTATCGGAAATTCCCCAAAAAACGGTTTGGTATGAATGGAAATATACCTGTCGAGAAGCTTGTTGAACAGGTAAGACTGGTAAGCATGAATGTAAAATTTCAGCGTTCGCTTTTCAGTATTGCCGCCGTTCCTGTCTATAAGCTTCATCGCTTCTTTTCTGTCATTCAGCAGCAATTTGCCGATAATATGATTATT
>JAGVVU010000054.1:3284-6952 GCA_018304605.1 Candidatus Aenigmatarchaeota archaeon | reverse complement strand
CCGGACTGTCCGTGTTCGGCGACAAACGCCTCGTCAAGGCTGCCGATCGGTTCATTTTCAATGACAGATATGACGCGGAACTTCACTGCAGCCGGTATTGTGGAAAGATTCTCGAAGTATGACGTCCAGGTTTTCCTGCGGCGCTTGATTGTATAGCTGCCTTCAGGCGTAGGATTCATCCAGACAAGGCGCAGGTCTGCCATGAACTTAATCAGGATATCAATCTGTTCCCTTGTTATATCGCGGAACATGTACGAACCTTTCGTTATCTCGAACACCTTTTCAGGCGTCACCTCGTATTCGTCAAGGCACATGCCAAGTATCTGTCCCGACAAAACGTCAAGTGCCATGTCATGCGTGCGGATTTTATCAAGCCTTCGGTTGGAAGCGTGGTTTGCAACTACGCACGACTCGAATATGTCCTCCTCGCCCGAAAGCACTATACCTTTGCTCACCTCGTCTATCCGATGGCCTGCTCTTCCCACCCTTTGAATCAATCTGGTGGCTTGGCGCGGCGAGAGGTATTGCACGACAAGGTCAATCGAGCCGATGTCTATGCCCAGCTCCAGCGAGCTTGTTGCGATAAGCGACTTAAGGCGCTGTTCCTTGAACGCGACCTCGCTCTTTATCCTGCCTTCCTTTGATAAAGAGCCGTGGTGCACTTCCTGCTTCAGCTCTCGGTCCAGCCGCTTCAGCCGCGATGAGATAACTTCAGCTGTCTCACGCGTGTTGGTAAAAGCTATCACGCTCTTGTGGCTCTGGATGAGCTCGTAGAGGCGGCGAAGCCTGGCTGTTGTGTTGACACCGATTACTAAATCGTCCGCGATAATCTGGTCCTTCGGTGTCGGCTTTGGGTTCTCCACGCGGATGTTGTATTTCTTCGCGGACTCGGCACGAATTATTTTCGTGTCCGGTGCAAGGAAGTCCGCGACTATCTCGGGCGAGCCTACGGTGGCTGACAGCCCGATGCGCTGGAAGTTTCCTGCAAGCTGCCTCAAACGCTCAAGGCCCAGCGACAGCTGCACGCCGCGCTTGGATTCTATGAGCTCGTGAATTTCATCGATTACTACATACTTCACGTTCTTGAGATGCTCGCGGAATATCTTGCCCGTCATTATTGCCTGGAGGCTTTCCGGAGTGACAATAAGTGCATGAGGAGGATTCTCCCTTTGAGCTGCCCTGTCCGCCTGTGACGTATCGCCGTGTCTTACGTCTATCTGTAAGTCTAGTTTGTCCGCCCACCAGAACAATCGCCCCATCAAGTCTCTGTTGAGCGACTTTAGCGGGGTAATGTAGAGGAGAGAAATCGGTTTATTTTGTTGTGTGTGAATTTTATCCAATAGCGGCAGCATTGCAGTCTCAGTCTTGCCTATGCCTGTTGCCGCTATTATCAGCACGTTCTTTCCCGCGTATATGTCAGGTATGCCGAGTTTCTGGGGGAGCGTGGGCTCGATGAAGCCTTTCCTGGCGATCAACGCCTGCATCTTGTCTGAAAACATCCCGAATACCATTTTATTCCCTCACTTTCAGCCCGCTCACACGTCCGATGTCAGTGCCGTCCAAGAGGTACATCTTCGGGTCCTTGAGCTTGCCTGCTATAGGTCCGTTGAACTTGCCTTTATTCACTAAAAAATATCCGCACAGTTCGTTGAATGCCGGCATTATGATTATAGTCTTGACGTCTTTGGCGTCTTGTCCTAACTTTCCGCGAACCCAGACGGGCTCGTTATAAGTGGCGCCAACGTCGTCGCGGAACTTCACGCAAAGATGGTTGTGTCCTATTACAATTATTTCTTTGGATGTTTTGATGTTTCTGTGACCGTGAGTGAATGCATACTTGCCCACTGAAAATGATTTCCTGACAGATACCCTTTTGTCGCGCACCAGCTTCTCTATGAACCCGTCATGGTTTCCCTTGACTATTATTATGCGCTTGAACTTCAGAAGCTTTAGGAATTCGGGCACTTCTATCCGCTCCTGATAGCTTATGCCTACGGTTTTATGCTTGAGGTCGCCCACTATGATTAAGCCTTCGGATTTCGTCAGCTTCCTGAGCCTGTTCAGCCGCTCAGCGAGCTTCTTCACCTGGCTGGGCAGCGATACGCCCGATTTCCAGAGGTCTTTTGTAAGCCCTATATGTATGTCTGCCACTGCAACGTACTTTCCGACCTTCATCGCAGGCTCGTTTTTTATGAACATTAGTTCTAAGATGGCAGAAGAATTAAAATAGCTTGATTCGCGAAATAAATTGAAGCACGAACACACGCCTCTTATCGAGCCCGGCAGCCTTCGTTTTCACCGCAGCTCTCCCCGTTACAGGATTTTGCTTCGGCGCCTCTATGACAAACTTGCTTTTCGAGAATATCACCGAATCCTTAAGCAGCAGCACGCTGTACTCGCCGGGCTTGTCAAGCGTGTAATTGCCGCCGGAGAACTCGAAATCCTTGGCTAGTACAAGCAGCTCGCATCCAGAGCAGGCAGTTAATTGTATGGTGCCGTTTGCCTCCTCCACTGACATGTTTGGGCGCTCCAGAATTTCTATCTGCCTTGTTATATCTTCTTCCTTATCTGATTTTACCCGCACCTTCATGGTATAGTTACCTGCCGGTGTTCCATTCTCAATCCTGAGCGGGAGGACTACTGTGGCGCCTGTGCTGAGCTCTTTTTTATTTGCATCCCACGCCTTGCTACCCCATTCGGACACGGGAGTGTTGCCGGTGTAGACATAAGAGTAAATTGAATACGACCTGTTTATCGAAACGTTCACGACAATTTCAAACGAATCACCAGCATAAACCATGTAGGGGTACGACAGCAACTCAGTGTTTTTCTTGGTTACTGATTCCGAAACTCCGCCAGAACCTCCGCCTCCGCCGCCCGATGAACCGGAGGATGAGCCAGAGGACAAGCCGGAAGAACTGCTTTGAGAACCGCGGACAACAATAAGCTTCTCCGCAGAGTTGTCGCTTGCGTTAATGTCACATGCGCTTCTTAGGACGGCCTTTATCCTGTAGCCTTCGCTTCCAGTAACCGTATCAGGCGTCCACTGGCGACTGACAGACTTGCTGCATGAGAACTCCTGCGTCGTGTTGAGCTTGGCTTTGACGTAGGAGCTGAACAGGTCTTCCACCCAGTATTCCACGTCCACCGACGTTTCGTTGCAGAAGCTGTCGGAAAGGGCGAGGGTATATTCGAATGAAGCGCTGCTATTTACAACCGGCTCGGATGTTATGGAGATGCTTGTATTGCAACTTCTCTGCGTCACTGTCACATTCGCACACGCCTCGTTGTTGGAGCTGTTTGTATCGTTTGCAGTAGTATTTGTAATCGCGCCACATATCGTATAGTTTCCCGCCTCTACTGGCGTCCAGCTCCCTGTAATCGAATTCGCAGAACATGCGAGCTCGCGGACAAAGGAGCCTGCAAAGGAAGGCGTTATATTGTACGAGACTGTAACATTGTCCATATAGTCGCAGGTTTTATTGTCTATGTTGACCTGAAACAGGGAAGTGTACGTAACGTTCACCGTAGCGGCTGAAATATAAACGCCTATCCTGACGTCAGGATTTGTTGAATTGGTTGAATTAGTCGTGTTAGCCGTGCCGCTCTGCGAATTTGCTGCGCCGGGTGTCGGCAGACAGGCGGTAAACGTTTCATTGCAAATGCAT
>JAGVVU010000054.1:0-3274 GCA_018304605.1 Candidatus Aenigmatarchaeota archaeon | reverse complement strand
GTTGCCCTCAGGCACAGTTGCATATGTCACGTTGTCGAATATTATGGTGGAATTTTTTATCCAGACTGTCTCGTTGCCGGAATTTGACAGACCTGTCCAGCTGCTGTCTATGACCGTGCCCGTGAAGTTATAATCTGACAAGAATGAAGCGGCGTCCTGAGATATGATCAGGTAGCTGCCCGGCGCCAGCACCATGCTGCCTGTGCCGTTGTTGGCTGGCGGAACATTTAGCGTATGGTCGCTGCCACCAGAATTGAATTTCCACCCTGTCAGATTATGCTCAACACTGTCGTTGTTGTATATCTCTACCCATTCCCTGTTTGTATCAGAGCCGTCGGGGTTGTGCATCACTTCACTGACACGGATGGAGAATACTGGCACCGCTAAAAACGAGAAAACAACGATCGCCAAAACCGCTTTGGCATGCAATAACATTTCAACAGCATTACTTTAATTCTTTTGTTTTTGTTCCAAAATTTCTTTTAAACCGGAACGGGATAATGTCCTGATGAGCGGAAACTTTCTCTTCACGTCGGAGAGCGTCACCGAAGGGCACCCCGACAAAATCTGCGACCAGGTAAGCGACGCGCTCCTTGACGCTTTCTACAGGAACGACCCGCACAGCCGCGTCGCCGTCGAGACGCTTGTAACTACCGGGCTGTGCATTGTTGCCGGCGAAGTTACCACCAAGCACTACGTTGACGTGCAGGACGTAATCAGAAAAACCATAAAAGAAATAGGCTACGACAACAAGGACTATGGATTTAACTTTGATTCATGCGGTGTTATGGTAGCAATCCATGAACAGTCGCCGGACATTGCGCAGGCTGTAATAAAGGAAGACGACCTTGGCGCCGGTGATCAGGGACTTATGTTTGGCTTCGCGTGCAACGAGACGGAGGAACTCATGCCGCTTCCAATAGCTTTGGCGCACAAGCTCTGCATGAGGCTGAGCGAAGCAAGAAAAACCGGCGAGATAGGGTGGTTGAGAGAATATGAAAACAAAAAACCAAAGCGGGTGCATACGGCCGTTGTTTCGACGCAGCACGATCCGGAAATAAGCAACGAGGAAATCACGCGCGTAATAAAAGAGAAAATAATAAAGCCAGTGTGCGGCAGTTGGCTGGATGAAAATACGATATTCCACATAAACCCCTCGGGACGCTTTGTTCTCGGCGGGCCTGCCGGAGACACCGGTGTCACAGGCAGGAAAATAATTGTCGACACGTACGGCGGCTTCGGTCGTCACGGTGGCGGATGCTTTTCGGGAAAAGACCCCAGCAAAGTCGACAGGAGCGCTGCATACATGGCAAGATACGTTGCGAAAAATATTGTCGCCGCAGGAATTGCAGACGTGTGCGAGGTGCAGCTTGCATATGCCATAGGAGTTGCCGAGCCTGTGAGCGTTCATGTAGACACGTCTGGCACGGGAAAGGTGAGCGACGAAAGGCTGGCTGCAATAATAAGAAAAGGCTTCCCCCTGCAGCCCGCCCAAATTATAAAACATCTTAACCTGAGGCGTCCGATTTACAAGAAGACCGCGGCATACGGGCATTTCGGAAGAGAGGACATAGATTTTACCTGGGAGAGGACTGACAAGTCCGAAGAACTTAGAAAAGAAGCCGGTCCCTGAACACGTTAATTCTTATGGACACGTTATCTGGTCAGTGTTGCCCGGCGCCGTCGCCTTCAGCGTGTTTCCGGAAGCGCAGCTGCTTGACAGAGTGCATGTAAACACGGCACCTGCCGCCTGGGAAGATCCAGGGCAGCTGTTTGTCGACTGCGCGTTGTTAACGAACAATGCGACAGAGCCTACCGGAAGCGCCTGACTTCCCGTATTTCTGAGTGTAACGCTTGTTCCTGCACCGCTTTCTATCCTGATTTTCTGAGCCTGCTGCGCCAGCTGCTGCTGCAGCTGGGTGTCTGTCGAGTCAGTGGCTGTCTGCGCCACGCGCTGAAACCAGACAAAGGCAAAGCCAACCATGGATATTGTGATGAGAAGCAGAAGAATTATCGCAATTACTGGGGTAATACCTTTCATCAAATCACTCTATTATTTCTTTGGCGATGTATGGTATATAAAGGTTATTTTTATTCCTGGCTTCGCAGGCGCTTCATTTTTTGGTATCTGTACATGCCGGCTAATGCGCTGACGGCGCGTTCGGGATAGGAATAAGTTGGTATACCTTTCTCTTCGAGCATCTTTCTGTGGAGATTTGTGTATTCTCCCCCGGCCATGCAGACAATGACCGGTTTCCCGAAACGGCGCTGGCTTGCAAGCACTTCGACAATGTCCGAGTCGAGCGAAGAGATTTGCATAAGCAGTATTACGAGCAGCGCATCCACATTTTTATCGCCGAGCACGAGCGGGAGCACGGACTTGTACCGTGCATTATCCGCGTCGCCCGTCAAGTCCAGGGGATTGGAAACGGTGGCATAGGACGGCACGCAGCCGCGTATCTTCGCAACTGCCTTATCTGACAGCTTTGACAGCCGCATGCCATTCTGAACCAGGGCGTCTGCGGCAAGGATGCCGAATCCACCGCCGTCAGTTACCACATGCACACGGCTGTTCCTCATCACCGGCTGGCTGAATATTTTAGCCATGTCAAAAAGGCTTTCTGCGTCAGTTTCCAGCGCGCCGCTCTGCCGTAGCATGCCGGAGAAGATTCTGGACTCGCCGGCCATCGATGCCGTGTGCGAGGCGACAGCTTTCCTGGTCTGGCTAGTTTTTCCCGCTTTCACCACAATCACCGGCTTCCGTGAAGATTTCAGTTTACTGTACAGCGCCCGATAGTCCTTGGAACCTTCCACATACATGCAGATTACGCCGGTTTTTTCGTCCGACAAAAGATAGCTAAGCATGTCAGTTTCATTGACGTCAGCCATGTTTCCGAGAGAAACAAACTTGGAGATTCCAATACCATCAAAAGATGCAAGGTCAAGGGCGGCAGAACCGAATGCGCCTGATTGCGATATGAATGCGATGTTCCCCGGGCGCGGGCGCTGCTGACGGTGCCGGAGATTAAAGACGGTGTCCACGCCAGAGTAAGCGTCATATATGCCGATAACATTCGGCCCTACGACGCGCATGCTGCCCGCCGCTTTTTTGACAGCTTCTTCCCCGGCTGCATTTCCCGCTTCCGCGAAGCCCGAAGTGATTATAACGGCAGCCTTCACGCCTTTTTCCCTGCATTCGGCAACTGACTGCACCACAGACTCGGCAGGCACGACGATTACGGCAAGGTCAACAGGCTCGCCGATGTCTGAGATA
>JAGVVU010000052.1 GCA_018304605.1 Candidatus Aenigmatarchaeota archaeon | reverse complement strand
CGGCGCTGGAAGACGACCAGATATGGAAGCGGGGTGTAAGTACCGAGCTTCGGCGAGGTATTCAGCCCATGCTCTCCTAAGCCAATGCTAGCCTTTAAAATTGGAAACTTGCGGGTTTCCATTAGCACTTAATGTGCTGCCTCGGGCCTTATGACTGGGCTTTTTTAAGCGTAGGACGCGAAGCGTTGGTCAGCCAAGGAAAAAGCGCTGCAAAAATGAAGAATTGCTATATTTGGTGGTAGCATGACTGACGAACCAACCTCTTCGGACGTAAAGAGGCATTATCTAAGGGTTCGGGAGGGTGCCAGGGTTGACCCACAACTGAGGGCGTACTGTGGACATGCCACATTTCACTCTTATTCTGCCGCTGACATCGTGAGGAGGGAAAAACTGGCAGAATACAGGCTCAAGGACCCGACTGTCATAGAAATCGTGTTCAGGCGCTAGTTTTATTGTAGGTTAATAAAAGAGGGTTATAAAAATCTATATATACCGGGAAGGCTATATAATTAGAACAAGGCTTTAGGGTGTACGGTCATTTTGCGAATATTGTGACGAATCCGTCATTCGCACGGTTTGCACGAACTTTGTTTGGTGCAATGAAGCCATTTATGCAACAGACTGGACATGGAACTGGCTTTCAGCGTGTCATGCTTAAAGTCTTTGGGGTGTTGGAAATGAAGAAGATACATTACTGTGGAAACGGCTTCAAGGGACAGGTAGTCAAAGCCAGGGGAATTTCCTTCTGCGGTTTCTGCGGAAAGGAATTCCGAAAATAAGTCTGTTGGTGCCTTTAAAGTTTATTTTTGCTTTGACTCCTTCTCTAAGCTTTTTCTTTGAAAAGAAAAACCTTGGAAAAAGAAACTTGTCATGGCTTGGTTTAAGAAATTTGCCATTAGCATAAGCTAGGCGAGATTATGAAATACCAGCAAATCTTATGCATCATTGCCGGACTCCTGCCTTTAGCCGTAATAATCATCCTATCAGCAGCTTCTGTAAACTTTGTCCTGTTTGCAGATTTCATAAGCGATCTTGGCGTTGGCGATTACGCCCTGATATTCAATGCCACGCTTGTTGTTGCCTCCCTCTTGGCTGTTCCTTTTGCCTTCCATGTCTACAAACGGTATAATTACCTGATCGTACTTTTCCTTGCTACAATCCTGTCTTTGATAGGAGTAGGACTCTTCCCTTCGACAAGCGGACTTCACATGCCACTGGCAGCTTTATTCTTCCTTCTGGCTTTTGCGACCATATTGGCGGCAGGCACTAAGATGACAAGGCGCAGGAGCAAGTGGACTTCATTTGCCCTGGGTGTGCTTGGCTTCTATGGTCTTGCGGTCTTCTCTCCGCTGACAGAGACGCTGCTTGTCTTTGCCATCGGCTTTTGGGTAGCCGGGGTCGGACTGTTCTCAAAGCGGCTTTATGAAAAGTAGGTTAAAAACAGGATTAAGAAGATTTCTGGCTGTTGCCGCAGGGCTACACAAAGAGCTCTGTAGAAATGCTCGATGAAAAGCCACAGGGAGCAATCCTAGAGTGCTGACGACGCATTTATTAATCTTTCCTGTGATTTAATTGTAGTGACCTGTCAGCAACCATCGCTAGACTGCCTGATGCCTTCGGGCGCCGGGCGGTTTTGTGAGGAAGCTCTGTCCACCCAGCTTGGAAGCAAGCGAGTATGATTATGGACCAGACGATGTCAAAGTCGCCTTGTCCATTGCTGGCGAGAGTCAGCTGCGGGCGAACAGAAACGATATCAGCTTAGGCGGACATCAATGATGCCTAAATCTTTTCCGCCAGCGGAACTGCATGACGCCTAAAGCGTCGTTCGGCACACGTTGGCGAAAAGGGCTGAATGAAACGGCGCCGCACATATGGGTGCAAACCTTAGAGTGCTCAGATAATGTTGCACAGCCTTCAGAGAAGCCTCAAGCATACGCCTTCGGCGTAAGCCGTGATTGAGGTCGAGGGGCTGACAAAAGACAGGCTATGGCAGGTCACTGTTTTTCTTATACTCTGATTTCAGCCATTCTCTGCGTGTATTCGACCTCGAGCTTGAGCGTCTGGTCCATTAACCATTTTATGACGTCTTTGGCTATGTCCGGATCAAATTTATAGTCAATGGCTGCGAGCTCTGCTCTGGCTATTGCCTCTTTTTCCCTGGTTTCATTTCGCAGGGCGGTTGCCAAAGCTTCTGGTGCCAGCTTAATCAGATCCGGGTTTGCTGCAAGCTTTGACTCGGCGACGTGGCGGCCTATATTTATCCTGTTTTCCATACAGTACAAAATTCCGGCGTCGACGTAGACGGTCTCACCATACGTTTCCGGGTTGTCACCAGATTGGCATAATCTTGGCAAGAGGCTCAAATAGAATTCTATCAGCTGCGGCCCAATCTTGATGTCAATGGGGAGGCAGTCATTCGGTACTTCCCTTCTGACGTAAGTCATTCCTGGTCTATCTATGACCAAAGGCTGCTGGTCTGGAAATTGAAAACGACCCAACGATGCCTGATATCTTTCAAGCCCTTCTAGGGCGTAATATAAAAAAGATATTCCGCTCCTACCTTCTATTGCAACTCCATCTGGAATATAAACCGTCGGATTTGCTTCGAACCTTGAGCGGTCTTTCAGCATGCTTACTATACCCTCATTCGTCTGGTCTATCCTGATACGTCTTTCCTCAAGAGTTTTCATAACCTAAAGGATATCAGAAAAGTTCTTAAAATATGCCCGTCGAACATCCGCAAAGTGCGGCAAGTCACTATTTTTTATATTCTTTTTAAACACTTCTGATATACCTGATTGTATGCAAGAGATTATGAATGAGTTAACGCCTTATTTATTAGATGGAATTGGGGGAGCTTTTTTAACAGGGGCAGTTCTAAACATTACTTCGTATCTAGATACAAGAGATAGATTAAGGTCAGGCACAGCTGTAACAGAACTTGAAAATTATATTAATAATACCAATTTTGTGAGAAGTGCAATGGAAGGATTCGGATAACGCCTAGCGATTCGGCATCACAAAAAGAGATACAATGCCGGTTAATTATTTCTTATACCCTGACCTTGCCTCATACGCACCTTTCCCTGTTTTGTAGACAGGCTTTGTTCCATAGGCGGTTATAGCGCTGTCTATCAAAGAATCAAACATGCCATAACCTTTTTTACTGGATTCATAGGAGCCTGTTTTTTCAGTTGCTGTGAAATTGAAGTTTATTTCTCTGTTAAGTTTTGTATTTCTTTTTAGCGTTTCCAGCAAAGTCATTACATTATGGCGTGTGTCAAAATCCATTGTATTTAGTATAGGCTGCAGTTCTTCCAGCCCTTTGTCAATTAGCGGGTATATGTCTTCTGTTTTTCTGAAAATGTTGAATTGAGTGCAATTTCTAAGCTCGAATCCAGGTGTAGTATTAATGAAGCTGTGCCATGAGAGACTGGTACTGATGAACTTGCAATCTTTCATCATGGCTTCTGTGAAACCAGAGTATTCCATCTTGCATTTCTTGAAAACAAGGTTTTCTGAGTCTGTATAACCGAAGGCGCAGAAGAAGAACTCACAGTTCTCGAAAACAACGTTTTTGAAAGAGCAGCGGCGGAAAACAACAAAGAAAAATTTTGAGTCCTTAATTACAACATCCTTGAATTCATGGCCAGTGAGGTCGGAATATTGCGTGTATATATTTTTTATTTCCTTTTCTTGTAATCTATCAAGAAATTCAACACTAGTTATGTTTTCCATAGAAACTACTGATGCAGAAACAATTAAATTGTTATTTTTTCTTGAAGTCTAACGAGCAGGAATTTATGCAATAACGCTTTCCCTGAGACCCGTCATTGAACAGGTGCCCAAGATGCCCGCCGCATTTCGCACAGACCACTTCCGTCCGGTGCATACCATGACTATTGTCCTCAACCAGCTTTACGTTTTTTGCCTCGTAGAAGCTCGGCCAGCCGGTGCCCGAGCCGAATTTAGTCTCGCTACTGAACAATTCATTTCCGCAACCTGCGCATACGTAGGCGCCCTTCTCCTTGTTGTCCAGAAGCTTTCCTGTGAACGGTCTCTCCGTCTGCTTCTCCCTAAGCACCCTGTACTGCTCGGGAGTCAGCTTCTTTTTCCAGTCATCTTCTTTCATGAAAATCTACTTATTTTATGGGGTGCCAAATATTAGAATGGTAATTGCTAAGCATGGATATCAGTGGATTCTTTACACGAAAGACAGGAAAAGAATATTGGGAAAATTCAGGACTAAAAAAGAAGCTGTAAAACGCGAAAGGCAAATCCAATTCTTCAAGCACATGAAGAAATAATTTATTCATTCTGCACCGACAGCACCTTGCTGCACTTCGGGCAGAGAAAGAAAGTTTTTGTGCCGAGAACTACGTCTGTGGCATTTCGTATCTCCGCCGCGCAGAACGGGCATATTGGGGCTTTTTTCGGGGGTTCCATGAATGAACTACAACGGGGTACTTTTAATTCATTTCTGCTATACGATACGTTAGTGATTATCATGACAGCCGTAGAATTCCAGATAATAATGACCGTGGCTCTTGTAACAATTGTCGCGCTGACGCTTGCCGCGCACAAGGCAGCTTGCATAGAGGAGTTTTGATGAATGAAGATAAAAAAGAGGAAGAAAAAGCCAGATCTTTCGTTTCATTCCAGTCATATCTCGAAGCATCTGGAGCAGTCGATAGTTCTGTCGCCTGCGCAGCGTCCTTCATCATGACGAATATCGCAGAGGGTTACCTAACCTTCATGCTTGACGGATGTTACCCTTTTATAGAAGCCCGCCAATGCCTCGTTTCTTCAGGACTTGTTGAAGGAGAACCGTTAAGAATGACAGAATCAGGAGCACGCCTCTTTTCTGCTTATTCGAAACGCGAAAACTCAGTTCATTAGAGATATTTGCGGCGGCAACGAAGACGGCTATGAATCACTTAAGATGCTCAACGACAGAGAAATCAAACCCTTCGCTGACCAGCACTTTCCTTATGCCGTCGTCGAGCCCGACTTTCGGAAACCACTCGGTCTGCTGGATCTTGGAAATATCTGCTTTGCTCCTCATCACCTCGCCCGGAAATGGGGCAGTAAATTTAATGTCAGGCTTTGCCTTTGTCATTGCGTGTATGGTATCAGCTACTTCAAGCACGGATGTTTCCTTTCCCGTTCCTATGTTGTACACGCCTTCGAGCCGCAATCCCATGATCAGGGCATTAACAACATCGTCGATATAAACGAAATCCCTTGTCTGAGTGCCGTGGCCGAACACAGTGACGGGCTCGTATTTTGGGATGAGCCTGCAAAAAGTGTTGACAACACCATGCCCGTTGGGTCCATATACATTGAAAAGCCTTGCTACGAAGCCGTTGCACAGCTTCTCGGCTTTGAGCTTGCTCTTGCCATACTGGTTCGTAGGATGGCACTCGCCAGACTCCCTGCAAACTTTTGCTTCCCCGTACACAGCTGCGGATGAAGTGAAAACGGTTTTCGCACCGGCATCCTTGGCAGCCTCGAAAACGCACTTCGAGCCGATGAAATTGGTATTGTAAACAAGGTCCTCGTCCACATTGCGGATGTCCTTGATCGCGGCTAGATGAAAAACAGCTTCCATACCCTTCATGGCACGTGCGACATCGCCA
>JAGVVU010000047.1:5219-9098 GCA_018304605.1 Candidatus Aenigmatarchaeota archaeon | reverse complement strand
GTAGTAGACGTACGTTGCATCCTCGCTTCTGATTGTTGTTGCAAGCTTTGCCCAGCCGTTATTGTATCTGTTAAGCGCTACAGTGTTCTTGTCTATGTTGTTTGAGCTAAGCCAGCTCTTGGGCACCTTAAAATTAACCTTAACAGATGACATCTGGGAAGTTTGCAGTCCAGTTTTTGTGATTTCCAGGTACTTGTAAACAGCGCCGTCTGAAGATGCAAGCGAAATGGCACCTGTCGTCGTTATAGCCGTTTCCTTGACCTCCTTCACTGTTACCTGGACATTTGTAGCTGATACAGAAGAGGTAAATTGTATAGTCTCCACGCCCAGAGATGCCGCATTAGTTGTCGTGAACGTCGCGGCTGCGCCGGCATTGACGCTGGCTACCGTAAGCGTCTCGGTTGTTGAAGGCGTTGACGAGCCTCCGCCTCCTCCGCTGCTCGAGCTGCTGGAGCTGCTTGCAGTAGATGTGCATGTCCCCAATGAGCCTGCCACGTTGCAGTCCTCGCTGGCTCCGCCGCATGCCGAGTTGCAGCAATAGCTGTCAACACAGAAGCCGCTTGAGCAACCTATTGCGTACAAGCATGAACTTCCCTGTGAAGATTTGTTGACTGAAAGGTTGAAATTGTCATGAATTACACCAGAACCAAGCGTTTGAGCTGTGACATTGGTGCCATTGGCGGATATGGGAGTAAGATTGTCTACCCTGAAAGAAACGATGTTTTCCGAGTTCCCTTCAAAACCTACGGTGTACCATCCCTGTGGCGTGCCGCCAAGTGTGCCTTCCCCGACTACAGACGATCCAAGCACGCTATTCGTTCCGTTAAGAAAAATCTCCACTATAGTACCGTTTGGTGCCAGCGAGCCGTTAACATGCACATAGCCCTTGAAAAAATATGGAGAAGCTGCGAACGATACAGATGCAAAAAGCGCAAATATCAAAGCCGAAACATAAATCTTGTTCATGAATTCACACCCGAACAGGGATTTTCCTGCTTATAGCCGTGAGTATAATTAAATGAAAACTATAAAAATAAAAATTATATCTTGAACACCATGCCACGCGATGTCATGTTTATCCAGTAAGGATTGGCATTCGTGTTGTTCAGATATTTCAGCGTGGAACCCGCGAAATCCGTCCTTGTTGCCAGTACCCAGCCTGTGCTCGTGCCGTTTGTATTGTAATACATGTGAGTCCAGCTGGTGCCCAGGCTCGCCATGAGCGACGTGAAGTTGAAATCACCGGTGTTCGACGCATTCCTGCCCTGCTGTTCCATCATGGTCTGCGTCGGCATCTGGATGGTATTCCAGCCAAGAGCATACGGGTCCGCGCCTACTATCGGCCTTGTCAGATTCGCGACACCATCATTGTTGTTGAGCGTGAAGTTGATTTCTGCCGTGCTCGCCGAGTTCGTCGCGTTGTCAGTGATATTCGTTATTCGCGCGGTGATGCTTCCGAACACAAACAAGCTGTCGCTGCTGAAAAGCGTGAAATTGCAGGTGAAATTGAGCCCGCTGCTGTTGCATGTCGCGTTCCTCGCCACGCTGTTTATGCTTATTGCTATTGCACTTCTGTTGACTCCAGAGCCCGTGTCATTGAGAGTGAAGTTTACGTCAACCTGATTGCCGCTGACATTGCCGCTGAGGACAGGGTTGACTATGCTTATTGTCGGCGATGTCCCGTCCACGCCGAACAATCCTGATGTGTTTGTCTCTACAGGGCCGGCTGTGACTGCGGCGGCGGAATTGCTGTCATTATATCTCAGCATCACGCTAGCGTTTACGCGGCCGACAAGCTGCGCGCCTGTCGTGGCGTTTACAGTGAAGTTCAGCGTAGTTGTGACACCGCCCGCTATTGATGCAACTGTGTCAGCACGGACCACAGTGAAATTGGACGATGCATTGTTGGCATTGGCCTCGCTGAGGAACGTTATAAGCACGCTCGTCAATGTTGCCGTGGCTGCACCCCCGTTCGTTATCGGAATTGAAATGTTAGTTGTGTTTACCAAAGTTGTCTTGTTGGTAATCCAAGGATAGTTCGACGTGACGGTGCCGAATATCAGGTTTGCTTCGGACTGGATCGTCGAGTTCGTGGATGCAACTGAATTGCCCGTCACTGATATTGCAAGGCCTGATGCATTGCCGACAGCCGCTATGCCGCTAGGAGTGAGTTGCACCCCAACTGTTGCCCATGTACGAGCGCCGCCGGATATATTGAATGTCACGAAGAACCTTGTCGCGCTCGTTGGCACTGACAGGTTGTAGTTGATAACTGAAAGGTTGAGCTGGATATCTGCTTCGTTAAACGTGCCTCGAGTTACCAGATATGTGTCCGCGTCCGTGAATGCGCCCAGTGGCGCTGCGTCGTCCCTGTAAAGACGCACGTCGCTGATGTTGCCAGTTGTCGCGTTGCCTGTAAGCGTGAAATTGAAGCTTGTTATGTTCATCGACTCACCGGATGACGTCACGCTTATGTTGAGCATAGCAGTTGCTGTTTGGTTTGCTGACATAATGGATGGCGCCAGTGCGGTGGCGGTGACATTTATGCCCACTAGTGTTGACGTATTAGACCTTATGCTGCCTGTTAGGGTTTCTGCTATTGATTGATATGACGTGTTGCCGCTCGACACTATGTCAGATGCAGATTCAACTGAGAAGTTGAACGTGCTTCCGCCCGCTCCCGTGTTCGTTCCTGACACGTTGACAACCACGAGGACTATTTTGCCCGTAGCTCCAGCCGGCACCGACAGATTGATGTTGGAGAAGTTGTACCTGTTGGCAGAAGGCGTGAGGTTAGTCACAAGAGGCGTCTGGCTTCCATTGAAGTTCGCGATGTCAGGTCTGTCCGTGCTGTAGAGCTTGACTTCGATTATGTTCGCACACGTAACGGTCCCGTTCCTTGTAAGTATAATTTCGGACACATTCATCTGTTCGCCTGTCGCGGTGAAATTCAGTATGAGAACTGTAACATTAGTCGAGCCGAGGCGCGTCCATGAAGCCAGCGAATCCGTTGCGGTAACTGAAAGATTGCCAAATATTGTCGTGCTTGACGAACGCTGTGTTGCAAGCGTCTCGGTGATGTCCAAACCAGACACGCCGCCGGTCGTTACCATGTCAGCTGCGCCCTCGATGGAGGCGTTGAATGTCGCGCCGCCTGCCGCGTTGCCTGAGAGATTCACAACTACAAGCAGGGTATTGCTGCCAACAGAAACGTTGAACTTGCCAAGGTTGGAGAAGTTGTACCTGAGCGTGTTTCCTCCACCACCCACAGGCTCGGAGTTGTTCCAGGCAATCAGGTCGTATGACACCGTGCCGTTGAACACTCCTGCATCCGGAAGAGTGCTGTTGTATATGCCTACGCTGGCTATGGCGCTCACATTGACCGTCCCGTTAATCGTGATGTTTATGCCGCTTATGTTCATCTGTTCGCCCAGAGCGGAAACATTGAATGATATCAAGGTAATGTTTGTCTTGTTGACAATAGCCGTAGCCGGAGCGCGGCTTGTTCCAATCGCTATGAGCGACACGAGTGTGGAGCTATCGGAGCGCGGCGTTGCGACAGTTTCTGCGATGGTTGATCCCGATGTCACGCCTGTCGTTACAACGTCAGCTGCGCCTTCTATGGAGGCGTTGAATGTAAGCCCGCCTATGGCGCTGCTTGACACATTCACCACAACGAGAAGCGTGTTCGAGCCGCCTGAGCTTATATTGAATGCAATGTTCGAGAAGTTATATCTGCCATTGACAGGTTCGGAGTTGTTCCAGGCAATCAGGTCGTATGACACCGTGCCGTTGAACACTCCTGCGTCCGGAAGAGTACTGTTGTATATGCCTACGCGGGCTATATCGGCTGTAGTACGTGTGCCGTTAAGGGTTATG
>JAGVVU010000047.1:0-5127 GCA_018304605.1 Candidatus Aenigmatarchaeota archaeon | reverse complement strand
TCGCTTCCCCAGAACTGGAGACGTTGAATGATATAATTGTTACGTTGTTCGTGCCCAGACGCGTATAAGTTGCGACGCGGCTGGTTCCTGTTATCGACAGCGTGCCAAGAATTGTCGAAGTTGCGGAACGCTGGCTAACGAACGTCTCTGTTATGGATTTGTCTGATATGGCGCTTGTCGTTACTACGTCAGCTGCGCCTTCTATGGAGGCGTTGAATGCCCGCCCGCCGGTTGCGCTGCTGGACAGGTTGATGACAACAAGCAGTGTATTTGTCTCGCCGGCAGACACGTTGAACTTGCCAAGGTTGGAGAAGTTGTACCTGAGCGTCGTGTCGTCGCCCGGCTTGACAGGCGCAGAGTTGTTCCATGCGATCAGGTCGTATGACACCGTGCCGTTGAAGACATTTGCATTGGGCAGCGTGCTGTTGTACAGCGCAACGCCGACTATATCAGCTGCCGTTATGCTGCTGCCATTTATTGTTATGTTTATTCCGCTGATGTTCATGGCCTCGCCCGCTGCGGTGAAGTTGAACGATATTATTGTGATGTTGTTAGTGCCGATTGCCGTTGTCGATGAGACGCGGCTCGTGCCGACTATGGAGAGATTGCCAATTATTGTCGTGTTCGTCGAGTTGACCTGAGTAGTGAAGTTCTCGGCTGCGTTGATTCCTGTCAGCGAGCCGATTGTCACCATGTTGTTATTGTTGATAACTGTCGCATTCGCAACATGCCCGCCGGTTGCGCTGCCTGATATGTTCGCAACAACCAGCACAATTTGTCCGGTAACGTCAGCCGGGACAGACAAGTTGAGGCCCGAGAAGTTGTAAGTAAGGTCAGGCGCCGAAGGCGTGACGTTCGTCCTTATGAGCGTCTGTGAGCCGTTGACAATAGTCGTGCTCTTGTCAGTGCTGTTGTAGAGCTCGACTGACGCGATGTCAGCTGCCACGAGCCCTGTCCCATTGAACGTGACAAGTATTTCCGAGACATTCATTGCCTCGCCGCTTGCTGAGAGGTTAATGTAGAAGAATGTTATCCTGTTCTTGCCTACCTCTGTCGTCGCGTTGACGCCGTTGGTAGCTTTGGCTGTCAGGTTTCCGTAAACACTTATTGACGGGTTCGATGATACGTTGAACACGCCGCCCAAGGCGCCCCTGACAGAAACATTAAGCTGATATATGCCTGCAGTTCCGGATGCCGTGAAGTTTTCCAGGCTTATTGTTGTATTCGTGTCTGCCGCCAGTCTGCCGCCAGAATCTGTTACGTTGCAGACGATGATGTTGGCAGATATTATAGTCCTGTTCCACGGGACAGACGCTATGGTCGGGCAGGTTGCGTTACCCGCTTGATCTGCGAACGTAAAGCCCGTGCCGCCGAACAGTATCCTAATTTCGTCTATTGAATCTTTCAGGGTACCTGTAGCTGTGTTATTCACTGTCACAGTGAAGTTGTTCAGCGTTCCAGCACCCGTGCGTGCAACAGCTGTTCCTGTTGTGATGGCGGAAGCGGTGCCTGTCAGGTTTCTGATGTCGACATGGCGTCACCGATACATAGCTGTCATTGCCCTGGGCAGTTGTTGCAGTGACACTCTGGATGCTTGCACCGAGCCTGTCAAGCCCGGCTGTGGCGCTGGTGTTGATGTCGAAGACAACGTAAACATAATGCAGTGAATTGACAGAAATGTTGATCGGGTTTGTCGGCGTCAGCAGCACAGAACCGCTGGAGTCGCCGCCGAACGAGCCAGTTGCTCCGGCTACCGGAAGGTCGGCATTCCGCTCGTAGGTTCCTGTTGACGTGCCGCCCAGGTCGTCGAACAGTCTTACTCTCAGCACATCCTGGTTCCTTGTGTTGTTAGAGGTTATGTTGATGCTTGATATATTGACTGCCTCGCCTGTTGCGTTGAGCGTCAGCTTCAGGAAGCCCACACCTATCTGTCCCACGTCAGCACCCGCGGGAGCGATGCTCGACCCAACCACCGAGACATTGCCATATATCGTGGAGCTTGTCGAGCGCTGGCCTGATATAGTTTCTGTTATTGCAAGATTGGATGTTCCGCCTTTTGTCACCACGTCAGCTGCGCCCTCGATGGAGGCGTTGAATGTCCTGCCTGCGACGCCCTCGTCAGTGAGATTTATTACTACAAGCAGCGTGTTCACTGCGCTGCTGGAAACATTGAACTTGCCAAGGTTGGAGAAGTTATATCTCATTGAACTCCCTGTCACCACAGGCGCAGAGTTGTTCCATGCGATCAGGTCGTATGACACCGTGCCGTTGAAGACATTTGCATTGGGCAGCGTGCTGTTGTACAGCGCAACCCTGTCGATGTTGCTGACGGCAAGGTTCGTGCCGTTGATTGTAATATTAATTCCTGTTATGTTCATGTCCTCGCCTGTTGCGGTGAAGTTGAACGAGATGACTGTCACATTCTTCGAACCTATCTGTGTCGTCGATGAAACGCGGCTCGTGCCGACTATGGAGAGATTGCCGTATATTGTTGAATTATCCGATCGCATCGTGGCAAGCGTTTCGACTAGAGACTGTCCTGAGCTTACGCCTGTTGAAATTATATCACCTGCGCCCTCGATGGAGGCGTTGAATTTGTGCCCTCCTGTTGCGCTGCCTGAGACATTGACAACTACAAGCAATACGTTTGTGGCGCCTGAACTGACATTGAATGCGATGTTAGAGAAGTTGTACCTGAGCGTCGTGTCGTCTCCCGGCTTGACAGGCTCGGATATGTTCCACTGAATCAAGTCATAATTCACGCCGCTCCCATCCAGCACTCCGGCGTCAGCTGATGTGCTGTTGTAAAGGCCGATGTGCTTTATATCGGCTGCAGTCAGGCCGGTGCCGTTGAGGGTTATGTTCAGGCCCGTGATGTTGACAGCTTCGCCTGTCGTTGTGAAGTTGAATGATATGACTGTCACGTTGCCTGCCCCGATGGCAGAGGTTGCCGGCGCGCGCGAGGCGCCTGTAACTGAAACAGTGCCATAGAGCGTGGTGCTTGTCGAGCGCTGGCTTGCGAATGTCTCGGTTATTGCCTGCTTCGACTCGTTGCCTGCGCTCGTGACATCAGCCGCTCCTTCGATGCTGAAGTTCATCGTCCTGCCGCCCGTAGCGCTGCTGGAGACATTCACGACAACAATGACAATCTGGCTTGAATTAACACGGAAATTTAGCCCGCTGAACGTGTAGCGTCCGTTTGAAGGCGCGCTTGAGTTGACGGCAATTATGTCGAAATCCTCTGTTGCATTGTAAGCTGCGCCTACATTCTCGCGCGTGCTGTTGTACAGCTTCACTTCAACTATGTCCGCATCGGTTACAGTGCCGTTGCGCGTAAGTATTATCTGCGTGATGTTCATCTGCTCGCCTGTCGCGGAGAAGTTGAATGAAATCATCGTCAGGTTCGTCGTGCCAGTCTGGTTGGCTGCCGCTGCGCGGCTGGTGCCTGTGATTGTCAGGTTTCCAAATACGGCGACAGCAGGCATGTTAGCGACTACGCTGGAATTCCCGTTCTTGAGCCCTCGGACATCCACCAAGAATGTCTTGTTGCCAGCGACATTAGACGCCGACCAGTTTTCCACTTTAATTGTCTTCGAGTTGCCAGAGGTTATGCCAGAGTCAACGTCACGGTCAGGCATGATGCACGATACCATGTTGTTCGTGGCATCAACGGAACGGTTCCAAATGTTTGTCGTTATAGGGCATACGATGTCGCCGGCTACAGGATCCTCGAAGCCGGCGTCGTAAGTTATGTTGATCCTGTCTATTGTGTCTGTGCCGTTATTGGCTACAGTGAAAGTATAATTCTGCTCTGCACCAGCGCGCACATTAGAAACGTCAAGAGTCGCGTTTGCCTCGAGGTATGTGACAACGATCGTGAGAGCAGTTGAATTTACCTTGAAATCCGCGCCATTGCCGGCCTCAGCTATTATGTTGTAGGTGCCGCCGGTGAGCTGCGTCAGGTTGAAAGCTGTTTCGGTGCCGTTTAAAATTGTAAGGTTTCTGACAGCCTGGATGACTCCAGCCTTGTTAGTGTAGAGTGTCAGGGACATGTTCGTGAGGAATGTGCTGTTGGCGCTCACACGTATTTCAGGCGTCAGGTCGTTTGCTGTGTTAGTGTTGTTCGTCGGATTTGTGATGACTGCGTTGTATATCTGGCCGAGCGTCACAGTGAAGTTGCCGAATGTCTGGTTGGCACCCAGTGAGGATGTGTTTACGCCGACCACCCGCCATGTGAACGTGCCGTTGAACAAGCCAGTTACATTGAAATAAGTATAATTGAGAATCGTGTTATCAGTGCTGTTTGTCATAGTGAAGTTCATGAATAGGCTGCCAGCATCGCTGAGGTTGTAGACCTCCAGATTTGCCAGTGATATAAGCGACTCGTTGATTGAGATGTTAACGAAGAAGTATCCTCTGGCAAGGCCTACGGTGGAGACATTGGTGTTATTGGCTGGGGAAGGGTTTTCCCTTGTCAGCGTGATTCCGGGACCTGCAAACACAGGCAGAACATAGAATAAAGCAATTGCCGCTACAAACACTGCTGAGAATATCACGCCCGTCTTTATTATTCCCTTCATGAATCCGTTCATCTTGTTGCACTCCGATTTTTATTATTCTGCCCTTATGCACTATATATAATTTTCATATAATTTTCAAGTTCAGTTCCTGTCGACGCCTTCGATTGCGGCGATTGTCCGGTAAATATTTGACTTGCCCACTTTCGTCTTCTCAAGCTTGCCCTGATGCCTCAATGCCTCGAGATATCCCGCAGTCAGCTCGCGGCGCATATTGAGTTTCTTCGCAACCTGAGAAGTAGACATTATTTCCCTGCTCAATAAAGTCAAGATTCTTTTCTCGACCACATTCTGCCCCGACATTACAGATAAATTACCTATAGCTTATATTTATACTTTCGTTCTACGTGAAATTGCGACGACACAGTGACAATCTGGGCGCAAAGTGGCTACAAGGGTGCCACAACTAAAATATTTTTCTGATTTTACATCTAGAAATAAAATTTTCCGACGAAATTTTGCCCTTAATGCAGAATTTTCTGGCGCAATGAAAATACATTACAAAAATAGTTTATAATATTGTACATTCTGTCCCTATGTCTAGTTAGTT
>JAGVVU010000019.1:10983-40730 GCA_018304605.1 Candidatus Aenigmatarchaeota archaeon | reverse complement strand
ATTGATTCCTTGGAGAACTATAATGCAAATTCATATGCCCAGCGCAAACCCCCGGCAAGAAAACCCAGGCCAAAGCCACGCCCAGTGCCTAAAAAACCTGCCATTGTGCCTCGTCCGATTTATGCTCCCGGCGATACGCAACTTGCGGCAAATATGCGCGGCTACATCAATTACCTTCATGAAACAGGTCAACTGGCGCCTACAGATTCAGTCAGCGTAAGCGTTCATGATTATGATACAAAGCAGAAAGTAGTCGATATAAATGAAGGCAGGCAGGTCATGGCTGCCTCCACTATAAAGAACTTTTACCTTCTTCTTTACTTCCGCCAGCTCGATAATGGAAATATAGAGGGCGGCTTCACGGGCAGAGACGCGAGAAATTTAAGGCTGATGGTGACAAACACGCGCCATCGCCTCTACAATGTCGCAGCGAATTACATACTGGCGCGGATAGGCGGCCCTGATAAGGCCAACGAATTGCTCCACAACGACTTCCCGATGTTCGAGAGCACTGATATTTTGGAATTTATACCGGCAGGCGGCGCGACCTACAGGAATAAGACATCTGCGCATGATCTGGATACGTTTTATTACCAGCTGTGGCTTGGGAACCTGCCGCACTCTGAAGAAATAGAGCATTACCTTGGACTTGAGAAACACGACAGGCTGAAAGACAGTACATGCATTCCGGGCAGCGCTGCATTAGAAGTCAGCAAGACAGGAAGCGTTTTTGGGCAAATATCCGATTCTGGAAGGTTCAGTCTCCAGAGCGGCGGCGGGACAGGACGCTACTCGATTGTGGTGGTTTTTGAGGACAGCACGCGGCCGGCTGCAAAATTCAAGAGCACCGGGCAACGCAGGCGGGCTTCAGCATCATGGATGAGGTCAAGGACAAGATTTGTGCGCGACATATCAGAGGGCGTTTTCGATTATTTTGAGCAGCTTGGCGGAAATGACTATATCTGTGAGCAGCACAAAGGTCGTCATCTCGCAGGCCTTCAGTGATTCAAGGTTCGCCGGGCGATTTTTGTCAGGTTGTTTCCTTGTAGCACTATAAAAAGATAGAATACTTATAGTGTAGCGTGAATTCCATGCGCATTGGCGAAAAGATATCAGATTTCGAGACGAAAGCCTACCATGACGGCGAAGAAAAGGCGGTAAAATTCTCCGATTACCGGGGGAAATGGCTCGTTCTCATCTTCTATCCGGCCGACTTCACGTTCATCTGCCCGACCGAGCTCGAGGAGGCGGCGGACCTGTACGACGAATTCAAGAAAGCAGGCGCAGAGGTCATGAGCGTAAGCACGGACACGGTTTTCGTCCACAAGGCCTGGCACGACCATTCGCCGGCAATTAAAAAAGTGAAATTTCCGATGCTTGCCGACCCGACAGGGAATCTTTGCCGCGAATTCGGGACGTACATAGAAAGCGAAGGGCTTTCACTCCGCGGTAATTTCATAATAGACCCTGACGGTGTTTTGCAGTCGATTGAGATAAACGCCAATAACATCGGGCGCAATGCTAATGAGCTTCTGAGAAAGCTCCATGCGGCGAAGTTCGTGCGCGAGAACAAGGGAATGGTATGCCCGGCGAGCTGGTCTCCGGGAAAAAAGACGCTGAAGCCGGGACTCGATCTTGTCGGAAAGATATAAAATTTGTGTTTTATACTTTCCGATTTTCTTATTCTGATGCTTGACATAACAATACTGAAGACTGCGCATGGCGGGAACGACCGCCGTCAGGCTGAACTCCGCGCCAGAAAGCTGATTCCATACGTCCAGAGTTGCGATGTCTTCTCGATAGAGAGCGCTTTAGTCACGGAAGAAACAGCTAGATTAATTGAAAGAACATGGGCAGGAGTCATATCTAGCCCCAAAATAAGCTGTCAGGAATTTTCAGAAGGCGCTGAGTATTTTGTCAAGCAAGAGCAGAACGCTACCATAAGGGCTTATCTCAGAAAAGCTTACGAGTATGCTTTCAGGAACAAGAGGCCTCTCTATTATGCCGAGAGATGGGCTGACGAATCGAAGGCAAGCTTAATCGGTAGCCTATGGGGCATTGGATATGATAAACTGCTTGCAGGCCTTGTTGCTGTAGCCAGCGGGGATGAAAGCGCCTTCCGTGCATGCTACGAAGGATCAAGCAGCATGCACGGATTCGTTAAGGGCCGCGATATTAATGTTGGGGAAAATTTTGCGAGAGCAGAGGCAGTAATACGAGAAAATTATCCGCAGCTTGAAAAGAAGAATCCAATACTCTTGTGCGTCCAGATCGGGGCAGTCCATAAGCCAGAAATTTTTTCGCCATTAAAGGTTAATGACTCAGTATTTGTGAATGACGACTATGATTTTAACGAGCAGGATCAAATCGATGAAATGATGTGGACTGATGCGCCTTTTGAGGCGTACATTCCTTTGTTCAGGAAAATGGCATCTGACCTACGCTTATAGTTGACCCAGAAAAGAATCCCGACATGTTCTGGGTCAACTTGTAGCGCTCAAGTAAATATGATATCCGGATTCCTTGCTTGGAGCACTATAAAAAGATAATTATTCTATTACATTGTTATCGACAATTGCTGCTGAGAGGTAAGTTATGATTTGCAGCAATTGGGGATCTAGGATGCCACAAAATTATGCGGTATTCTATTTCCTATACAAGATAGGTGGTATCCTAAGATGGTTAATGTTGGGGAAAAAGCGCCCGATTTTACGATGAAGGACCAGAACGACAATGATGTCAGGCTGTCCGACTACAAAGGCAAAAAGGTGCTTCTTGCTTTCTACGTTGCTGACTGGAGTCCTGTATGCGGCCCTGAAATGACCTGCTTCAAGGATGATCTGGATGAATTGAGGAACTTGGGCATCAATGTTTTGGGAATATCTGTTGATTCAATATGGAGCCACAAGGCATGGGCGCAGCAGCTCGGCATCGATTTTCCTGTCCTAAGCGACTTCACGCGCGAAGTGTCGCGAAGCTACGGGCTGCCTCGGAAAGGGCGTATCTGCTCATCGACAGCGATGGCACTGTTTGCTGGAAGCACGTGATGCAAAAGCCCGCAGAAAAACTTGATAATTCTGAAATATTGAAAGCGATTGAAAAATTCTGAGGTGATGAAATATGACATACCCGTTCAAACTTCCGCAGCTGCCGTATGATTATAACGCTTTGGAACCGCACATAGACGAGCAGACAATGAAAATACATCATACAAAGCATCACCAAACCTATGTTGACAAATTGAACGCCGCGCTCGAGCCTCACAAGGAACTGCACAACAAGAGCGTTGAAGAACTGTTGACAAATTTGGCCGGCGTGCCTGACGCAATCCGCACGGCAGTCCGCAACCACGGCGGCGGGCATCTTAACCATTCTTTCTTCTGGCCGCTTATGTCGCCTAACGGCGGTGGCGAAGCTGGCGGCGATGTTGCTGACGCCATAGCAGAATCATTCGGCTCATTCGACAAGTTCAAGGAAACTTTTTCGGCAAGCGCAGCAGGATTGTTTGGCAGCGGCTGGGCATGGTTAGTTGTAAATCAAGGTAAATTAGAAACTATGACAACGCCGAACCAGGACAACCCGATAAGCCAGCACAGAATACCTATTTTAGGAATTGATGTCTGGGAACACGCATTTTATCTCAAATGGCAGCACCAAAAAGCAAAATATATTGAATCTTGGTGGAATGTTGTCAACTGGGAAGAAGTCAGCAAGCACTTCAAGCAGGCGATGAAGTGATATACGACTGCTTTTCACGCTTCTCTATATAAGATAATTACTTACTGGTAGTTATAATAGAAAGTTTTATAAGCAGTGAAAACATCATGCAATTATGAAAGCAGAAGAAGTCAAGAAATTGAGGAAAGCGTATGATCGTGCCAGTGGTTATGAGAGGACTACGGTTGAGGCTCAATTAGATGCTGTAGCAAACAGGAGGAGATTTGAAGGGCTCAGAATTTCCGGCGACGATGGAGCCGATAGGGACGAGGCAATAAGTGCATTGGTTGGATTTGGGGCTGGTAGTTTTTACGAATATAGGTATGGTGAAGGACATGTTGTGGGTGAACGAAGTGAGCCAAGAATAAGGGACTATCAATCTGGTTTGAGGGCTCTTGGAATTCCTTATGATGATGCTGAAAGAACATCTAGTTTTCTGAGAAGAGGAGAAATTCCGCCTGATGTATTGGATGCTATTGCCCGGGGAGTTTCTAGAGTTGAAAAACTGCATCCGGATAAATATCCATGGCGTGCATCGGTTTTTGACGGTATAAGTGACGGGCTGGCGGCAGCTGGAATTGACACAGATAGAGTATGGAAAGAAGTTTCTAGATACTTAATGTCAACACATAATCAAGGGACTCCAAGGCAGTGCATAGAGTCGCCAACAAATGATGCGCTTGCCAATTTATTTGAGGTATATGCCTTAGCCAGATATCACGATATTGAAACTTTAGACAGGAATGAAAGAGAAGTAAGATTTTAGAGATAGGCAAGCTTATGATCCTGTTTTGACTGGAATGACTGCAAGGAGTTCTGCATTCTATGCGTTTTTTTCATAGATGCGATGAATGTCTAAAGGCCACTGCAGTCCGTCTTGCATCCGCATTCAAGATGATATCCGAAGTGTTTTCTTGGAGCGCCATAACGCTTAAAAATTCCGCCGCATAAATATGTTTATGGCGGAAGTGGAAAGTTTTGAGCGGAACAAGAAGAAATACAAGGGCTACAAGAAGGGCGCTCACAGGAAATTCAAGAAGAAAGGCTGGAACAAGCTTTGACCGGCTTCTTTTAAGCTTGTGTTTGCAATTTTATTCTGGTATCGATGACTCTTTACAAGAGACGGGAAAAATTCTCCGGACTTTCTGGAAGCATGGGAAAAATATTCGGTTCTGTCGGCCTGAGCGCCAACAGCTATACCGCGATAGCATTGATTCTTGCTTTTGTATCAGCCTATTTCTTGCTATCCGGAAATTTCCTGCATGCTGCGCTGTTCTTTGGAGTGGCATCATTTTTCGACGTTGTTGACGGGTCTGTCGCCCGTTACAGGAAGGAAGCCTCCAAAAGGGGGGCATATTTTGACTCGGTCTCGGACAGGTATGTGGAAGGCATCTTCGCGATCTCACTTATGTTAATTGCATTGCCTGCGTTCTATCTTCCTTCTTACTTTTGGGCGGCACTGTACCTGTTCGGCTCCATGATGACAACATATGCGCGCGCTGTGGCGGCGGAAAAGTCAATAAGCAAGGATCTGCGGGGCGGCCTGCTGGAAAGGGCAGACAGGCTGATAATTTTATTTATAGGGATTGTGGCAGCTTATTTCAGCACAGCCTATTTGACTTACGTTCTGGTGATTTTGGCAGTTCTATCCGGCATATCTGCATTGCAAAGGATAGCGATCGCCCTGAAAAAGAGCGGCAAAAATTGAAGGCATGATCTTCCAACACAAGAAGGAACGAAGTTCCTTCTGTACAGATGGCTCTTTGAGCCATCCTTGCAAACCCACGGCTAAAGTCGTGGGTATATCGGAAGATGTGATGTTGTTACTTATCAAGGATTATTATCTCATTGTTATAAACTTTAATAGTTTTTTGCTTGTACATGTATAAGTAGCTGTTTTTTTTGTTTTACGGAATGTTTTTGGGAGTCGGGATGCTTACGGCAGTTAAAAATTTGGGGGTCTTAGCATGAAAAAATTCGGCAACATTCTAATTGTACTTGGGATTATTTCCGTTGTTTTTGCGGCAGGCTGCACAAGCGAGACATCTGCCACAGGCAGGGCAGTGTTCGCTGCCAAGGACGCGGCCGCCAACATGGGATCTGTTTCCAGCATACAGATGACAGTGCAGAGCGTGCAGGTGCACAGCGCCGCACAGGGCTGGACTACTGTGTCTTCGTCGGCTAATACATATGACCTGATGCAGCTGAAAGCGCAGGGCAATGCGGCATTGCTTGCTGATGCGAACCTGCCTGCAGGAGCTTACGAGCAAATGCGCCTGGATGTTTCCAGCATTATTGTAACGGACGCGAGCGGAACCCACGAGGCCAGGCTGCCTTCGCACGAATTCAAGATAGTCGGCAATTTGGTAGTAGAGGCGAACTCGACGTCTGCAGCAACATTCGACTTCCTGGCTGACCAGTCCTTGCACGTCACAGGCAATGGCCAGTACATATTCGCGCCGGTCGTGCAGGTCGAGACAAGATCGAATGCCGATGTGAGTGTGGCGAGCAGCAGCAATGTCCAGATAACCGGCGGCAGCGTCAACACGAACGCCAGATACGGCATGGACATATACGGGAATGTCGGCATCGGGTTGAGCATTCCAGCTAACGTGAACATCTCCATTGGCAGCGGCGGAACCATAATCATCGGAGGTTCCGGCAGCGGCGGTATCAGCCTAGGCGGCAGCGCATCGGGCACCGTAACAGTGCAAAGCGGCCAGTCAGTCACTCTCTATGGTGGAAATACAGTCGAAGTCAGGCATCAGGGCGAGTCATTCACGGCGAAATTTATAGGCTCAGTCGATGCGGACACTGCGGTTGTGATGGTCGGCAGCGAAGAGGCATCAATCGACGCAGGGACATCCAAGATGGTAGGCGGACTGGATGTTTATGTCGAGCAGGTATGGGACGTCTCGGCCGGGAACTCTGCCCAGGATTACGCCAATATAAAGTTTGGCGCGACCGGGTCGGGCAGCCTGACCGGCACAACCTACTAGCGCAATAACTTATTTTTTTCTTTTCATCTTTGCATTCTTTAGAGATATTGCAATTTTGAAAAAAAGGAGTTGGGGGTTGCAATGAAAATAGACAAAAGGACATCGGCGCTGCTCGCAATTGTTTTCGGAATTTTGATCCTGATAAAGCCTGACATACTGGCATTTTTGGTGGCCTTATATTTGATAATTTACGGCATACTGGAATTTGTGTCTTGATCTTGAATGCGCTTCTAAAAATTCAGGCGCATTCGGGATTTCATCTTCCATTAGTCATGGAATATAGGAAGATGCAGTGGGGTGATTGCATGAAGAAAACAAGAGGTGGCAGGCTGGTAGCTGCCAAGAAGCGTGCTGCCAAAGTACGTGGCGGTCACGGCCGCATTAAAAGTCGTCCGGCAGGCAGACATATAATGCAAACGTGAAAATATTCTGAGTTTTTATTTCTTTTTATTGTTCTGCTCTCGCTGAATGGAATGGGACGTCCTGAAGAGTGATGCCATAATAAAGGGCAGCAGCATAAAGGAAATCGGGAAAAGCATAACGCTGAAGACGCGCGTGAAAAGCTGACTAAGAGTTTTTCTGTATTTTCCACGGGAAGCTATGGGTTAGGGAGAGATTTGGATGGTAGTGCCATTGGAAGCTGTAATAGGTTTTGCCGTAAGCTTGGTCATATCGACAATTATAATTTACATAGTATCGAAAATGTTTGAGGAAAAAGAGGGTTTTGGAACTGCTTTGCTGGCGGCATTTATTGGTGCAATTATTTACGCAATATCTTATTATTTCATCGGCGGGTTGCTGGCTTCCGTCGTTGGGGGACTGGGATGGCTTGTCGCAATGAGCGCATTGTATAATGCAGGATTGCTGAAATCGCTGGGAATGGCGGTATTGATATGGGTTTTCGCAGCTGCAATAAGCTTTTTCTTGCCAACATTAACAGGACCGCTTTGATCTTTCTGGAGGATCAGTATGAAGGGGCATATTGTTCTAAGACGTGGGACAGCATTTCAGACCTTTAAATAACTGATAAATCTATTTTCTAGAAGGCGCATACTGGGAGAGTTTCTTCCTGCCGCAATGCGAAGAAGTAAGAGTCTTTGCACGGAAATATACAATGTATGCGCGTAGGATTTGTTTCTACGCTGTTTAGTTCAGGGTGTAAAAAATGGTTATCTTAGATTCATTGAAAACACACGGCTTTAGCCGTGTGTTAAAACATGATGAATCTGGGATCCCATCTTCCAACAAACCCACGACTTTAGTCGTGGGATATAAGGAAGATGTGATTAGAAGTGGAACTAAAATCGGAACTGATGTAGACGAAGTAAAGGCGGAGCTCTTGAATGGGCTTATTAGTTATTTGAAGAGGATTGACCCGGAAACATTCGGAGCCCTGGAAAGAGGACATTTTACCAGATATAATCTCAGCCACGCAATGGGATGGGAGGATGGCAGGGACCAGGTGTACCTCAGCGATTTTGTCGGGTCGCCTGAATTTTATGACATAAATCCTGTGGAAGGCTCGGTTGAAGCGCTGAGATACCTGGCAGGCAGGGGATATGAGATCCATGCGATAACGCTCAGGAGAAGGCATCCTCATATAGTTGATGCAACAAAGGACTGGATAGCACGGCATTACGACGGCATAATAAACGGAAGGGTGCATATTCTGGGCAGCATTGAAGGTCCGCTCGGCTCGAAGGCGCCTCATTGCGCAGAACTTGGATTGTCCGGAATGGTCGAAGACCAGGTCGAATATGCAATGGAAATAGCGAAACATAATATTCCCGTAGTTTTGTTGGACAAGCCCTGGAATCAGGGATTTGAGGACACGCCGATGATAACGAGGGCAGCAGACTGGGATGAAGCTGTAAGGTTGATAGAAAGAAGAAAATCAAGTTGATTGGTGATGAAATGGCAGTACCAGATTTTTTGCAAAAAGTAAGCGACACAGAATGGGTCATACCAAAAACTGCCATGCCCGGCATGAATGTGCCCGCTAAGATAATAGGGACTGAGAATGTCGTGGCGCAGATGGACATGCAGGTCTATGACCAGATAAAGAATGTCGCTACGCTGCCCGGCATTATCAATTACGCTTATTGCATGCCCGACGGGCACTCAGGATACGGGTTCCCAATAGGCGGGGTCGCAGCGATGGACACCGAGACAGGCGTCATTTCTCCCGGAGGAATAGGATTTGATATTAACTGCCTTCATCCAGAAACAAAAATATTGACGCATTATGGGTATTATAGAAAAATAAAAGATTTTTCACATGACTTTTCAAAGGAAAAAATATCTTCCATTAGAATAGAAAATAAGCAAAAGAAGCATTCAAAGGCTATTATTTTCTTGCGTAAAGAAACAGATACGCCGATATTGAAAGCAAAAACAAAATTAGGGCAGGAGATTATAATTTCTTCAGACCACCCGCTGCTCACAGAGAATGGTTTCAAGGAAGCAAATAACTTGAAAAGTGGCGACAAAATAATAACACATCCTTTTGTTGGTGTAGAATACGAAAAAGTCAGCGATGGTGTTATTTTGGATGAAAAAGATATTCTCGATTTAATTGGGGAAGGTAGGAATGATGTGATAAAATCATTAAAAGAAAAAGGACTTCTTCCGCTCAGATACAATTCTGAAAAGCTTCCTATACTGGCAAAATTGGTGGGATTCGTAACAGGCGACGGGTGGATAGGACACTATTATTCAAAGAAAAGAAAACAAGATGTCTGGGCAATGAGAGTAATAGGTTCTGTTGAAGATTTGGAAGAAGTAAAACACGATGTTGTTGAACTTGGGTACATTTCAAATTACATAAAAACAAAAAAATATGAAAGCGAATTGAATAATGTTGATGGAACCACAAGGAAAATAAAAGGGGAAAGCACCCAATTTTATGTAAATTCACAATCGCTTAGTGTATTACTCCATGCGTTGGGTGTTCCAAAAGGCAACAAATCAAGAACTAGAACATCTGTACCAAATTGGATTAAGAATGCCCCTCTATGGTTGAAACGCCTTTATTTAGCAGGGCTTTTCGGAGCTGAATTGACAAAACCAGCGCAAAGAAAGGGAGAGACATATGGTTTTATAGAGCCAGGCTTTAGCCAGAATAAAATTAACTCGATGGAGAATGAAAACCTTAATTTTATGTTGGATATTATAAACTTGCTTTTAGATTTTGGCGTGAAAACAAATAAAATTTACAAGCAAAAAGGTGTTATAAATTCGTATGAAGAAGAGACGCATAAACTCTCTATAAGAATTTCTGCTAAGCCAGAAAATTTGATCAAGTTATGGAGTACGATAGGTTTTGAATATTGTAGTACTAGAACTAGGCACTCCATGTTATCACTTGCATATCTAAAGTACAAACAGATTTATTTGAATAAAATTAAAGATTTTGTTCGTGTGGCTAGATTACAGGCAAAAGAGGGTGTAAGCAGTTCACATATTTACAAACATGCAGACACCGAAGGCATCAGCAAAGGGATGGTTAAAAGTCAGCTTTATACAAATTCTAAGGACGTAAGAATTAGTGGTAACTTCCCAACCTTTAACGAATTCGTCCAACAGCATAAAATCGACAATTCTGCATTAATAATTGACGAAATTGAAGAAATTTCTAATATAGATTATAATGGTCATGTCTACGATTTTACTATGGATGACAAAGACCATAATTTTATTGCAAATGGAATAGTTTCTCATAACTGCGGCATGCGCCTGCTTACCACAAATCTCACTTACAAGGACGTCAAGCCTAAACTGAAGGAGCTTGTAGACCTGCTGTTCCAGCGCGTTCCTGCAGGCGTGGGAAGCAAGGGTTTCGTCAAGCTGAACAAAAACGGATTCCGCGAAGCGATAATGGGCGGCGCCGAATGGGCAATCAAGCAGGGTTATGGATGGGAAGAGGATCTTGAAAGGATAGAAGAGAACGGGAACATGAAAGGTGCCGATGCGTCGAAAGTAAGCGCTAAAGCCATAGATCGAGGCATGGACCAGATCGGCACGCTCGGAAGCGGCAACCACTACCTCGAAATACAGGTCGTGAAGCCGGAGAATATTATTGACAAGGAAATAGCGAAGCGCCTCGGGATTTTCGAGAACCAGGTTGTTGTCATGTTCCACTGCGGCTCCCGCGGCTTCGGGCACCAGGTTGCTACCGACTACCTTAATGTTTTTCTCGAAGTCATGGAACCCAAATACGGGATAAAGATTCTTGACCGCGAGCTCGCGTGCGCGCCTTTCGCAAGCAATGAAGGCCAGGATTATTTCGCCGCGATGAAGTGCGGGCTCAACATGTCCTTTGCGAACCGCCAGGTTATATTATATAGAATAAGGGAAGCTTTTTCAAAAGTCCTTGGACGCACGGCTGAGGATATGGAGATGCACTGTGTCTATGACGTGGCGCACAATACAGCGAAACTCGAGGAGCATGACGTCAACGGCAGGCGCCAGGAAGTTCTCGTGCATAGGAAAGGCGCGACGCGCGCGTTCGGCCCGGGGCGCGAGGAAGTGCCGAAGATCTATCGCGATATAGGCCAGCCCGTGATTATCGGCGGCTCGATGGAAACAGGATCATATTTGCTGGTAGGAACGGAAAAAGGAATGAAAGAAACATTTGGCAGCACGGCTCATGGAAGCGGCAGAACAATGTCTCGCACAAGAGCAAGGCAGTTGTTCCGCGGCGACCGCCTTCAGCGCGACATGGAGAAGCGCGGGATTTATGTGAGAACGACGAGCTTCTCGGGCCTTGCAGAGGAAGCAGGCGGGGCATACAAGGACATAGATGAGGTCATAGGGGCCGTAAATAAGGCTGGAATATCAAAAAGTGTCTGCAAGCTTTTGCCTGTCGGGAATGTGAAGCCACAGGGAGAGTATCGTGGTACCACGATACTCTCTAGTTACTAACTCTATTGTGGGTACACAATAGGGCTCCTGTGGCTTTTCTCATAGGTTTTCTACAGAGCTATTCTAACTTACGTTCCATGGTCTATTGTAATGCAAATCTTCAATAATATCAGTTAATTCGGCTAAAATTTTTCTTTCTGTATCAATATCACGTCTTTTTCCGGCAGCAACAAGTTCCTTCATGCGCGCAATCTTCAATGCTTTTCCTGTCCATTGGCTGCATAATCAAAAGATAGTGAAAATCGTTAAATATCTTAAATAAGCTGCTGAAAGAAATTATTCCTATGAAAACACCGATAACCCTGATAACAGGCTATCTCGGCGCCGGCAAGACTACGCTGCTGCGAAACATCCTCGGCAGCGCGGACCGCAAGATGGCTGTGCTGATGAACGAGTTCGGCAAGATCGCAATAGACAGTAAGGTCGTGAAGGGGAAGGACATAGACATGATTGAGATGAAGGGCGGCTGCGTCTGCTGCTCGCTTACCGGGGAGTTCGAGGCTGCGATAAAGGAGATAAGGGAAAAAATCAACCCGGAGCTGATCGTCATAGAAACAACTGGCGTCGCCGAGCCTGACGCTATAATCGGCGACCTCTCTGAAATCGATGGCGTGAGGCTGGATGCCGTCATCACAGTTGTCGATGCCGATGCAATGAAAAAATTCCCTTCCCTCGGCTTCACAGGCAGGGTGCAGATAGAGATGGCTGACATAGTAATCCTCAACAAGACCGACCTTGTGAATGACGAGGAGCTCGCAAAAATTGAGGGCCTGATAAAAGGCATAAACACGAAAGCTGAGATAATCAGGACGGTCAACTGCAAGGTAGACCTGGACTTGATCCTTGACCTCAATGTTGCCAAGAAAACGCCGGGGAAAAGGGAGCATGACCATCATGTAGAAGAATCCGGCATGACAAGCATGGCTTATAGGTCTGAAAAAAAGCTCAGAAAATCGATGCTTGAGGATTTTCTTTACAGCATGCCTCCAGATGTCATACGCGCAAAGGGCTTCGTAGTTTTGGAAGAGGGAAGTTTTTTGATGAACTTCGTTTTCGGGCGCTTTGATTTCGAAAAGTTTGATGCTGACAAGAATGAGCTCGTATTCATAGGAAGGAATATGAAGGATCATGAGGATAAGATCCTGGATGGATTGAGGAAATGCGAGCTGATTGAATGACTTACAAATATCTCGAGGACGTTTCGATAGCCGACGTTGCTTTCGAGGCAACGGGGAGGACGCTTGAGGAGATGTTCGAGTCAGCAGGACTTGCAGTCACGAACACGATGGTCAAAAACCTGAAGTCCGTGAAGCCGAAAATCAGGAAGACTATAAAGGCTAAAGGAAAAGATGTTGAGAAGCTGCTTTTCAACTTCTTGCAGGAATTTGTTTACTGGAAAGACAAGGATCTCCTGCTGTTCTCGAAGATAAAGGTGACAGTCAGGGAGCCGAAGACTGGAGGCTATTCGCTCGTCGCAGTGCTATCGGGGGACAAGATAAATGTGGAAAGGCACGAGATGCTTGTCGATGTGAAAGCAGTGACGTGGCATCTGTTCTCTGTAAAAAAGGAGAAAAAATGGACGTGCCGTGTCGTGCTTGATATCTAATCCTAATGGCGCTGCAATGTGTTACTTTGCCTAGCATGTGAGAATCTTCTGTATTTCTAAAAATGATGTTTTTAATGAAGATCATAATTCACGAACCCTATTGTGTATTCACAATAGGGTTAGTAACTAGAGGGTATCATGGACACATGATACCCTCCCTGTGGCTTTTCCTTGAGCATTTCTACAGAGCCATCGGTTTCTCTATTCAGAGCTCGATTTTATGTATTTAGGAACTATGTCAGAATTTTCGTATATCTCTTTAATATCACAAGGCAAATTAGAGAATCGTCCGATTGACTTCCTACAATTACCAGAACCGCAATTGCATCTCATTTTCCATATATCATCGTCTGCTATTATAGTTGAATAATCCATAACAATCTCTGACCCTTTAGGAATATCCATTAGAGCAACTAGAAACATGGAACCATCTACAATTCTGATACCGCAATTCGGATTGCAGGAATGGTTCAGAAAATCTCCAAGCCGTCCATTGGGACTTAGATAAAATTCTTCATCAAATCTGAAAGCATTATTAATAAATTTTTTCCCTTTTAAATTAAGCTCTTCACTTCTTAGTAATTCCCCCTCTATTAACAGGACTACATCTTCCTTGAAGAAATTTTTATTGGAAAAAAGTCCTTTTCCGTTTCTCGTTTCACTTACAATTAAATCCTTTATATCTCGAATCAGTTGCATTGAAGTCAATTTAAAATTTATCCTTAAATAAATATTTTGACCTCAAAATCAGGCAGCGTAAAGCGCAACGCCAAGCAGCGCGCCGATGACGTATCCGATGAGCGCGGCTGCCATGCCTATGACTGCGATTTCAATACCGCTCCTCAGGGGCTTTGCAGTTAATTTTCCTTTGATGTATCCTGTCATGAACAGCACCGCCAGGGAGAGTGCTATGGAGGCGATTACCGCTTCCCGTATTGGCAGGAACAGGAATGAAACAAGCGGCACGATGGAGCCGACAAGCGCCGCTATGCCTACGATTGCCGCGTCTTTCGCAGGGTGGCTGTATTCGTCGGGGAAAAGGTGCAATTCCTCCTCCATCATGGTGCGCAGCCAAAGGCGTTTGTTTGAAGTTATCTTCTTCACTATTGCATTGAGAATATGTCCGCTGAAGCCCTTTCTGGCATAGATTATTCTTATTTCTTTTCTTTCCTGCTCGGGAATTTCCTTCATTTCCCTCTTCTCGCGCTCCAGCTCGCTCCTGTAGAAGTCGCGCGCAGCCTTTGTCGAGGTATATGCGACGGCAGTCATTGATATTGATTCGGCGAAGGTGGCGGCGAGCCCTGCTATGATGACTATGCGGACGTCGCTCACGGCTGTGGCTACTGCAAGAATTACGCCGAGCACGTTGACAAGCCCGTCCTGCCCGCCGAGTATTATGTCGCGAAGATTATAGCCGGTGCTGCTGGCTTTATGCAGCTCGCGTTTTTTGGGCATATTCTATTATTCTGGGGGCTGGTTTTTATAGACTTTTATAGGTTCGGGATGATTTCAAGTCATGATAAATCAAGAATCAGATTATTCGAGACCCGAGCAGTTATCTACGCTCTTTAGGTTGTACAAGTTGAGCACTCAGGACATAGAAAGGTATGCGTCTGATATCGGCAGAGGATCGGACGTGACAATAAGGGTGAATGACATCGGCAGGCTCAGGGTGCAAAGAGACAGGTTTGAACTGTTGCGCGACCCGTAGAACTTCTTATTTCTTTCTGAACAATTACCAGCAGATTCTTATGATAGATTTCGACCACATGATAGACAACCATCTGTACAAGGAGAACAAGCCGAAGGAAATCGGCAGGTACTATCCGAGCCAGATAGGCAGCTGTTTAAGAAAGGTCTGGTATTCCTACAAGCTTCCCATAGACACGTCGCCCGAGCTCGTCAAGATATTCGAGCTCGGCAACATAATGCACGACTTCGTGGTCAAGGTGCTGAAAAGCGAGAAGAATCCCGAGGTCGAGCTCGTCAGCACCGAGCTGCCTTTCAAGCAGGAGTACGAGGACTTCCTTGTGTCAGGCAGGATAGACAATATTATAGTCATAAAGGCAAGCGGCAAGAGCATACTCGTCGAGGTCAAATCGACGGGGAACGTGGACTATGTCGAGGATGCAGCTCCACACAATGTTGTCCAGCTCCAGCTTTACATGCACGTGACGGGGATTCACGACGGAATCCTGCTGTACGTTGACAAGCGCAACCTGAAGAGCAAGGTGTTTCCGGTGCCGTATAGCGAGCAGGAAGCGCTGAATATAATCGGCCGCTTCAAGGCGCTGCACAAGTTCCTAAAAGCGGGAGTCCCGCCGGACCCGGAAGCCCGGGAAAAGCGCAATACAATTTGGATGTGCAAGTACTGCGAGTACCGCCAGAAATGCTACGAAGAGATACCAATGAGCGCCAAGTGGCTCTAATTATAGTGAACCCACAAAAGATTTTGGACATGTTTGCGGGTTCACTTATACAAGGAAAATCGAAGATTCTCCTGTACAGGTGAAGCTTCGCTTCACCTTGTAGCGCTCAAGAAAGTATAATATCCAGATTGTTTTCTTGGGGCGCTATAACGGAGCTAGTTTTTGCGTAAAGGGCTTTCAAGCCGTTTGTTCCAACCCTCAGTCCCCTTACATTCTCTTCGGAAGTTGTGATGCGGTCTTCAGATACTTTGGAAAGTACAATTCTTATTACCCGTCCTCTGTCGCTTGCAGGCTCAGCATAGAACAGGTTGCCGTTTCGTTCGTAGGCAAAAGATCCAGCATATCCGTCAGGCAGCTTGTCTGTTTTTGCCATTTTGGCCAATACATAAGCTTTGAATTCAGATTTAGACATTGTTTCAAACATATATTCACCTTTAAGCTCAGTTTCCGCTTGCAACAGCTTTTACGTATCTTGGATCTTTGTCCAGGTTTTTATACTGTCGGTCCTCAGGCGCTCGTAAGCAGCTCACCATGTACTTGAATCCTGGAACCTTGGAGACGCTCCATGGACTGAGAAAGCTTAAGTCAAGTTTCTCTCTTTCAACGATTTCCCTGTCAAAAAAGACGTAAAATGCTGGCATAAACTGTTGATGAATTTAGTCTTTTTAAGCGCTTCTGTTTTCATCTAATCATGCGCTATTCTCGCCAGGAAGCATTCATAGGCAAGGCAAGCCAGAAGAAGCTTCGGAAGTCGCTCGTGACCATAGTCGGGTGCGGAGCGATAGGCAGTTCAGCTGGTGAATATCTCGCCCGCGCCGGCGTCAACCTTCGCCTTATCGACAGGGACATAGTCGAGATGAGCAACTTGCATCGCCAGCTGTTCAGGGAAGAGGACGTGGGAAGGCCGAAAGCAGAGGCACTCAAGGAAAGACTGGAGGAAGCGAACAGTGAAGTAAGGATCGAGGCAGTGTCAGATGACCTGAATGCTTCGAACATCGAGAAATATCTGAAAAATTCCTCGCTTGTCATCGACGGCACTGATAACATTGAGACGCGCTTTCTGATAAATGATTTTTGCCTCAAGAATAAGGTTCCCTTCACATATGCAGCAGCGATAAAAAGCGAGGGGCTGCTGACGCTGATCGTGCCGGGAGAAACGCCATGCCTCCGGTGCTTCATGCCTCTGGCATATACGCATGACACTTGCGAGACAGCCGGCGTATTGGGTCCGGCTGTCGGCGTCATGGGAGTGATTTCAGCAGCAGAAGCAATAAAGCACCTGATTGGAAAAGACATGATAAAGGGCAGCCTGTTGCACGTGAATTTCTACAAGAACCTTTACGAGCTGATAGAAATCAAGCGGAACAAAACCTGTCCTGCGTGCAAGGGCAGCTACGAATTCCTCGGCAAGCCGGCCAAGCAGGTGGTTGAGCTGTGCGGAGGCACGTACCAGTTTTTGTTCGGAAAAGAAGTCGATATACAGGACATTTCAGAAAGGCTGGAAAAAAACAGGGACTTCAAGATCGTGAAAGGAAAGCATATTGTACAGATAATACACAAGAAATATGTCATTTCCCTTTTCAAGAGACGCATGATAGTTCAGGGAGCGCATTCCCCGCGCGAAGTGAAAATACTGGCTGCCAGGATAATTGGGGCCTGATTATTCCCTTGCTCGCAATGCCCTGTCTATGTCTCGCCAGCCTATGTCAGTTCTGAAATGAAGGTTGTTGCCTTCTATTGAGATGTATGACATTGCTTCGTAGGCTCTCTGTTTTGCATCCATAGGATTTCTGCCTTCAGCAACAATACTAAAAAGTCTCCCACCATTTGCATAGAATCTGCCGCCAACAACATCAATACCTGCGCCATATATGCTTATACCGCTAAGCCTTCTAGCTTCTTCAAGACCGTAAATTCTTTTTCCCTTTACTTTTGCAGCTTCTTTTGAATTTGGATATCCTCTTGCCGCACCTACAACACACCATCGATACATATTATCCTGAACTACGTCAACTTCGTGCAGCCTGCCTTGTGTTGCGGCTAGCACAAGTTCGGGGTAATTGGATAATCCAGGCCAGATGACCTGAGCCTCGGGGTCCGGCGGCCTTGCATTGAATTCCACGACTTTTGGATGTCCATTAACATCCATGGCGCCAAGATAAAGGATTCCGACATAGTCGGCATCTTCCTCGCGCATTCCATCTATTGCAGGTCTTATTATTCTCTCTCTTGTTTCTTCCATCATAGGCAGGGCGACAAGAGAAGGTGCATTTGCGCCAAGCCCGCCAGTCTGGTCACCCCGGTCAAAGTTTTCCGAAAGTTTGTTGTCCTGAGCAGGCTTGAATCCCCGGTATGTTTTTCCGTCGCTTATTACAACATAAGAAAATTCTTCCCCGATCATTCCGTCCTCAATGACAAACCTCTCACCAGCCACCCCAAAAGCTTTCAACCGTCTTACATTATCAAGACCTTGCTCCAGTGTTCTTGAATCAAGCGCGCCTTTGCCGCCGCATAGCCCAAAAGCTTTTTCAAATACCCACGCATCTGGGTTCTCGTCATACCTCGCCCTAAGGTCGGCTTCTGCTTCATCAAGATTGTCTGGTCCATATCCCCTTGAACGTGGCGAGGGGATATTATAGCGTTCCATGAATTCGCGTGACCATATCTTGTCCCATTCTATGCGTGAAGCTTTCCTGTCAGCTCCGAATGTAAGATCGAAACCATTCTTGAGAAACAGGTCAACAGTGCCTAGCGCAAGCGCGTCGTCCTGGGCAACATCCACAAGGTCTGGCTTGTATTGCTGGGCGACTGCAAGGAGTGATGCCGGGTCTTTAAGGGAGCACTTTTTGGCTACTATGACATCTTTTTCCCTATCATGTCCTATGAAATCATTGCCAGGCGCGACTATAACTCTCTTCACCCGGAGGTCATTTTCATAAGCTTCAGAAATAACATGCCCGCGCGCGCCGCCGTCAACGACCATGACTGTCATGTCCTCAGGCATCTGAAAGGTTTGCCCATGAGCCTATAAATAATAAAATTGGAAAAATCTGGCAATGCAAAAGAATTACGCATGTGATGCTAGAATCGCGCCTTGATCTCGAACATCGTGTTCCCGCAGCACATCGGAGGCCCGGGGTTCTTGCCTTCCCTTGTTATCAGGAGTTCCTTCGTGCATCTCTTGCATTCGAACAGCTTTCCTCTCTGTGTCGTTTGAGTCATTGGTCGTCACCTCTTCTGATTTATTTTCTATGCAAAGAAGCTGTATATTAATGCAAAGATGAAGGCGTTTTTGAAAAAGCTTAAATATGGCGAACCCACAAGAGAACCTGAACTATGAAGGAGGGATAGATTTTCAGCTTATTTTTTATCCTAGAATGCATTGAAAACACACGACTTCAGTCGTGTGATGAAACACAATGCATTCTGGATGCCATGTTCCATGAAACCCACGGCTTTAGCCGTGGGTTATATTGGGAACATTTCATAATCAATCTTGCAGATTCTGCATTCTTTCAGGACGCGCTCCATCGCTATCTCCATTGCCGCGTCCCTCGGCGTCTTCTCTTTGCTGCTGCTTTCAAGGATCAGCTTCGTGTTTCTTGATATTTTTTCTTCCACAAGTTTGAACATTTCCTTCTCCGTCCCGTTCGTGTACTCCACGTAGCTGCTTATCACGCCGCCCGCGTTCGCCACGAAATCCGGTACAACCATTATGTTTTTCCTGTGCAGCAGTGTTTCAGTCTGCGCGTCCATCGGTATGTTGGAGCCTTCCACTATGAGCCCTGCCTTGACGTCGTCCACGTCGCCTGCTATTATGAGGTTTGGGATAGCGGCAGGTATGAGAATGTCAACGTCAAGCTTGATTATGTCCTTGTTCGGCAGCACCTTTCCGGGGTAATTGACAACAGACCCTGTGTTTTTCTTGATTTCATCAAGCTTTGCATAGTTTATCCCGTCTTCATTGTAAAGGCAGCCTTTGGAATCGGAAACGCCAACGAGCTTCGCGCCCCTTTCCGTCAGGAATTTTGCCGCGAATTCCCCGACATTCCCAAAGCCTTCCACAGCGAAAGTCGCGCCTTTTATTTCAAGCCCCATGTGCTCCGCGGCGACGAGCGTTGAATGAAAGACTCCGAAGCCTGTGGAGCCAAGCTCATGGGGCAGCCCGCCCATGTCCTTTGGCTTTCCTGTCGCCGCCTTCATGGAGCCATTAGTTTCTACAAATACCCGTACTTCTTCCTCGGCAAAATACATGTCAGGCGCAGCCACATACAGGTCAGGACATACGGGTCGTAGTGCGTCTGAGAACGCTATTATGATTTCTTTTTTGTGTTCCGGAGAAAGCTTCTTTGAGTCGGCTATTATTCCCGCCTTGGCTCCGCCAAAAGGCAGTTCTGCCAGTGCGTTTTTCCATGTCATGGCACGGGCAAGCTTCGCCACTTCGTTCATGTTAACAGACGGCGTCATCCTTATGCCGCCTTTCCCGGGACCAAGAGCAGTGGAGTCGATGACAAGATAGCCGTGCATCCCGCTCTTCGGATGATAAACTTCAATTATCTTTTCGGGGCCGAAGCCGTCGAATTCCACCATGAGAACACCAGATGATAAGTTGCCCCGGGAAACTTATAAAGGCTTTTGATAATATTTTTCTGATGAATTCGAGCAATGATGATCATAAAATTAGCCTTATAGAGACTTTGCCGTTCCACCAGAGGATTGCCCCCCTAATGGAAAATCCACAACTTGGCACTCTTCAACTTCCGAGGCCCTTCAGGTACAAGACACCCTCACCGGATCGACGAAACGGGTTTCGCTCAAATTGCTGCGGCACGGCGGCGTATATTTTCGGTCTTGAAGACAGTGTGGAATTTTATTTCCAGACTGACGAAACAGAAAGCTTCTCAAATATCGGGTATATAGCATTTCCCCAAGCCAACCGTCCCGGATATATAGAGCCTGAACTGATGGGAAGATTCCTCAGGCATTCTGATTCAATCAGGCCCATAGACAGGAAACCTCTTGCAGGGGATATGATTACTTTCCATCGTGCAGGCAACAGGAAAATTATACATGCCGCAGTTTATCTGGGTCCTATGAACGGCTCTGAATGGATTTTTTGCCAGTATGACTGGGGAGAACCGTTTGGGTTCAGTACAATTGAAGGTTTTGTTGGAGAAGAAAGCTATCCAAGAGATGGCAGAGTTTTGTTTGATTTTTACCAAATGGGACTTCTTGACAGTGCAAAGAGCGCATGATATCAGAAGAACATAGATTTTGTATGCCTGCCGGCGCACTCGTCGCAGACGTCTTCCATCATCGTTGCGTTTTCCTTTGTCAATTCCTTATGACAGATTTCGCATTTCATAAAGACACCGATTTGAACCAAGTTATTAGATTCTACTATGCTTAAATAAACTTTATTTTAAGGTTAATTATGGAAAATGAAGCCAAGATAAGCCGAACTGAAAAAGTGGTAATTAATCTTTGTACGCCTTTACTTTATTTAATAGGAATTGGAACAGTTCCTTTTAGTGAAATTGCTGGATGGAAAGAAACAGATTATAGAAGATTGATAAAATATGTTGATACAGACGGAGAAATTCCTTATAACGTGAGAAGAGAATTTCACGGATCCCCTTGCGGAAACCTTGCACTTGGAGCTTCTCATATGCGGAAATACTTGCGTGACTAAGATAAAAAACTTAAGCTTTCAAAAAATAGCCCGTCTTGAAGAAATCCTTGTACAGATCTGCTCCCGATTCCGTGAGCGTCACGTGCACGACTCCTATCTTCTCATCCTTCAAACCTTCTTTTATTGCTACCAGCTTCAGCTCTTGCAGCTTGAGCAGGCTGTTCAGCTCAGCCTCGTCATACATCACGTACTCGCTGTTCTTCGAGTCCTTTATGCGCTTGATCCAGTGCGATATCACGCGGAGGTGCTGCTTCGTCTCCTTACTGCCTGTTATTCCCCTCATCACCTGGTCAAGCTCGTCCACGTTCATAGTCATCACGAAAAAAGAACAGATTCCTCGACTTCGTAATAAAGCGAATAATGCACGCGATTGCCGGGTATATTTACGCCAGAGTTTCTAAGTTCTTGCAAAGTAGCCGCTCTTGCATGGATAGGTTCGCTTTCCACGTACCGCCTTAGTTCTGGAGTCAGCCATGTGGCAGGGAAATATAATTTTCCATCCTGATGTATGGCACGTTTGCGGGCGCACTGGTCATTGACATATCCCCTTAGAGCATCAAGCGGTCTGGTGGTTGATTCCATTTTATCACTGCGTTGTTAAGCATCCTCTACTTCAAAATCTTTTTCATTTGCTTTCTTGTCCTGCTTTAGCAGATAATCATAAATAGCCAGTTTCAGCGTCTTTATCCCGAGGAGCGCGCACTTCATGCGCGCGGGGCTTATCTCTACTCCCAGAAGATCCAGCACGAAATCCTTGTCAAGCTTTTTTATCTCCTCTATTGACTTCCCTTTTATTTCATCTGTAAGCAGGGACGTGGCTGCCTGGCTTATCGCGCATCCCTGGCCGACGAACCTGATATCCTTGACTTTCTCATTTTCAATGAGAAGGTAAATGGTAATCACGTCTCCGCAAAGCGGGTTGTTCTCTCTGTAATCAATGCTGCGTTTCTCAAGCGTGCCATGATTGTGTGGGTGTTTGTAGTGCTCCAGTATATTTTCAGCGTACATGTCGATAATAATCACCTGCCTGTTTTGAAGATTTTCTTGACTTTTTCGATTCCGACAATCAGCCTGTCTATTTCTTCCTTCATATTATAAACATAGAAACTTGCCCTTGCAAGAGCCGGAACATTCAGATGCGCCATCAGCGGTTGCGCGCACATATGCCCCGAACGTATCGCGATTCCCTCCCCGTCAAGTATAGTCGCGATGTCGTGAGGATGTACGCCATCAATGCTGAAAGAGACTGCTCCGCCACGCTCCGCAGCAAGTCCGTGGATGGTGACGCCGCTTATCGGGCTCATTTTCTTTATTGCATATTTTGTAAGCTCTTCCTCATGCTTTCTTACTTCCTTCATCCCGATTTTATTCAGGTAGTCAACAGCCGCGCCGAACCCTATCACGTCAGCGATGTTCGGCGTGCCGGCTTCGAATTTCCACGGTATATCGTTCCAGCTTGCTGTCTGTTGGAAAACTTCCTTTATCATGTCTCCGCCGCGAAGGAATGGAGTGACAGACTTAAGCATGTCCTCTTTCCCGTACAGAACTCCTATGCCAGTAGGCCCAAGCATCTTGTGGCTTGAAAAAGCAAGGAAATCGCAGTCAAGGGTTTTCATGTCGACAGGCATGTGAGGAACGCTTTGCGCGCCGTCTATCACGCAAATCGCTCCCGCATCGTGCGCGATTCTTCCGATTTCCTTTACTGGGTTTATCGTGCCGAGCACGTTTGATGAGTGGGCAATCGAAACTATCTTTGTCTTCTTTGTGACAAGGCTCTGGAGATTTTTAATGTCCAGTGAGCCGTCCTTTCTAATTCCGGCAATGTTAAGCTTGACGCCTTTCTCGATTAGCATCTGCCATGGAACGATATTGCTGTGATGTTCCATTATGCTCACGACGACCTCGTCGCCTTTCTTCAGCGTGCGAAACGCCCAGTAAGCAAGTATGTTCAGGCTTTCTGTCGTGTTCTTTGTGAAAACAATTTCCCTGCTTTGGGCATTGACGAATTTTGCCGTCTTTCCTCTTGAACCCTCATAAGCTTCGGTCGCTTCCTCGCTGAGCTTGTGGATGCCGCGATGGATATTGGCATTGTAATTCATGTAATAGTCGGTTATCTTGTCTATGACCTGTTTCGGCTTTTGCGTGGTTGCTGCATTGTCCAAGTAAGCAAGCTGTCTCTTGTTTACTTTTCTCCTGAGAATCGGGAAGTCTTCGCGAATTTTCATTGCGTTTATCATTTATAATCACTTTATTGCGCAGGTTAGAAGCAGCTGTCTTCAATTCGTCACAGCAGTCCTGAATATTTCCCTGTATTCCGGGTCTGCTATCTTGTCAATAAGTTGCTCGAAGAACCCGCTAACTATGAGATGCTCCGACTGTTTCCTCGAGAGTCCTCTTGCCATAAGATAGAATAGTTGCTCCTCGTCTATCTGCCCCACCGTAGCCCCGTGGCTTGCCTTGACGTCATTGGCCTCAATCTGCAGGCTCGGTATGCTGTTCGCAAGGGCATTGTCGCTCAGCATCAGGGTATGGTCAGACAGGTAAGAATCAGTCCCTTGCGCATCCTTCTCGACCTTGATAAGGCCGCGAAATACGGATGTCGAGCTGTCAGTTACCGTGCCCTTTGCAAATATGTTGTTTCTTGTATGGGGCACGGCATGGTGGCAGTTTACCGTGAAGTCGATGTGTTGCTTATCCTTTCCTCTGAAGCCGCAAAGCACCTCTGAATTTGCGCCCTCCCCTCCAAGGAATGTGCCTGATTTCAATCTATGAAACGAGGCACCAAAAGAGCCGAATATTAAGTTAACTGTGCTGTCCTTCTTGAGCACAGCCTCTTTGAAAGAAAAGACCTTCGCATCCTTGCCACATCTTTGTACCGAGGCGATGTTAACTGTGCTGTTCTCGTTTGCAAAGATTTCGATTGCATCTGTCATGAATCCGTTTCCTGAATATTCTTCCATGTAATCCAGCCTGCTGTTCTTCCCGACGATTATCACTGTATGGCCGCCGCCTGTTATCTTTGAGCTGAGCCTTGCTGTTTTGTTGTCAGGCAGGTAGATGAAGACCCCGTTCGTTATGTTCGCATAATGGAACGCGGAGAACTTGTCGGTCATCTTCACGGCCGTGCCAAGGTATTTCCTGATGATGCCGGCATGGCTTCTTATCCCGCTGAGCAGGTCGGTGAATATGACACCTTCTGCGGAGTCGTCCATTGCTATCTCACTGTCTTCAGGAGGCTTGAAGTCGATTCCAAACTGCCTGAGGTCAGTATATCTCCATTCTTCCTCGCGCTCCTGCGGGAGCAGCAGCTGCAAGAATTTCTGTTGGGCGTTTTTTCTCAGCTCTTCCAGCCAGTCAGGTTCCTGCATCATTGATTGCATCAAATCACTTTCTTAGAGCATCCAAAAATTGATCTATTTCTTTTCTCCTTAAAGTTGCTCGTTTAATATAGGAATTTTCCGGTAAACTACTCAGGGTCACTTGACATTCGCTTTCATGAGGCACTACATCAACAATGAAGTGATAGTGTACACCATTATCCCAAAGCGTTCCAACGACATTGCATCTAACATTCGGAGCAACCGATACATTCCTGTTGTATTCACATCCAATTGCATTGGCAGCATAATCTATTTGCCTATGTGCCCGTTCTTCGCTTCCTCTAATGCTTGTCGCAGCAATTTGCCCAGTCATAATTAATCACTTAATAAAAGATCACCCGATACTGCCTTCCATTTCCATCTCGATAAGGCGGTTGAATTCAACTGCGTATTCAAGCGGGAGCTGTTTCGTGAAGCAGTCAAAGAATCCGCGGACAATCAATCCGGTTGCTTCCTGCTCGCTCAGCCCTCTGCTCATGAGGTAAAATAACTGCTCTTCTCCTATCTTGCCGACGCTTGCCTCGTGGCCGATTGATACTTTCTTCTCGTTTATTTCCATGTACGGCACCGTATTTGACACGGATTTTTCGTCCATGAGAAGGGCGTCGCATCTCACGTTTGATTTCACGTTTGTGCAGCCTTTGTTCACGCGGATCAATCCGCGGTATGTCGTGTTGCCGCCGTCCTTGCTTATTGACTTGCTGACTATGCTTGAGGTCGTGTTTGGGGCGAGGTGAACTGCCTTTGCTCCCGTGTCCTGGAGCTGCCCCTTTCCGGCGAATGCGATGGACATCATGTCAGCTTTTGCGTTCTCGCCGAGCAGATATACGCTCGGGAACTTCATGGTTATCTTGCTGCCTATGTTGGCATCAAGCCACTCGACTATTGCATTCTTATGAGCGAACGCGCGTTTTGTGACAAGATTATAGACATTGTTCGACCAGTTCTGCAAAGTGGTGTAACGGACATGCGCTCCTTCTAGTGCTATGACTTCCACCACTGCCGCATGCAAACTTCCGGCAGAATAAGACGGAGCCGAGCATCCCTCTATGTAATGCACCTTGCTTCCTTCATCTGCGATGATTAATGTACGTTCGAACTGCCCGAGCTCTTTTGCATTTATTCTAAAATATGCCTGAAGCGGTATTGGCACGTCCACGCCTTTAGGAACATAAACGAACGAGCCACCTGACCAAAACGCGCTGTTCAATGCGGAAAATTTATTATCCTCAGACGGCACGACTGTTGCGAAAAACTTCCTGAAGATTTCTGGATGTTCTTTCAGAGCCTGATCTGTTGAACAAAATATTACGCCCAGTTTTTCAAGGTCCTCACGCACTTTGCTATATATAACTTCCGAGTCGAATTGCGCTTCCACGCCTGCAAGAAATTTCTTCTCAGCTTCGGGGATGCCCAGACGGTCAAAAGTGTTTTTTATCTCCTGCGGTACGTCATCCCAGTTGCTTGCCTTGTCTTTGGATGCGCTCAGGTAATAAGTGATGCTGTCAAAATCTATGGCACTGAGGTCGGGACCCCATTTTGGCATCGGTTTTTTCATGAATATGTCCAGTGCCTTGAGCCTGAATTCAGTCATCCATTCAGGCTCGCCCTTTAATGAAGAAATTTCTTTTACAATTTCAGGCGAGAGGCCTTTCTTTGTCTGTCTTACGGTTGCTATATCCACATTGAACCCGAACTGCTCGTCATAATTGGAACGGATATCTTGAAGTTGCCGATTTTGTTCAGTCATCAGACTGCCGCCTCTTCTTTTTCATACGTCCAGCCGTATCCTTCTCCGTCCAGCTTTTCGGCCAGTTCAGGCCCGCCGGACTGCACTATCTTTCCGTCCACGACTATGTGAACAAAATTCGGCTTGATGAAGTTGAGTATGCGCTGGTAGTGCGTGATTATAAGGACCCCCAAAGGCGTGCTGCGCATTGAATTGTTCACGCCTTCGGCGACTATCTTCAGTGCATCTATGTCAAGGCCTGAGTCAGCCTCGTCAAGTATCGCAATCTTCGGTTTTAGCACCGCCATCTGGAGTATCTCCCCGCGCTTTTTTTCCCCGCCCGAAAAGCCGTCGTTAAGATATCTGGTTGAAAATGTCTCGCTTATATTGAGCATCTTCATGTTTTCCTTCAGCCTTTTCCTGAATTCGCCAACCTGCTCCTCGCTGTCCTGTACGCTGTTTGATGCAAGACGGAGGAAATTTGCGACCTGAACCCCGTGAACTTCCATCGGGTACTGGAAGCACAGAAACAGGCCAAGCTTTGCGCGCTCGTTTGCGGCAAGCTCGTTGATGTTCTGCCCGTTGAAAAGTATCTCGCCCTTTGTTATGGCGTATTTCGGGTGGCCCATTATCGCGTAGCTGAGCGTGCTCTTGCCGGAGCCGTTCGGGCCCATGACTGCGTGTATTTCCCCCTCTTTGATTGTGAGGTTGAACCCCTTGATTATTTCCTTGTCACCAATGCTTACATGAAGGTCCTTTATTTCCAGCTTATTCATTCAATCACCTATTTTTGTCTCCTATTTTTACCAGGTCATTATGCTTGTGCTGCCCGATGTGCTCATCGTGGCCGACGCACTTCTCGCAGACGAAGTTCTGAAATATGCCAAAGAATGTGCGGGAGAAATCCATGCATGTCTCGTTCATCACTTTTTTCCCCTTGAACGTGATGCTGTAGACTGCCCTCCTGTCCTCCTCGTGACGCTTTATCAGGCCGCGCTTTTCCAGGGATTGCAGTGTCGGATAAAGCGTGCCCTGCGTTATCTTTGTCTTCTTGATCTCGCCAAGCATCTTCATTATGTCATAGCCATGGGTTGATTTCCTGCTCAAGAGCCAGAGTATCTGCATCTGAAGCAGTCCAAGCTCTATCTCGCTGAATTCGCGCTCGCCGAATATCTCCTTTTCAGAAGGCGGAGCGTTCCTGTGAGGTTGCGTAGAACTATGTCGCTCTATAGACATATCGGACAATATACATAGTCACATATTTAAAGTTTCAAAAATTCCTGAAAGTTCTACCAGCTTCTGAAGGAAAAGCCGGCACTGCTTCTTGAATAGCCGTAGAAGGAACCCGAGCCGTAGTAGGAGCCGAAGGGATTCGAATAGTAGCCGCTTCTGTAAGAAATGGGATAATAGCCGCCCCCGGAATACCCGTAATTTGAATAAGAATAGCCGCCAAACGAAGACCCCGCAAATATACTTGACCCGCCCAATCCCCCGTAATAGTAGGCAAATGTCGTGCCTGACAGGGCCAGCAACCCTATCACGAAGCCCAACGCTGTGTATCGTGCACTCATGATGATTAAACTAGGATTGTGAACTTATTTAATCAGACGCCCGCATTTCAGGCGTAATTGGCCAATGCCCAGAAAATCTTTATTTTCCAGCAGATTTATTATTGGAACATGGTAGAACAGATACTCCTTGCGATGGGCGTCATGCTCCTTGCCGCGAAGATACTCGGCGAGGTTTTCGAGAGGTTTGGGATAGCTTCGCTTGTCGGCGAGATAGCCGCGGGCGTGATCCTCGGCCCCGTGCTCGGATGGATAGTCATCGGCGACTTCCTGCAGGGCTTCCTGACATTCGGGGTCATCTTCCTGCTTTTCATAGCCGGTCTCGAGGTGAAGTTCGAGGATATCAAGAAATACACGTATAAGGCGAGCTTCCTTGCCGCGGCAGGCGGACTGATATCATTCCTGTTCGGCTTTCTCGTCGGGATGTTCTTCTTCAACAATCTGCTGATAGCGATGGCTATCGGCACTGTGATGATATCGACAAGCAATGGCGCGCTGTTCCTTCTGCTGATGCGCTCGGGGGAATTCAATTCGCGGACCGGCAAGATGATAATAGCCATCACCATTGCAGACGACATAGTCGGGATACTGTCGCTGTCATTCTTCAACATGTACGTGCACCAGAACATTGCGGTCTCGCAGATGTTTACTGTTTTTCTGGTGAGCATCGGGTTTTACGTCTTCATACTCGAGTTCGGCTCGAGGAAGATAGGAAAATTCCTCGACAAGATAAACATATTCAGGGACGAGCATATACTGTTCAGCATACCAATAGCGATTGCCTTTCTGCTCGCTTACGTGACAAACAATCTTGGGCTGAGCGTCGCAACCGGGGCGTTCCTGGCGGGAATGGCAATGGCGAACAGCCAGTTCACCGAGCCGATAATCACCCAGAAAGTGAACGTAATGGCGAAGGGCTTCCTTGTTCCGTTATTCTACGCTTCGATAGGGACGCTGCTGATATTCAGCAGCCTTAATGTCCCTCTGATTGTTGCAATAATTATAGCCGCGCTTCTCGGCAAGTTCATAGGATGTGGCCTGCTCTCCTGGTTCGTCGGGGCCAACCGGGACGAGATGAAGCTGATAGGCGTTTCCATGATGCCGCGCGGGGACGAGAACATAGTCATACTACAGATTGTGTTGCTTCTGGGTGTCATAACGACAGCCGTGTATACTTCCCTGATATTTGCAATCGTGTCGACGACGATAATAGCTCCGATATTAGTCAAGTTCGTCTACAGGAAAAGATGATTTTAAATAAGCCATTTAGAAGTAACATCTGGTTTTGATGTTCAAAAAAATTCTTGCTCCTGCTCTGGCCGGCTGTATGTCTGTCTTCTCAGCTATCCCTGTTTGCGCTCAAAATCAGGAGCCTCAAAACAGCCAGGCTCATGCCCAGCCGGCGCAGAAGAACGATGTGACTTTTGACCTGGGTTCGAGCGCCCCGTGGTATCATGTCCGTGGTCCCCGGATCAGCGGAACCTACGGAGAGCCAAAGCTCGGCAGCGTGTCTTTCATCTATTTGCCCGTACCTGAAATAGGCAGCCAGCAGGCGCACGATTTCAGGTTTCTATGGAATCTGCCTGACAGATGGACGAAAGGGACAGACGCCGCGATTTTTACCTATCATTCTCCTGCCCGGGGTTTCGGCGCGGGAATAGAAGCCTCTGCGGGCTCGAAAAACCTGAAGGTTGCGGGTCGTGC
>JAGVVU010000019.1:0-10947 GCA_018304605.1 Candidatus Aenigmatarchaeota archaeon | reverse complement strand
GTGCAAAAGCTTTCGAAGACGGCATGAATTACGGAGAGCTGAAGGTTCTCACTCCTCATCTTGATGCAAGCTACGGGATTCAATCAGAGAAAGGCATCAAGAAAGGGTATGGGTATGCGACGGTCAATTGGGGAAAGTGGGATGACACGTTCTCGTTGGGCATGGATGCGAATGAGACGGTTTGGAACAATTTCAGTCTCGAGAGAAGCAAGTTCGGATGGTTCTCGATGACTGGCTATGGTCTGGATAAAGGCAACTGGACCACCGAGAATTATTTTGGGGCCGGGGATAATATCCTGAGACCATGGTTTTCCCGCGAAGTCGACAGGTTCGCGCCAAAGCAGAACATAGGCCCGAAGGAAAGGGTGGATATACTAAATTTCCCTTCTTACCTGGAGTTTGGCAAGTGGTCGGGAGAGTTCCGCGCGGACCGCACGGGTGATACGACGTTCGGGAGCGTGGGAATTGGCCGGGCTTTCACGAAAGAGGAAGGCAGTATGAAGGGCGCAAAATTCGGGTTCGGCATTGGGCCAGAATACATGAATAAAGGCGGAAACGCCGCATGGAAGTTAAGCAAGGAGCTTTATGTAGAAGTTCCGATTTCATCTTTCACGGTTTCTGCATATGCCAGGTTCAGGCAGAACGAAGGCGGATTCCATGCCACGTTGAGCAGGAAGTTTTAGATAGTGTTATTTCTTCTCGCCTGCTTCGTAGAACTTGTAGAAGACGTATCCGGCTATCATCACCATTATGCCGTACCATATCAGCGAAATGCTGAAATTGAGTATCATGTATGATGATATCATGAACCCGAGGAGCGGCAGCAGGGGCACTTGCCCTATCGACAGCGGCACCCTGAAGAGCCTCTTCATGTTGGGCTGGGTGAACCTGAGCACCAGCGTCGAGAGGTTTATCATCGCGAAGACGAAGAACGCGGAGAAGTCGACCAGCAGCGCGATGTCTTTTATGCCAGTGTACATGACAAAGATGAGCGAAACAACAGTTATGACAAGTATGCAGACGTATGGAGTCTTTCTTTTCCCGACCTTCAGCAGCGCTTTTGGCATGACCTTGTCCTCAGCCATCCCGAACAGCATCCGGGACGCAGCTATCATCAGTATCAGAACGGTGCTCGCTGTGGCAAAGAGCGCAAAGATTCCAAGGAGCAGACCGGCTGAAGGTCCCACACCCTGTTCCGCCACGAGAGCCATGGGCGTGCCGGATTCGCCGAGTTGCTGCCACGGCACTACGCTCACGGCCGAGAGCGAGACCAGAATGTAGATTATCGTTGTTATTATCACCGATATAATTATAGCTTTCGGCACGTTTCGCTTTGCGCTCTTCGCCTCCTCCGAGACGTTCACTATCTCGTCAAAGCCAAGATATGCGAAGAATACAATGGCTGCAGCCCCGAATATGCCAAGGAATCCGTTGGGCGTCTCAAAATAGTTTACAGACCCGATGTGAGGCAGACCGATGGCTATTATGATCAGCAGCCCGAGTATCGTCAGGGAAGTGAGTATGATGTTGATGCGGGACGACATCTTGATTCCTGCATAGTTCAGGATCGCAAAAAGTATTATCAGCGCGGCTGCTCCCGCTACGGTGCTTATTCCCGTGAGGCTGCCCAGGTACTGTCCGAAGCCTAATGCCACTGCGGCGCCGGCGATGATTGTCATGGTGAATGTCAGCCAGCCGATGACGAAGCCGATCGTCGTGTCCTTGAACGCTGTCTTTACGAACGTGTATTCGGCAGCGTCTTTCGGGTACATTGAGGAGAGTTCTACATAGCTGAGACCGGTGAATGAAGCAATAATTGCGGCGATGACGAAGGACATCCATACTGCATTGCCAGCTTCTGCTGTCGCATGACCGACAAGAACGTATATTCCAGCGCCGAGGATTATACCGACGCCGTAAAAGACCAAGCCCAAAAGTGTCAGGTCCCGCTTCAGCTTTACCATGAAGAAATATTGCCCGCCGTTCCAATATATAGTTAACCCATTTAGGTTAACTTATAGAGCTTAGGAAAATAGCCCGCAGTATTTTTGCAAGAATGCAGTTTAATATGAACGACCTGAAGGTCGTAGTATTAAACTAGCTGCATTCATTGCAATAATACTTTCGGATGTTCCCTGAAGCTCTATAAAGATTTTTGGAGGAATTTAATCTATGGGAGGCGGAATGCGCTATTACTCTTTGGTTCTGGCAGCGGCGTGCATAGTTTTGTTTGCCGTTCAGTCAATGGTGCCCGGCTTTACAGAGGAATTCCTGCTAAATTCCTCGCAGGTCCTGGCAAGGCCCTGGACTCTTGTCAGCTCGATTTTCCTTCACGGCTCCGGCTCGCACCTGATATTCAACATGTTCGCGCTTGTTCTTTTTGGCTTGCTGCTGGAGAAGTTCGTCGGCTCTAGGAAGTTCCTCGTGATATTCTTCGTGTCCGGTATTATTGCAGGTGTCGCATCCTCATTAATGTATTCAGCCTCCCTCGGTGCATCCGGCGCGATTTACGGCATATTGGGAACGCTGGCTGCCATCAGGCCGAAGATGATTGTATGGACTTACGGGGTGCCGATGCCAATGGTAGCAGCGTCCGGGTTTTACCTTCTTCTGGACCTTGGCGGGCTCTTTTTCCCGAGCAATGTGGCCAACGCGGCGCACATAGCCGGCTTGGTTGCCGGAGTTGCAATAGGTCTTGCACTGCGCGAGCCGGAGCAGAGGAAAGAGGAAAGGAAAAAGCTGCTCAAGGATGAGGAGATCAATCAATGGGAAGAGAAATGGATGTAAAATTAACAGGTAGTTGGTCATCTATGATGTCTTCTCATCTTTTTCTTGAAAAACAGCCTGTACGATGCGATTGCAAAGATTATAATCAGTATCGTTGCCAGTATCATGGTGAGCATCGATATTGATATATTCCTCTCTATCTCCTTTTCCTCTGCAGGAGGCAGGCACTCGCTCACCCTGGTCCATCCTTCAGGCACGTCGCACGGCGTCGGGTAGTTTATGCACACGCCGTCCTTGATGGCCGGCTGTATCATCTGAATGCATGCCGGTCTTTCAGGTTCTTCTGTCTTGTTCGGGACCGGCACCGGAAGCGGATCCCTCTCGCCGGAGATTGCGAAGTAGGAGAACCCAGTTGTAGTAGAAATATAAACAAGATGCGTCAGGTTCTCGCTTGTCAGCTGCGTTGGCAATGCCATCCACCCGTTGTCAAAGCGTTTCAGCGCGACTTTGCTCTTGTTGTACCCGTTGAATTCAATCCATGACTTGTTGACGGCAAATGTGATTTCTGATCTCAAGACAGAGTTCAGGTTAGTTGTATTGATAGAGAAATACTGGTAAGCATTCTCAAGCGGCACGGGGCCTGTTTTCTCCGGCGAGATCGTAATGGAAGCGCTCCTTGCAGTTGAATTGACGCTCAGGGTTATGAACCTGATTGGCAGCGAGCCTGTTGAAACGTTTGCACTCACAGAGCTTGTTATCACATCCCAGGATTTTTTGAATTGGGAAGAGCTTGCAGTTGAAGATGACCCGCCGCCTCCTCCGCCCCCGCTGCTGCCCGAAGATGCAGCCGGGGCGCTGTATGTGAAGCTTACTGAAGTCGAATTCGAGTTCCCGCTTGTGTCATTTGCATATAATGTTAGCGCATTTGAACCGCTTGCGGCTATGAATGTCGTGTTCGTGCAGTTTGCTGGCGTCACGTTTGCACCGCCATTTAAGGAGAACCAGCACTTGTCCAGTCCCACGTTGTCACTAGCAGAATAGCTGAGAGATATGTTGGAGCCTGAGTATGTCCCTGCTGGCGACGAGATTGACAGGAAAGGCGGCTGCGTGTCGTTGCCTACGGCGGCGCCTGAGAATGATGCAAGAGAGATGACCGTAGTATTGCCGGAAATGGAAAAGCACGGCACGTTCGAACCGTTGCACGTTTTGTTTATCAGCCTTGTTTCAGGGTCGTTCCTGCTCCCGTTCAGGTAGTAGGAGGCGTGTAGTTGTTCGTGAAATTGTTGACATCCACCCACACGTAGTTGTCCAGGAGACCGCCGGAGGAATTGAAGGCGGCGGAGACGTTGTTCAGCGTTATGTTCCTCGTGACGTTCACGGTGTTGGACGTATTGGAATTGAGCCACGAGAAATTAGCTATCTCTGCCACAATTCCGCTGGCATTGAACCTCATTGTGTAGTTTATATCGACAAAGACCCGGGACGCATCGTCGCTTCCGCTTGTGTTTAGCAGCGTGAATGTCACATTGTTCGCGCTCAGGGAGGAATTCAGGTCGTTGATGTAAGACGTGAAGTTTCTCGTCGCGTTTATGTAAACCCACCTGAACGCCGTCACGTTTATGTTGCCGGCGCTGTCGTTCGCAACGATCCTGAACGTATAGTTGCCGTCTGTCAGGTCCGCGTGGCTGTATGATATTGAAGAACCGGATATATTCATGGTGAGGTTCGCGCCGTTCCATTCAAGCAGCGCCGCTGAAAGCGCCTCGCTGGACGTGATATTTATGATTATGTCATTTGTGATGCTCATAGTTTCGTTGTTCGCCGCGGATGCCGTGAAATTCATGAAAGGCGAAATTGTATCAGTGGTGAAGAAGACCTGTGAGGATCTTGTGCTGCCCTCAGAGTCGTTCACGAACAATGTTATGTTATTTTGCCGGTTATCCAGGGCTGTGAATGTCGTATTTGAGCAGCCAAGGAGCATCACAGTATGCCCTGTTGTGTTAACGAACCAGCATGTGTCTCCGCTCGCAGTGTAATTAAGGCTTACGTTGGTCGCAGAATAAGTTTTGTTCGTTGGCTCATGAATGGAGACTGCAAGGCTGAAGAAAATAGTGGAGGAATTTGTGTTGCCGCCTGTGTCGTTGACGTACACAGTTATGTTATTTAGCAGCTTGTTTGAAAGGAGGAATGTCGCATTGTCGCATACCTCTCTTGGATTGTTTAGGAAAACAGAGTCGCCTGTCACGTTGACAAGCCAGCACCTGTCAACATGGTTGCTGTCAGAAGCGCTGTATTGAATGGAAATGTTCGTGATATTGTAGGTCGTATTCTGGGGCTGCGAAACAGAAAGCAAAGGCGGGACTGTGTCTACTGTGAAGAATATCTGGCTTGAGTTGGAGTTGCTGTTCGTGTCGTTTATGATGAGGGTTACGTTGTTTTGCAGATTTGCAGCTGCAATAAAAGTTATGTTTGCGCATCCGCTAAGCGTTTCTGCCGAGCCTGTAGTGTTTGTGAAGCTGCAAACGTCCAGCGCTATATTGTCGCTGGCTGAATAGCTCAGTGATATGTTCGTGCCGTTGTAAGTGATGTTCAGGGGGGAAGCGACAGAGAGCAGCGGCTTTGATGCGTCAATGGAAACTATTGACCTGTAGATGTTTATTCGCGAGAAGTTGAGTCCCGTCCTGCTGTCCGTGACGTTAAGTCCCCTGTTCTTCAGCGCGTTTTCTATCTGCGGCGGGTTGAGCAGCGTGCCGTTCTCCAGTCTTTTGTACTGGCGGAGCAGCGCGAACGCGCCGGCGATGTGCGGCGTCGCCATCGACGTGCCATCGAGCGTCACAAATCCCCCACCGTCGTTCGCCGAAGTTATATGAGACCCCGGGGCAAGCAGGTCAAGCTTTGAGTTCCTGTTTGTGTAATAAGTAATCTTGTCCGCGAACGTGGTCGAATCTGAACCATAAGCACCGACATTCGCGTCGTAGACCGCTCCAACTGTTGTCGCGTTTTCTATGCATCCGGGCACATCCATGCTGGTGTTGCTGGCGTCATTCCCGGATGCGATGATGACGGAGATATTGTTAGTAACAGCCGTGTTTATGGCGCTGCTGTACGCGGGTTCGCTGCTGTCGCAATAGCCCGTATTGGATGCATTGAATGATCCAATGCTCATGCTTATAACAGAAATATTGTATGCTGTTGCGTTGGCAACGCACCAGTTTATGCCTGCGATCACGTCGTCGTCCGTTCCGCTTCCGGCGCTGTTGAGGGCTTTTATCGCTATCAAACTTGCTTCAAAAGCTATTCCACGGTTCGTGCTGTCATTCGAGGCGATTATACCGGCTACGTGCGTTCCATGTCCGTGGTTGTCGTAGGGGTCGCTGCTCTCCTGCGAGCACGCCTCGTTGGCGCAATAGTTGTATCCGCTCAGCACGCGGCTGCCCCAGCCTCCCCCAAGCGAGGAATGATTATAATCGATGCCTGTGTCGATGATGCAGACGGTTTCGCCGCGGCCTGTTATGTTTGTCCCGTTGAGAGTTAGAGTCCACGCCTGTGTTGCATTGACAAGCGGCGCGCTCTGCGCAAGAAGTATGCCGACTGGCTTGTTGAGCTGGATGCTTGCAACGCTGACATCGCCGAGCAATTCTCCGAGGCTTTCCCTGGAGACTGTGCCCGAGAAACCGTTGAGCGCGCCGAACTCATGGTCCTTGTCAATGGTGTCCGGCACGTCAGTCAGGTTCGCGCTGTTTTCAAGCATCACTATTACAGATACTTCATTGCTGTCCTGCAGGTCGGCAAGGACTTTCGGGTCGATTGATGCCGCGTTTGTCGCGGCTGCCAGAAGAATGAGAATAAGGGCCAAGTTATGCATTGGTCGCATATCCCTAACTATAAGCAGCAAACTAAATAGCTTTTTGCACTAGGACTTTGGCGCAGGCAGGCATATCGGCATCATGAATGTGTTCGAGTCCACCATACCAATGGACTCCTTCTATCCCTTCCAACATTCTTTTAAGATGCCAACTAACTTAACAGCCCACTAGCTTGTCCGGTTGAAATACTGGTACGCTTCGTGCAGGTCCTTTACTTCATGGACTTCCATGCCCAGATACGAGCTTATGTCGATGGTTTCCGCGTCATAATTTACCTTGCACACGTCCATCTGCCCGAACCTGCTGCAGGTCGTGTTCCTCGTGGTCTTCTCGGCGGTCGACTGGCCCTGAGGCACGAGAAATATTTTTGTTCCGTTCTCCTTCGCTGCGAGCCCCTTCTCGAGTATCGACCCGACCTTTCCTATCGACCCGTCCGGGTTTATCGTGCCTGTTATAGCGATGTTGTCGGACGTCTTGTTCTCGAGAGCCAGCAGCACGGAAAGCGCCATTGAAGCTCCTGCCGAAGGTCCTTCGATTATTGATGCGTTGACCCTGATTGTGTAGACTATGTCAACGCTGCTGAGATTGACCTTTGCATAGTTGCTCGCCGCGGTCGCTGCCGTGCGTGCGGAGAGCTGGGTGTCTATGTAGTTCAGCACCCTGCTGGTATCGACAAGTATTTTTCCTGTCCCGGGCTTCACTGTCGTGTAAAGGATCCCGACAACCCCGTTGCCTTCACTGTCAACAGCCGGCAGCGCCATGCTGACGACGACTTCTCCCCCGAGCTCGGGCTGCCTCAGCTGTTCCTGGCTGCGAGAACCGAATTGCGTGCCTGCCATGAATCCTGCCAGGAACATCACTATGATAGTGAATACTATCTCGCTCTTCCTGACTTTTATCGTCTTTTGCATTATATCACTCCACTTTGTGAATGCCAGTGAGCCACGTTAATATGTTTCTTTTGAACCCAAGGGACTTTTCTTTTCAAAAGAAAAGGGGCTTAGCAAACATAGTCGCCGTTCGCCTGAAGTATGTTGCGCTTGATGTGAAGCTTGCTGCCTGTTCTCGCGGCAAGCGCTATGGAATCGCTCGGTCTTGCATCCAGTTCGAGGATTCTGTTGTCTTTTTTCAATATTATGGTGGCGTAATAGATGTCGTTCAGGTACCTGTCTATCTTTACCTGAAGCACCTGAATTCCGAAAATATCCAGCATGTCCTTCATTATGTCATGCGTCAGGGGCCTCGCGCCTATCGACCTTTCCAGACCGCGCACTATGGAATATGCCTGGTCTGTTGTCACGTCAAAGCTGATCTCATAGCATTCGCCAGTCAGATGGACGGTGGAAGAATTTATGCTCACCTCGGTCTCGACAAGGCCTTCAGTCGAGACGAAGCCTGAAGCATTGAACACCTCCTGAATGTAAGGAGGCTGGTAGAAATATCCGCCGACGTTCACACCTATGAAAAATGCCAGCAAAGTAAGCAGAATGATGTGAACTCTCTTCATGGAATCGCCAAAAGTTTTCTGTTTTCCCTGTAGAACTTTTATCAAAAACTTTATTAATAGGGAATAACTATATATAGAATAACAATTGGAGGTGTGAAACATGGCAGCAATCTTAAGTAAATCCTGATTTCACGTCGTTTGCCCTTCTATTCATCAAAAATTTTTCTTTAGAAGGGCGGTTTTTCCTTCTGGCCGTTTAACGCATAATAAATGCGCCTGTTGTTTTTTCCCTTGTTCTCCATGCTGAGAAGCTCTATTTTTCCAATCTCCTTCGTGTTTGCCACTTGCGTGCCGCCATCTGCCTGCATGTCTATGTCCGGTATCTCAACTATCCTGAGATTATCGACGCTCGGAGGCATCGCTGCGGCGAGCTTGACTATGCCGGGTATTTTCAGCGCTTCTTCCCTTTTCATAAAATATATCTTGACGCCTATGCACTTGCCGGCTTCCTCGTTCGACATGTCGATGAAATGCTGCATCTTTTCCCTGTCTATGACGTCGAGCGAGAAGTCAATGCGGGATTTGTCGACGCCAAGCTGGTTGCCCGTGCAAAGCGCTCCGGCCTCCTTGTAGAGCACGGCATCTATGATGTGCGCGGCCGTGTGCATTCTCATGAGCCTGTATCGCCGCGTCCAGTCAATCTTGCCGACAACAGAATCGCCGACTGAGAGCCCCCCTGGAGCGACATGGTGAAAAATGGTCCCGGAGCTCTTCGTGACATTGATGACGTTGAACGATTTCCCGCCGGATTCAAGAGTTCCGAGGTCGTTTGGCTGCCCTCCGCCCTGCGGATAAAAAGCGGTCCTGTCAAGGATGACCTGGTCCCCGTTCATCTCAACGACTTTTGCCTCGAATTCCTTGAGGTAGCTGTCTTTCATGTAAAGGGCTTCTGTCATTTTTTTACTTTAATGCGAAGTTTTAAGAATAAAATCATGCTATTTTTATCGCGCCCGGAAGATGCCTGTTTATTACAGAAGTCATGATTTCCCAGCCGAATGGCATCGCTAATGTACCATCAACCAGCGGAGACTTGTGAAAACCGAACTGCAAATATGCGCTGCATGATATGAGAGGAACAGTAGGATATACGGATTTCAGGTATTCTATTACTTGCATACCATCGACATCAGGCAAAGATAAATCAATGAGCCCGATATCATAAACAAGTGTGCCGTCCCGCACATCATTTATGACTTCTTGTCCGAACATATAGTGAAAAATTACAAAGCCTTGCGTCTCCAAACGTTCTCCGTAAAGCGCCTCTGAATTTAATTCGTCATTGACTAGGAGCATACGATATGACATGAGTACGTTATAATTATCAGATATATAAAACTTCAAGGCAATAAATTGTCATGCAAAACTATTCCTTTGAAACAGACGAGAATGCGTTCCGATGTGTCGAGTGCAACGAGCGCATAAAGGTCGAAAAGGTCCAGAGTGAGCCCCGCCCTGTTTCCTGCGAGAAATGCGGGACCGAATATCTCGTGGCAAAAAGCCCCGGGGGAGAGGGAATGACGGTCGAAGTCGTGACGAAAAGCGAGCCTGACCTGGCGACAGAGGAAGAGAAGAATCTCGAAGAAAACGACGAATGATAATTAAGCCGAAGGTCCACTGATTTCTCTGTAATGACCCATTGATGCACGAAGATGTCCTCCCATGATAACCATCTCAGAGCCACTAATCAGCGCTCCAACCGGATAAAATGGAAAGTCTATAGATTTGAAAATTGCATATCCAGCATTATCAAGTATTCGTTCCATATCTGGCGTATGGTGATGACCTACTTGCTGGATAAAAGCCTCGCCAGGTGAGATTCTTTCATTTTCCTGGATAACATAAAGACATCCGTGATCAGGGACCAGTATCTTAAACTTCCCGTGTGCTGCATAAGAATAGGCTCTGGTGTATCTAGGTTTATGACGTTTCACCTCATATTCTTTCCTAACATCCTGTATTCGAGATTCTCCAGCTTTTAGATGTGCTGGGTCTAAGTTTTCTGGCAAAACGCTCAATTCGAATTCTGGCGGAATCCAGTCTTCGCCATTTGTTTTTACAAATACGCATCCTGGAGCAACAAAGGCAGATTCGGGGTCTCTGTCAAGCGTTTGCTTGGCCTCAGCAAATAAATGGGCACCGGGAAATTCACTTAATCTTGAAATGTATGTTTCATCAGTTTTCATTTTTATCGAGTTCAAGTATATGAGAAAACTTCTTAAGGAAAAGCTATTCATCCGGCCTGATGGTCCACTTGCTCATTTGTTCGCCAGTCTTCTAAAGCCGATAGAATTTGCAAAAAATAAAATTGGTTCTTTGCGCCATCCAGAGGCGAAAGGGCTGTCAGCATCCGCAGCAGTCAACGGCTTTCATTCCGGAGCCGCACGAGCAGACGCCTGTCTTCTTTGCGCCGCCCTTGCCTGCCTTCTTCGCCTTCACGACTTTCTTCTTTGCCATAGTGTCACCCCTTTATGTTTTATTTATTTGTAAATAGGGTTCCAAGAATTTAAGCAATTGAGCAACAACCGTCTGGGAAATTTTTAAATACAGGATCGTAGAAAAATCTGAAGTCCGGAAGGATATTGCATTACGTGCGTTATTGCACCGCATGGCGCCGGATTCTGGGCTGGGCATTATAAGCATGGATTCTATAGGAATTTCATGGGATTCGAAGCGCTGGACGAGGTTGCCTTTTGCAAGGGCGACAGGTTCAGGGTTTCCGACAGGGCCCGCCTGCTGAGCTACACGCTCGTAAGGAATTATGGAAGTGCATTAAATGAAGAACCGACACGGGCTATAATGCTGGGAATTGTAAGAGGCCAATATGAAAATAACCATGCGGACAAAAGA
>JAGVVU010000049.1 GCA_018304605.1 Candidatus Aenigmatarchaeota archaeon | reverse complement strand
CAGTTTATTGACAACATCGCTATCAAGTTGGACTGTTGTTTTGTCGTTCATTATATATCACCTATAGCTAACTATAATTAGTTATGTATTTAAGGTTTTCAATGGACTCGCCGGGAGTCGAACCCGGAGCCTCCACGTTTCTCGATTCCTTTCTATGCTGGTCTTTCCGCCACAAGCATCGTTTCCGATGCTGTGCAGCATGAACTTCGTTCATGCTTGCAGCGCTTTCTTTTAGAAAGGGCTGTGCGAACGTGGTGTCAATTTGGTCATTCGATTTCCATTAGACCACGAGCCCAAAAATTATCCCATCTTCCTTATAACCCACGACTAAAGTCGTGGGTTTGTTGGAAGATGGGATCCCAGATTCATTGTGTTTCATCACACGGCTAAAGCCGTGTGTTTTCAATGAATCTAAGATAATTTCCCTTTATTATCTTCAAGTATAGTCTCATATAATGACCATGCCTCACAAACAGGGCAGTGAGGTTCATGCTCTTTGCATTTCTTGCCAAACAGCTTTTCTATTTTCTCTTCAAGCCAGCATTCGTGCGAAGATTCTTCAAAGCATTTATTGCATTCCCAATATTCAAGTTCTTTGTGCTTTCCAGTCCATTTAACTACATCAAATTTATATTTTCCGCTTTTGAATACTCCAACTTTTTTGTGCTCGCCTTTCCCGACAGGAAGCTTGAGCTTTCCAAAATAATGTCCATTGTCATATTTCCGGTCATGCAAAATTATATTTATGTTCTTCGCGCAGACTGCGCATCTCCTTTTGATTCTTCTAATTTTTCCCATACAAATCTTCCAAAATTATTTTTTCTTATAGCCGAATTTTTTATCGTAAGTTAGGCAGCTCTACCCTGAATAGATTTGTGACCCCGAATTTTATTTTGTATTCTTCAGGTATAAGGTTCTTTGGAATTCCGTCGCCGAAATGCGGGTTTGCTTTTATCAATTCTGTTTTTTGATTGACTGCCTTGAGTATCATCCGCTCTAGCCTTGAATTGGGTGCCTGTCGGTTTAGGTATCTATAAACTTCCTCAGCGTCTGGCGATAGTTTGATGCGTATGCGCTTCACAGTTCCATGCCTCTTGCAATTGCTTTTCTCAGATTCTGGTTGGTATTATGTACCCAAGTTATTCCCTTCAGCGTAACCAGTATCTTGTTGCTCTGTTCAAGGTATTCAAGGATCACCATAAGAGTATTATGATTCACCTGCTTGGGAAGTTTTCTCTTGAGTTCCGCGATAGTTATCACGCTTTCATTCATATTTTTCAGCGCTTCTTCTACCATAAGCACTGTATTTAGGGTCGGCGCATGTTCCATTTTATTTCTTGATAACATATTCATCACTTTTAATTATTAATTAATAACTATTTAATATAAGTATATAAAGCTATTTTGCATCTCTTCTATGCTTTTCACAGCAGAAGGCAATTTCTTCACTTTGGAATCGTCATCCAAATGTCCTTTCTTATGCTCAGTCAAAAGCTTTGCCTTTAGATGCCTTTGGAAAGCCTTGCCATGATACAGCTTGACATACGGGTCATTATCTGTGAACGGTTTCTTGACGAAGCTGCTCATCTGCTTGTACCCAAGGTCATCTACCCATCCGGCGACCAGCACGCATCCGCCCACTTTCTCGCCCCTCTTCAGAGTTTCCAGATAGTGAAGTATAGTTGCAACGCCTGCGCTGTGGCCTATGAGAAAAGTGTTTTCGCTTGGTTTTCCTACTGCTTGGGCAAGGTGCGGCAGCCATTTGATTAACTTGGGTTTTCGGGTATCCGGCATCTCCGGAACATTCACCAAATATCCTTTCTTTTCAAGTTCCCTTTTTGTGTGCGGATACCAGTCGCTTCTTGGCTTGGCATTCCATCTGTGCACTATGAAAACGTGCTTCAGCTTTGACGCAATCGTGTCAACAATCTGGTCGGGCGTCTTGTCTCCTGTATTGACTACAAGATTCGCATCTTTGCTTTGCGAGAAGGAATCAAAGCCGTAGATCTTCTTCCAGTTGACGCGCTCGAACCTGTCTTTTTCTATTATTTTTCTCATGCCTTCCTTAAGGCTGGTGTTTCCCCTTTTCGCATATCTTTTCGCCCTTGTGCTGCGCGACGCAGTGAGCCACACGCCGAAATCATAATGGCCTTTTATCATGCGCAAGCCAAGCTTCGCATCTATGACGACGTTGCCTTTCTTCGCAACCTTTATGGCATACTTGTCGGACTGTATGTGGAATTTTCTCAGTTTCTCAGGAGGCAGCTTCCACATCTCAAGGCTTTTGTCAGTCTCGTCCTTTGCCTTTTTAGCATGCGCCTTGTTGTAGTCGCCGAGGGAAAAATGGCGAAGGTTGAGCTTTTTCGCGAGCAGCTTCGCTGTCGTGGAGGAGCCGCAGCCGGGCTTGCCGGATATGACTATTACGGGCATAACTAGACTTGTTTTATTTAGTTTAAAAACGTAAATCAGAAAGGTTCATGATGCAATACGAGGAATTCCGCAAGCAGCTGACGCACAAGGTTGAGGAGAGGCCCGAGTGGAAGGAGCTGGCGACATTCGTTCCAAACAAGCCGCTGCCTGTATACAACTGGTTCTACTACAAGGAGGGCTTCGCAAAGCAGTTAGTTGAGAAGCTCATCGAGATGTTCGGCCTGAAGGAAGGCGACATGGTCCTTGACCCGTTTTGCGGGAGCGGAACAACACTTGTCGCGTGCAAGCAGGCAGGCATCAATTCTGCCGGAACGGACGTGCTGCCCACGGCGGTTTTCGCAGCAAGCGTCAAAGCGGCGAATTATAATCCTGAGAAGCTAAGGGAAGAGGCAAAGGTCCTTTTCAGGCGAAAATTCAGGAAGCTTGAATGGGAATTCCCGAAAATAATGCGCGCCATGATCAACAAGTATGCGCTGGATGACATAGCATTCTTCTCCAGCTCGATAGACGGCTTGGAGAATAAGGATTTCTTCACACTGGCGCTGCTCAATGCCTCGATAAAGGTAAGCTATGCATGGAAGGATGGCGGCGTGATAAAGATAAGGAAGCACCCCGTGCCTCCGTTGCGCAAGCTTTTCCAGCGGGTGGTTTACAGGATGATAAAGGACATAGAGGACTCGGAACCTGCGCATGCGGCTGTTGTGGTCATGCAGGGCGACGCAAGGAAGCTGAACCTGGACGACGGGAGCGTGGACGCGGTCATCACCAGCCCGCCCTACCTGAACAACATAGATTACACAAAGCTCTATGCAATAGAGGACTTTTTCATGAAAATGCGGCATGTGCCGAATATGCGCTCATTTCTGGGAATCAGGGACATGACCGAGCAGGCAGAAGCTTATTTCGAGGACATGAACGCTGCGCTCGCCGAGATGCACCGAGTCTGCAAGCCGGGAGCGCATGTGGCGATAGTCATTGGGAATGCTTATCTGCGAAGAAGCGAAGCTCTTCGAGAGCCTGGAGAACAAACATTCTCCAAGGCTATCAACAGGGAAATTGAAACTGACTTCATACTGGCGCACATGGCAAGCGAAATCGGCTTCGGTGTTGAAAAGATATATGTCCTGAACAAGCGCTTCGCCCTGGAGAACAGGACGGAAAAGAAAGGCATCTTGAGAGAAAGCTTAATAATATTGAAGAAGAAGTAAAGTCATGAAAATATTATTTCTCGGAACGGGCGGCGGTCACGACATGATGATCGCGCAGGTCCGCAAGACCGGCGGAATCTTCTTCGACCTTGAAAAGGTAAAATTCGTGCTTGACCCTGGTCCCGGCTCGCTTGTCCACGCAATATCGCTGGGGCTTCAGCCAGAGAAATGGAACGGCGTGCTGCTTTCCCATCTCCATCCCGATCATGCTTCGGACGTGAACGCCTATCTTGACGGGATGACCAGCCCGTTTCTTGTGGCTGAGGAGCACTGCCTGATTGAAAAGAAAAAACTGGAAAGAGGAAAAGCAAAGAAGGGCGATTTCGACTATCATCCATGCGTCACCGTGTACCATCAGGAGAAGTCGCAGGTGCACCCGGTGAGGGACGGCTCAACGGCAGAGGTGGCTGGGCTGAGGATAAGTGCGGTGAAGGCAGCGCACTACATACCGACCGTCGGGTTCAGGATAAGCGGCGAAGCAAACGGTCAGACGTTTGACATCGGCTACACGTCCGACGGCCAGTACTACAAGGGCATGGAGAAGCACTATGACGGCTGCAAGGTCCTGATAATAAACGTGGTCATCCCGAAGGGCGGGGAAGCGAAGCGCCCCGGCTACATGAGCGTCGACGGAATAATAAGCCTGCTGAACGCGATGAAGCAGAAACCCCGGCTTGTGATACTCACGCACTTCTCATTCTGGTTCATGCGGTCCAACCTGTGGAAGCAGGAAAAGATAATCCAGGACGCGACCAAAGTCAGGACGATCCATGCGGAAGACTTCATGACTCTTGATCTTGCAACGCTGCAAGCGTCGCAATATAAGGAATCAAAGAAATCATAAGTCTTTGTATAATACTATGGGCTAAAGCCCGTAGTATGTTATGAGACTTTGATTTCCAAGAGCACTCTTAGGAAATGACCTTTTTAAGTCTTGAATATAATGACTTCTTATGCAATGCGGGCAAGCAGTCGTACTGTAGCGAATTATGTCTGCTTAGCCCGGCTCCTGCTTCTTTTTTCCTTCACAAATTTTAATGCAGGGTCATACCCAGGTCGAGAAAAATGGAGAGCAAAATAAAAGAGAAAAATTGGGCAAAAGAAATGGAACAGCCAATATACGAAGAATGGAAAAATAAAAGACCTTATGAATTCAAGCAGCACAAGAATGTCTTTGCCATAGACACCCCTCCTCCCTACGTGAACACGCCGATCCACATCGGGCACGCGGCGACTTATACGATGATGGACATGTTCGCGCGGTTCCAGCGTATGCAAGGGAAGAGCGTCTTGTTCCCGCTCGGGCTCGACAGGAACGGACTGCCCATAGAAGTGGCCGCTGAAAAGAAATTCCAGATATCCTTTGTGCACACACCACGGGAGATTTTTATCGAGAAATGCAAACAGCTGTTGGAAGAGTCAAGCGCGTCCTCAATTGATTCTTTTCTCAAGCTCGGCATAAGCTTCAACTCATGGGAGAGAGGCGAGCAGGCAGGGAACGTCTATTTCACGGACTCCCCTGAATACAGGGCGCTCACGCAAAGCACATTTATTGACCTCTGGAACAGGGACCTGATATACGAGGACGAGCGCACCAACAATTACTGCCCAGGCTGCAGGACGACCATAGCGGATGCGGAAATAGACTATATAGAGATGCCTTCAACTTTCAACGACATAGTTTTCACAGTCAAGGAAACGGGAGAGAAGATAATCATCGGCACGACCCGCCCGGAGCTTGTTTGCACCTGCGGCATGATAATCTTCAATCCGGAAGACGGAAGGTATGCACGCCTCGGGGGAAAGACGGCAATAACGCCTGTCTTCGGGAAGGAAGTTCCGATAAGGAGCCATCCTTATGCCGACATGGAAAAGGGAACCGGGCTCATGATGATGTGCGCCTTCGGCGACCAGACTGACATAAGATTTTTCAGGGAGCAGAAGCTTGAGCCGCGTATCGCGATAAATGCCGACGGCAGGATGAATGAGAACGCGGGATTTCTTGAAGGACTAAAGGTCAAGGAAGCCAGGGAGAAGATGATTGAAGAGCTGAAAACCCGGGAGCTTCTGGTGAAGCAGCGGCAGATAGTTCACAGGACGCCGATATGCGAGCGGTCAAAGCATCCGGTGGAATTCATCTCGATGCCGGAGTTTTATTTGAAGCAGGTTGAATTCAAGGACGA
>JAGVVU010000046.1 GCA_018304605.1 Candidatus Aenigmatarchaeota archaeon | reverse complement strand
TGATCATCCCGCCCTCTCCTGTAGTCATGTTTTTCGTGGCGTAGAAAGAGAAGCATCCCGTTCCGAAGGAACCTGCATGCTTCCCGGAGAACTCCGCGCCGTGGGCCTGGCAGGCGTCTTCTATCAGAACCAGGCCGTGTTCTTCGCATATATTTTCCAGTCTTTTCATGTCGCACATCTGTCCGTACAAGTGCACCGCTACAATAGCTTTGGTATTGCCTGTTATTTTCTTCTCCACATCATCAAGGTTGATGCAAAAGTCGTCGTAATTGACATCGACAAAGACGGGCTTTGCGCCTGCGTGAAGTATGCTGTTAGCGCTCGCTGCGAACGAGAAAGAAGGCGATATAACCTCGCCGTTCGTGATGCCGTTGGCAAGCAGGGTCGTGTGCAAAGCCGTTGTCCCGTTGCTGGTGGCTATAGAATGTGATACGCCGCAGAATTCGGAGAACGCTTCCTCAAAATTTTTTGTCTCTTCGCCGCGGGCAAGGGTGCCGCTTTTCAGGACGCGTACGACTGCATTAACTTCTTCCTGTTCTATAATAGGATCTGATATCTTTATCATGGTAGCCATTTAACAAGAAACGTTTTAATCGGCTTTGTCTTTTATAGCTATTGGTACGGACGCCGAATTTATGGCGTTGCAAGAAAGATTCTTTGGTTTTGCTGCATTCAAGTTTGTCAAGGACCACCGTCCAAAGACGGTGGCTTGCTGAAATTTATGAATCCTTGAGCAATTCGCATTCACTGCTTTTGAACCACTGTTTGAAAAACAGTGGAATGTGAAGTTTCATTTGCTCTGCATTTAGACGCTCTGCGTCTTCCTGTCAAGCATTCTTTCCGCTGCGGTTCTTACAGCTTCCTCTGAGGTGTACCTGGTCGCCCATCCGAGTTTCTTTAGCTTGGCAGTATCGAGAAGGAATCTTGTGATGTCACCAGGCCACCCGCCGGAATTGCCTGTGTACTTTATTTCCGGCGTCAGGCCTATTTCTTCCGTGACTATCTCGGCTATCCTGTCCACTGTTATGGCGTCTGTTGTGCTCAGGTTGAAAATATTGACATCGTCATGTGCATGCTCGAGGGCGAAAAGTATGCCAGAAACGCAGTCGTCCACAAGCATGTAGGATTTGCTCTGTTTTCCGTCGCCCAATATTTCCAGTTCCGAGGGATTTTGCCTGAGCTTGTAAATGAAATCCGATATGACTGTCCTTCCTTTTTTCCTGCTCTTGTCGCCCACTATGTTTGCAAACCTGAAAATCCATCCCTTCATGCCGAACATGCTGCTATACGCGGAGATTAGTCCCTCGCAAGCCACTTTGCTCGCGCCGTAGAGCGACGTAGGCTTCAACGGCCCGTAATCCTCCGGTGTTGGCATTTTGCCGGCCTTTCCGTAGACTACGGACGACGAAGAAAAGACTATCTTTCTTACGTTGTTTTTTTGCATCGCATCGAGAACCCTGTATGTTGCTATTGTGTTCTGCTCGAGGTCCTTGTCTGTCCTTTCGCCGGGGATGAATTTGATGTCTGGATTCGCTGCCAGGTGGAATACTATGTCCTTGCCTTTCGTCGCCGTGTCAAGAACATCTTTATCAAGCACATCGCCCTCAATCAGCGTAAATGATGGATTACCCATGAACTCTTCTATGTGCTCCGATTTGCCGCTGCTGAAATTGTCCAGGACAGTCACATGAAACTTTTTCATAAGCTCCTTAACAAGTTCTGACCCAATGCATCCGGCCCCCCCTGTAACCAGAACGGAAAGATTATTTTGGCTGTTCATACAAGTTCACTAGGAACATAATACTCTTAAAACCACTTCATAGAACCCGGAATTCATGTATGAATTCTTTTCTGGGTTCATACTATCCGGCGCATTTGTAAATGTCGAGGATTTTTACCGGCTTGTTTATAGTTGCCGAGACAGTGCAATTGTTTCTTGATGCATATTCAATAATATTTCCTCTCTCAAATCTTTCTTCTATGCTGCCATCAATGGCACAGTCTGCAGTCTCGTTGAACCGCTTGAAGTTCTGGTAGTAATAGCTTTCCAGCATGAAACGGTAATAGTTTCCCGCGTATACTGAGGTGCAATTTTCCCTGAGATAGGCTATTGTCTCTGTCATTCCCTCGGACGCCTTAGCTTCTGTGTCGAGCATGCCAAGCGGTTCCCAGAGCTGGTTATGGTACAGAACGTACGAAGGTGCGGCAAGCAGTGCCTGCACGAAGAGGGTTAATGATATGACGGCGATGAACATTGCCTGGCGTCTTTTCAGCAGACTGGCAGATCTCGCTGCGAGTATTCCCAAGAACGGGACCGCACCAGTTATATGACGATATGTTATATTTGTCAGCTGGAATGAGAGAAGAACAAGAAATACGATTGCAAACATAGCAATGAATTTGTCCTGTCTTGTTGGTTTTTTCGCCATACAGTATACGCTAAGCGCGAGCAGGAACAGGACAAGTATACTCTCCTTTGCAAGGAAAAGAAGGAGGTAGTTTATTGCAGGAAGCTTTAGGAGGATAGGGTACTCAACGTTCTCGAACACGCTGGTGAATACTCTGCGTGAGAAGGACAGCAGGATTATTGGTACATCACCAGATATCTGCTGGCTTCTTATCTCATTGCCGTACTGTACAGATATTGTTGCGTCAGTATGCAGCCTTGAGAAACCGAAGGGCCAGGCAGCAAGGAAAATGATAATCGCAAGCACGAATGATTTTAGTATCCAGTTGTCAATTCCGAGGTTGAAGCCGCGTCTGATAGAAAGCCTTATCCGCTTCTCATAAAGCGCATAGACAATTATGAATATGAATAGTATGATTGAGATGAATTTCGTGGCTAATGCAAGCCCAAGAAAAATTCCGAGCCATGCAAAAGAATACTTTTTCTTCTCATGGACAGCCTGCCATGTAAAGAATGCCGCCATCACATAGAAGAAGCTAAGCATGGTTTCCTGCTGCACATATCTGCTGAATTGTATATGTATTATTGAGAATGCGGTTATTGCTGATGCAAAAAGTGCGGTATTTTCACCGTAAAGCTTTCTTGAAAGCAGGAACACAGCAAGTACTGTCAATATACCAAACACTGCTGAGACGATCCTCATGCTGGATTCTGTGTCATTTATCATGACAGCTGCGCCGAAAATATATTTCGCCAGCGGCGGTGTGTCAAAAATGTAGTAATTATTTACGAAATTTCCGCTTGCATACTCGTCAGAAGCCTGTTTCATCTCGACTTCGCTGTAGCTGTAAGTTTCCCATGAGAGATCCTGTACCCTGAGAAATGTGGCAAGAACAACAACAATAACAAGCGTGAGTAAAACCGTTTTTTGCGACATTGCCATTGTAATTTAGTCGATGCTATGATTAAATATCTTCATGCGAGTGCCAGTTTAATTCGGAGGTGTATGAGTTGGAAGAACATCCTGATCGGGTCGAAGAACTTGATTTTTGTGCCCTCCCGATGTTCCCATTTTATCGACATTTCTTTTAATGAATATTTCTTGTGCCTTATCCTGTAAAATATCTCGACGTCGAATATCCATCTGTTTGACACCATGTTCTTGAAAAGTTCCTTTGCCGCAGATTTCCTAAATCCTTTGAAGCCGCAAAGGTTATCCTTGACATGTATTCTGAAGATAAAGTTCGCCCAGAAGTTGAATAGCTTTCCCGTCGTCTGCCGCAAAAGCGGCTGATCAACATTTGACTCATAGTTTGTTCTGTCGCCGACTACCACATCGAATTGGTCGAGCAACGGGAGCATTTTTTTAATCTCCATTGGGCTTGTTGATCCGTCCGCGTCTATGAAGATTATCTTTTCGCCGGTTGCAGCAAGCATTCCTTTCTTGATTGCGAACCCTTTGCCCATGTTCTTTTTGTAGGTTATTATACGAGCTTTCCGGAAACTTTTCAAAATATCAAGTGTTCTGTCAGTGGAGCCGTCATTCACAAAAATTACTTCGTAATCCTTGAGTGTTCTCGTCAGATTTGAAAGCTCACCAAGAAACGGTTCTATGCGGCTCTGCTCATTGTATACTGGCACCACAATCGATAGCTTTGTCATCTGATTTGATTTCGAATCTAGACTTTATAAAGAGTTTAAAAAGCACAATGTATCAGGTGGTTACGCCAGCATCTTGTCTCTGATTTTCCTCTCTATAGGAAAGTGATAGAAGTTGTGCTTGAATCTGAACTTTGCTATCGGATTGTAGATGTCGAACAGAACTTTTCCGCGTCGTGTGCTTATCTTGTATTTGACATTCTTATTCATGAAGTAGGATGTAAAATTGATGTTGTCTATTATCTTGAGTCGCTTCTTGTCGAGCCAGGTGGGGGAGTTCTTCGTCCATCCGTCAAAATCGAAGTTTGCCCATTCATTAAGGCTTGTTGGCTGCTTGAATCCTCCTTGTATAGAGAGATCCCACGCCTCCGTTCCAAGATAAGGGCAGAACAGCTTCGCAAGAATCCTGTTCGCCTTGACAAAATCCTCGACCTCCTCATCCTTTTTCATCAACTTTATCATTCTTGGCGAGCCTGACTCAATGCCGACATCAATGTTCTTGCATCCGCTCTTCACAAGCAGCTGCTGGTATTCCTCGTCCATCCTGCATATAGCATCGGCGCGTATTCCTAGTGTGCCCCATGCGAAGTCATCAAACTCGTTGACAATTCCGCGCAGTATTGTTTTCACCCGGTTTGGGTCTGTACCGAAATTGTCATCTTGGAAGAAGAAATCGCGTATTCCATAAGTGTCTATAATGAATCTTATCTTTTCAAGAACGCGTTCTGCAGAGTAGCATCGCCATGTGTTCTTATGGACCGCAGGGTCGATGCAGAATGTGCATCGGAACGGGCATCCTCTGCTGGTTGTGAGTATTATCGACTGTCTGCTCCTGAAATCAACTGCATAATATTTCTTCATGTCAACAAGATGATACGGCAGGTCCGGAAGCTCGTCTAGATTCTTCAGGTTGGGCCTGCTTTCATTGATTACAACATGTCCGTTTTCCCTAAAACCAATACCCTTAACGTTCCGCAGATTGCCTTTCCTTTCAAGAGTGTGTACAAGTTCGGCAAAGGTGAGCTCGCCCTCTCCAATAGTTATTATGTCTATCAACGTGTCTCCAAGAGTCTGGTGCGGCTGCATTGTCGGATGCATTCCACCCCACATAACAGGTATGTCCTTGTTGAAGTCCTTGACAAGCCGCGATAGCTCCAGTGAATATTTCAGCTGCGGACCTGTCATTCCAGTCGTCCCGACTACGATAGGATTCAATTTCAGCTGTTTCTCGAGTTTCTCTTTCCAGTCAGACTCGACGCGTTGGTCGATTATCGTCACTTTGTAACCTTCTTTCTCTGGGATTGAAGCTATTCAAGCAATCCTTC
>JAGVVU010000051.1 GCA_018304605.1 Candidatus Aenigmatarchaeota archaeon | reverse complement strand
CTGCTGTTATACCATTTCTAATTCTCATTTATTTCGCCTCTCTTATACTGTCCAAATTTCCCGTGGTAAAAGTGTAACTTTCCCCTTTCTTCATTCTAGTGACAGCCCTGTCAACAGACGCCTTGTCTCCGGGGAATACATATTGCGTGCACGGTCCGCCTTGCGAAGGGCATTCCTCGAACACATAAGCGGGCGTTTTGTATGCATTTAGAATATCAGTGTCCTTGCTGTAAACCTCGGTCACCCAGTCGTTTGACAATACATGAACAGGTGGCCCACCGCCACCACAACCTGCAAGCCCCGCAGCTAGTGCCGCGCATAAACCAAGTTTTTTAATTCCTTTGGCAACGTACATTTTTCCACCACATCTACTATAAACAAAAAGTATTTAAGCTTTTTAACTACTCCAGAATAACGACAAAATTACGGAACAACTGCATTGGAATTACGCCTGATTACACGCCCATCACAAGGCGGAAGAAGTTGCGGAGACCCGGCGCAAGCCCGAGTATCAGTATTACAAGCTTGATGAACTTTTTCTTCTGCAATTCATCTTTCATTTCTTTATCTAGGACATGCAGGACAGCTGCGACAACCACGAATTTGAGAACGAACATGACAGCCGGTCCGAAGATGTTTATCAGGAATCCCGGCAGGACGTGCTGCTCAAAGTAAGGGAAATATGAAAGCGCGACGAACGTCGTGCTTGCGTCGAACATGTGCACGGCGATTATTGCAGTGTTCTCACGGCTGAACAGCTTGAAATTAGGGCAGAATTTTTCTGTCAGTTTCTTCGCGAATATCAGCAGGAGCGCCCAGAATACCGAAAGCGTGACCATCGCAGCAAGCGCAAAAGGGCTCTTGACCGAGACCTGCGCCAATCCAATAATCACTAAGGCGAAGCCGATGGACGCCCAGACAATGTGGTAGCTCCAGTGGCCTCCTTTGGCCATTTCTATAATTTTTGAAATGAACAATCCAACGAATGCAAGCGCAAAGATTACGATATAAATTATTGGCGTCTTGAACCAGAACCCGTAGGAATTTGCATCTTCCAGCGCCCGGAGGAGCCCGCCAAGAATGATGTACGGCAGGACGCCGATGATGAATTTATTATCGATAGTTATTTTCATCTTCTTCAGGAGCTTGTATGTTGCAAAGGCGGCGACTACAAGGATGACTGCGTAAGCGAGCGTGTTGTAGATGTTGTATCCGCTGCCGGTCATGACTGGGTCTATGAAATACTGCTGGAAAAAATCTGGCATTTGACTCTAACTTTCTTTTTTGTCAGAATGCTTTAATATGAAGAAAGAGCATACTTTACTAGGAAGGGCGGCAGGCTGAATATCCTGCTGCCCCAGAAAAGTGATTTTATGAAATATTCAGTGCTGCTTGTCGGATTGGTTGTTCTTGCCAGCGGCTGCGTCGGCATACCGGATATTTTTGGAAGGGACGTTATAAGCATCCAGCAGAGCGTTGTGGAGAACGGCGTCAAAGATGTCATAGCCGTAAGGGACATATACACGATACCGAAATCGCCGCTGCTTCCCGACCAGCAGGTGATATTGTCATTTCTTCTTGAAAACCGCGACGCTGTAAAGAGCAGCCAGGCTTATGTGGACCTGTTCAACGCGCCTACGATGAGGGACCTGCAGGACCGGCCGTGCAACTTCTATGCAGCCACAGGATACACGCCAAACACGCTGGGAATCGGAACTCCGCTGCCTCCCGAGCCGCCTCCGAACGGCGTTCCTGCCTTGCCATCCTCCCAGAGGTTCTGCACGCCTGATCAGTGCGGCGTCGACACGGGCGGCTGCCCGATACTGCCTGGCGAGGAGAAGCCCGTCAACATCCCGATGAAGACGCCGACCGAAAGCGACATCAAGAGCATACGAACACAGACGAAGCTTGACTTCAAGACTACCTACGACTTTGAGGGTGCGCTGAGCTACATAGTGCCTGCGGTCAACAGCGATGAAATAACAAAGAGGCAGCGCGCGGGCGAGAAGACAAATCTTTTCACCACCAAGTCTCATAGCAGTGGGCCTGTGCAGATAGACGTTGAGCTGCAGGGCGCCCCCTACATGCTGAACAATTTCGAGGCTGTCATGCTTTTCAAGATAAATAATCGCGGCTCAGGCACGCTGGTGAAATCCCAGATAGAATCAGGCTCCATGGAGATATTGTTCCCGCCGGAGTTCGACGTGATCAATGACAGGCACAGCGAGAAATTCACCTGCAATCCGGACGCTTTGACGGGCGGCATGAGATGCGTGAATGATGGCGGCAAGCTGGGCCCGGCAGAGGGCATAATACCGATTTACCGCGATGAGTCGCGCTCATCGCTCCGCTTTTCAGTAAAGCTGCGCGAGCCGCTGGAAGAGCCCTTCCGCAGCTATCAGATAACATCAACGGTGCACTACAGCTACGAGCTCCGGAGCAGCATGGACCTGACGATCAATCCGTTCAATAATGTTTAGTGGTGCACATGATGTCAGATAAGGAATTGATAGAAAAAGCGCAGTCGGCCGTCAGGCCAAGGAAAAGCGCCGCAGGCAAGCTTCTCGCGGATGTCGGCGCGGCATTAGTTACGAGTAAAGGCAATATATATGTTGGTGTGAGCTTTGACACACAAGAAGGCAGCGGTCTCTGTGCAGAAAGGGCTGCAATAGCTTCGATGATCACGGCAGGTGAATATGAAATCAAGAAGATTGTTGCAGTCTGGACCAATGGTACTATTATACCACCTTGCGGCGCATGCAGGGAATGGATGTGGCAGACAGATAAAAGAAACTGGGAAACAGAAGTAATGGTTGGCAAAAATAAAATTGCCAAGCTGAAAGATTTGCTTCCCTATCATTGGCACAATCCTGAGTTCAAGAAATAATCTTTCACAAATTTGTCTTAGTCTTCTTTTTATTCGAACACATCAATAGTTATTCATGAGATACTGGATTCTGCTCGCTCTCATCGCTTCTGTAGTTCTCATATCCGGCTGCACCTCGGTCCGGAGCAGCGAAGGGATTGTCATGAACCTCCAGGCAGACCCGTCCTCTGTCTTTGCGAACAGCTCGACCATACTGCACATAGATGTCGACAACAGGCAGGACAAGAGCGCTTATAATGTTCTTGTGCAGCTTTTCGACACAGGATTGCTCCGGGCGGACGAATGCATCGCCGCCTTTCCCAGGATGCTGCCCTATGAGTTCCAGACATTCGGCTGCGTGCTCTATGCTCCCGAAAAGATAGAGGAGCCCTACACCGAGGCAGAAGTGAACGCAAGGATGTCCTTCGACAATGAGCTTTCCGCGGTGCAGATCTTCGAGATAATAAACGAGGAAGAGTACGAAAGGCGGTCCTATGGATATTCGAGCGCCCCCCGCAGCTATTCGTACAGCGACAAGAACGTGCGCCTGGATATAGAGTTCAGCGACCAGCCGCCGTTGGTGATGAGACCGGGGAAGAAATATTTTGTCTACATGACCATAACGAATATTGGCAACGGTTTCATTGACAACATAGGGCCCGGCGACCTGATGATCGTGCCGGCGAACCCCCGTAGCGCGGGTATGCTCAGCTGCCCTGTGCTTGAGCAGCGCGGAATCTTGTATCCGAATGGAAATACATTCCCACGGATAGCGTGCGAGATAGACTCGTCTCCCGCATCCCCAAGCGAGAACGCGGATTTCACTGTGACGCTGAAATATCATTACGAGCTGAGGAGCAGGCTCAGGATAAATATTGTGCGGTAATGTGTTTGTGCGTTGCAGCCGACCTTCCGATTAACTATTTATACGGGATAAATCCAATAATAAACACAGGCGAAAGAACATGAAAAAAGCAGCTTTGGTTCTCATGATTGCGGCCGTTGTCCTGATATCAGGCTGCGTAAACCAGAGGTCAGTCACGACAAGCGAGAATCGGGGCGTGACCATCAACAGCTTCACGGCATCGCCTCTCCAGGCTTATACAGGCGAGAGAGTTCTTTTTGATCTTGAGATAGAGAACATCGGCGGCACGACTGCAAGGAATGTCCAGGCTGACCTGTTCGGCGTAGAGGGCCAGTGGCGCGACAGCCTGGGAAACATTATCGATTCTACCCAGACAAAATGGGGCAGCATAATCCTGAAGCCTCCAGTACCAAGCAGGAACATCCCGGGCGATTTCAGGATTACACAGTGGGAACTGACGACGCCGGACATACCGCAGGGCATTACTGCAAATCTCCCGATAGAGGCAAGAGTTACTTATGATTACAACACATCCGGGCACTTGGGTGTCAAGCTTGTGAGCCAGGACGAGTTCCGCAGGAAGCAGCTCCTCGGCGAACAGGTCGTGAATGCTTTCGAGATAGTGAACAGCTACGGGCCTCTCCATCTCAGCATTCCAGAGAGATATCAGACTCCTATCATAGTCGACACCGAGAGCACCGCTCAGTTCGAGACGTACCCGTTCAGGATGGATTCCCGATAACTCCAGAGGATGACGGCAGGATACGCGGAATCGGCGGCCGCCTTCAGGGAACGATAGACGTATTCGGCCCCGGGGTTGAATTTGAGGACTGCCTCGGCATAAGGTCCGGCACCCATATAGACCTCGACGACGCGGACATACTTGTCAGGTTGAGGCAGATCGGCCGTGGATCATTGCCGATAGCGTGCAACATAAAGATAGACAAGAACATCTGGCAGGGCCGGGCTGAAGACACGCTACAGTTCATCTTCAACATCCGATACAGGTATTATGTAGCGGAGACGGCGAATGTACAGGTAGTCGGGCTGTAGAATCCTAAAACCGTTTTTTCTTTTGCGATAATCTCATGTATATGCATTTGGCTTTCAATCTTCCCGGCCATTCTTGCCAATGCCTGTAGAAAACGCCTTTTTTTCTGTCTACGACAAAACCCCATCTCTTATAGGTGTTGATTGTTCGCCGGTTATGCGCGTAAATATCGAGTACGATATCTTTCCTTTTTGCGAAACCTCTAGCAATATCCCGGAGTTGTTTTCCTATCCCTTTGCCCTGATGTTTCGGCGATACGTAGAATCCTCTTAGCTCAAATTCTTTGCCTCTATCGATGATTGTAATAGAACCGATGAGCTTGGATTTCGAGAATGCCAGCCATGTTTTCTGTTTCCTGTTTATAACAAGGCTTGATTTCAGATATTTCTGCGTATCAGGAGTGGAGAACACCTTCCTCGAAAAGCAGCCTTTCGTCAATCCAAGTTTTTCACTAGTATAAGCATCCTGATAAGTTCTCTGTAGCATGCTGGTATATTTCCTGATATCGGATTTTCTGGCAAGCCTGATAGAAATCCTCATGAATTTCATAACATTTTGAATTTATTTAAGCCGCCGAACAGAATATCATATAGACAAATATGAAGCCTTATATAATTCTTTTATTATTAGCAGTCATCGTTGCAAGCGGATGCGTCGCGACCTCGAACAGGAACCCGAATGACGCCATAGTCATAAACGAATTCTCCGCCGACCCGCCGCTCGCCGAGCCGGACGATGTTGTCAACATGTTTCTTGACATCGAGAATGTCGGCGGGACGACTGCGCGGTGCGTGACAGCCGAGCTCTACGGCGACGAGTCATGGTATAATGAAATGGGGCAACCGCTCTCTTACGCCCGTCCGTGGAGGAGCAACGGTCTTTCCTTCGATTACAACAACGGCCAGCTGTATTTCAATTACTGGGACAATTCGAGAGGCGCGGTGAATGTCGGTTATGAGCGCGGCCGCGGCGTTGCGTTGAGCGCATACGTAAGCGGCGCATGGGGACAGTTCACGAACAACTTCTGCGGTGCCGCGGCCGGCTGGACGCAATTTTCCGATGTCAAATATTTCGATTCGATTCGTGCAGCGGTGCCGGTCCAGAACAAGCCGGGTCAATCCTTCACCACACAATGGATAAGGCAGCCTCCTGTGCTTCCTGAGGGCATCCACACATCTTATCCTCTGACTGCCCGCGTGTCTTACCTGTACACGACAAATGCGCACGTCAACCTTGTCGCCTATAACAAGGCCGAAGCCCAGCGCCGCGAGCTTCTCGGGGAGCAGCTCAGCTTCCCTATTGCCATAGAGAATTCACATGCCGCGCCGGTACAGGTCGCGATGACGCGCGGGATAAATCCTATAGTGGTCAACCAGCGCGCGGAAAATTATGAGCTCGCGAATTACGTTTTCGAATTCCAGAATGTGGGCAACGGCTGGCCGCTTCCTTTCGAAAGCGATGTATCTGTTCCAAACGGCTTTATCTTTGCCACAGTCGAGCTCAGCGGGCCGGGCACGTCATTCTACGACTGCCTTGGCGCTGACAGCGGAACGGAGATATTCGTGTACGGCGATGTCGTCCAGAACCTGGTCAAGCTGCGCGCGGACAAGCGCGCGCCGTTCGGCTGCACAATCGCAATAGACCGCGCCGCATGGGCGGACACGCCTACAGGCACCGTATCTTTGACGTTCAACCTGTGGTACCGCTACTACACGGACGCGCAGATATCTGTTGATGTCCTTGGCAGGCAGGAAAACATCTAGAAATAGGGCATGAATTCCGGTTTTTCGAAATTATTTTTTTGCAAACGCTTTCAATGACTTCTGCTTCTCCTCATCGCCGAGGATTATCTTCCCGTAAACGCCGTCGAAACCTGGAGTAATTTTCAAGCCGCCTGTTCTGTTTTTTGTTATGACATCCGCGAGCTTTTCGTTCACGACCTTTACGAGGTCTTTATGCTCGACATTGAGCAGTACATTGAATTCATTTTTGAACCTGTCTATCAGAAGATTATAGACTCCCCATGTTTTCTTGCTCTGGAGAGGCGAGCCGATGACAGCCGAAACAAGTTCGCTCAGAGGTATCACTGATTTGAACGGAATAGCATGCGACGGCGTATAGCCCTGTGGCCTGTCTGTGAGCTGCTCAACGCGGTTGAGCACGCCTATGATAAGCTCCTTGCCGCATTTCGGGCATTTGTTGCTGAGCTTTCTGCTTTCGCCAGGCTCGCATGAAAAGTTGCATGGCCTGTGGCCGTCTATGTGATATTTTCCGTATGTAGGCGGCGTTTCTATCGTGAAAGCAAGACCGTTTCGCGTCCTGATAGAATTAATTATAGAATCATAACTGGCTTTCTTGACGTCGAAAACATTCGCTTCCCTCCCCATCCGCCACGGGTATGGAGAGTGCGAGTCGCTATTGGAGACAAGCGTATATTTATCTAAACTGCTTATGCGCCAGTTCATGTCAGGCGTGCTGCTCATCCCAGTTTCTATCGAATGTATGTATTTCGCCTTGTCTTCGAAGCACTCCTCCACGCTGTCGAACCCGCTTATCGAGCCCAGGATTCCAAAGTAGCTGGTCCATGCGTGCGCAGGGATTATTTCTATGTCCCTCGATATGGACATCATCGCCTCGACAAATTCTACGGAGTCAAATCCAAATATCGGCCTCCCATCATAATCCCGCCTTCCTTTTGTGTCAAGCCATGCATTGATCTGGTCGACAACCTCGAAGCTCGGAGCCAATATTATATGATGAATTCTCCTGCCCTTTTTGTTTTTCGTATACATGAGCGAGATCTCGCCGGTGAGCATGAACTGTACGGCGTTGAAAGAGAATAAGCCATTATCACAGGATGTCAGTTTTCTCTTCAGTTCCTTCAGCCATATCGGGTGCGTGAAGTCGCCTGTGCCTACAATGTTCAGGCCCTTTGTTCTGGCACCTTTGGCGATCTCCTCCAGCACCATGTTCGGCGAAGTCGCGCGGCTGTATTTGGAATGTATCTGCAGGTCTGCTATTTGCATATGCACCCGACGGGAATCGAACCCGTAACACAAGCTTTGTCCGGTTTCTTTGTTTGAGTCCTCAAAGAAAGCTCATGGGAAGCTCGTATCATTTCGTGAGTCTTTACCACTAGACCACGGGTGCTTTTAGTATTCGAATACATTTTCTGGCGTTTTCTTAAGAGTTTCCATCATATTAAAGTCATGCTTCTCACTGACAGGGAAATAAGGGATTATATCTCGAGGGGGCTCCTCGTAAAGGACATGGTTGATCCTGCTGTTCAGGTGCAGCAGTGCGGTGTGGACCTGACTGTGGCAAAGGTCTTCGCGCTGCATGGTGAAGGAGTTCTGGATTTCACCAATGAGAAAAGAAAGCTTCCGGAATATGCGGAAATTCCTGCGGAAGGCGACTTCTGGAATCTTGCTCCTGGAACATATCATATAGCATTCAATGAAAAGATAGTTCTCCCGAAAAATATAGCCGGTCTGCTTTTGCCCCGCTCATCCGCGCTTGTCTGCGGTATCGTGCAGCACAGCGCATTGTGGGATCCCGGTTATGAGGGGCGCTCCTTTTTTCATGTTGAGGTGTCGAAGCCTGTGAAGATCTACAAAAATGCCAGAATCGGTCAGATGATTTTTTTCCGCTTAGGGAGCGATGCGACGGCATATTCAGGCGCGTACAAAGGAGAAGACCTTTTGAGATTCGCGAAGCGTGGAACAAATGTGTAAAATCATTAAATTCAGGCTTGGCTCCAGGAATTTTCGCGTCAAGGACTGCAGGGGATTATCATCGCTGCGCGGGCTGATGTTTGACGATTCAGACGTGGACGGCGCGCTGATTCACGCCAACAGCATCTGGATGCCTTTCGTGAAGCATGACCTTGACTTGTTTTTCCTTGACAAAAAAATGAAAGTGGTAGAGAAACAGAGAGCCGTGCCTATGACGCTTGATCCACGGACGTGGAAGACCTATTCAAACAGCAAGGCAAAATATTGCCTGGAAATAAAGTCAGAAAGATTCTAGAAAGAAAAATCCCGTAAAAAGAAATTATTGCAATGAATGCAGCTAGTTTAATACTACGACCTTCAGGTCGTTCATATTAAACTGCATTCTTGCAAAAATACTGCGGGCTTTAGCCCGCAGGCAATGAATGCAGCTAGTTTAATACTACGACCTTCAGGTCGTTCATATTAAACTGCATTCTTGCAAAAATACTGCGGGCTTTAGCCCGCAGATATTTATTTCTTTGCCGCCTTTTCCTCTCTCATAACTTTCTTCGCCACAATGAACACCACGAGTGCGATTATTATGAAATTCAGGAGCGCCGAGAGGAACTGGCCCCATCGTAGCACTATCGGGCCGATGGTCAGCGTAGCTTCTTCCCACGCACCGCCGGGGATGAAAACCGTTATGACGGGCATGATTATGTTGTTGACGAGCGACTGAATAAGATTGGTAGCCGCCACACCTATGATGAAGGCTATCGCCAGTCCGAGGACCTTGTATTCGTTTATGAATTCCCTAAACTCACGAATGAAGCTCATATTAAATAATCACATGACAAAAGAATTAAAGCGTAGTTGTAATATGTTTCTTTTTACATGGGCTCGTGGTCTAGTGGTATGACGCGACCTTGACGATTGATAAAATTTTTACATGGGCTCGTGGTCTAGTGGTATGACGCGACCTTGACGATTGATAAAATCAATTTGGTTGAGATTGTAGGTTCGATTCCTGCCGGGCCCATTCAGCTCTTTTCGTTAGCGAAAGACGCATTTCGTGCGTCAGTCAGAAGCGAAAAGCGCTGGCAGGAAAGAAAGAATTACTATTTCTTCTTCGCCTTTTTCTTCATCATATTTTTCAGCTTTTCCTTAAGCTGGTTCTTCCTCATGGAGAGGATTTCCTTCGTGGTTATATTCCTGACTTCGTAGAAATGCAGGAAGCGGCCGCCGCATGATGGGCATTTCTCCGCATGTTCGGCTATGAATACCTTGCTGCATGATGGGCAGGTGTACCTGTATTGTGGCCTGGCTGACGGCAAATCATCC
>JAGVVU010000042.1 GCA_018304605.1 Candidatus Aenigmatarchaeota archaeon | reverse complement strand
AGTGCTCACTTCCGGCGTCAGAAACCCTTCGGACGCCGCAAGATTTGCGCGAGTAACATGCAGCTTCAGAAAGCCGAACAACCAGATTGTGTCGAACTCGACAGGCTGCGTGCAGGTGGAAGGCGGCGGCTCTGTAACGCCTTTCGACGTGAACATCTTCGCAAACGCGGCAGGCACATGGTCAATAACCGGCTGCACGCTTAGGGGCTCCCTGTCTGCCGACTGTTCGGCGCTTCAGGACTCGGAAGCCAACATAGGCGCGTTCAACGTCACGCCTGCGCCAACCGTTCCGGTAATCAGCGCATTTTCCGCATTCCCGTCCCTTGTGAACCCGGGAGGCAATGTCAATCTTTCATGGTCTACCACAGGGGCGACATCCGCAACCATTCATGCTTCGACAGCTGACTTTATCCCGTCTGTTCCTGTTTCAGGTTCTATAATAGTAACGCCTATGAGCAACACGACATACACGCTGACAGCGATAAATTCCGAGGGCTCTTCAAACAGGAGCGTCAATGTAACAGTCAACATAACCATATCCGGCCTGACCAACATAAGCATTTTGTCAGTGTCAGTTCCTTCAGGCGACGTGATAAACAACTCTAACATAAACATAAACGTGCTGGCAGCGAACCCGCTTGACGACGACAGATTCGCACTGGTAAGCTGCTCGTTCAGGAATCCTTTCGGCAGCTCAACTCTTCTGTCGTCATCATGCAGCGGCATACAGGCAAATTCCACAAGGACATATAACGTGCCCGCTTTCATTGACGTCGTAGGAAGATGGAATGTGACAACATGTTCAATCAACGCGTCCACAAGCTGCTCAACGGCAACGCAGACGCATTCAATCAATGCCAGCAGGACATTCAACGTGGTACGCGGCATCAACATGTCCTTTGTGTCATTCGTCCTGCCTGCAAACTCTCCGGTTAACAGCAGCGTTCAGCTGACTGCCAATGTAAGGAACCCGTCAGACGCGGCAAGATATGCGCGAGTAACATGCAGCTTCAGGACTCCGTCGAACCAAGTCGTGTCCAATTCAACATCATGCTCGCAAGTAAGCGGCACAACCACAACCGCGCTTGCCGTCAGGATTTTTGCCGACGAAGCAGGCGCCTGGAACGCGGAACAGTGTTCGCTGCGCGCAGGGCTGGCGGACTGCAACAACCTTCACGATGCCGAATCGGGAATAGGAATATTCAACATAACCGCGTCAGCTCAGCCCCTGCCGCTCCTTGGACTTTATATTTCAAACATAAGCGCCCCTGCCACAGCTGTCAACAACAGCCAGATAAACGTCATAGTGTTTGGAAGAAACCCGAACCCTGCAAATAGCTCCTATGCCCTTGCCGGATGTTCATTCACAAACCCGTCAGGCTCCTTGTCAAGACATGCATCCAGCTGCCTTCAGCTGACTGCAAACAGCACCCAGCAGTTCATGGTATCGAATCTGGCTGACATTCAAGGCCCGTGGACTGTGGCGAACTGCTTCATCAACGCATCGGGCGATAATTGCGCGACTTCGCTGCTGCACAACGTCTCGCCTGAAACAAGAACTGTGAATGTAATACTCCCCCCTGACCTATACATAACGAGCGTAACCGCACAGGAAGAAGCGGTAAACAACACAAACGTGCCGATAGACGTTTACGTAAGCAACCCTCTCAACGACGACAGGTACGGGCAGGTGTCGTGCATAATCGAGAATCCCGTCGGTGCGAACCAGACAAAGCAGACGGCATGCAGCCTGATAACGCGGCAGAACAGCAGGCGCTACAACACGTCCGTATTTGCCAACACAGTCGGCACATGGAACGTGAGGAACTGCACGGTTTCGGCATCATCAAGCTCGTCATGTTCGGGCGCCCAGGCAACCAGCAGCATGATAAACGGCGACGCATTCCGGGTGATACGCGGCTACAACCTTACAATATCAAACATCGCAATCTCAAGCCCGGCTTACACGTTCACCCCCGTGTTCGTGTCTTACACTCTAAGGAACCCGTCGGCAACTGAAAGGTTCGGACGGGTAACCTGCACGTTCACGAAAGGCGTGCAAATAGTCAACCGTTCGGCATGCTTCACCCTGCCTGCCGAGTCATTTGTCGACTCAAGAGGCAACCTTACCACTGAACAGGCCGGGACATGGACAGTGAACTGCAATGCAGAACGCAGCGCAGACAGTTCATGTTCCTCAGTGGAAGTCCATGACAGCGAATCACTGACATTCAACATCTCAAACCCGCCGGACATTTACATACAGTCGGTTGATATGCCTGCGCTTGCACCGCTCAGCAACCTTTCAGTTGCCACGCTGAGGATAAGAAACACGGCGCTCACCCCCCTCTACGGCTTCGCAGGATGCACATTCAAGAACAGGCTTAACGAGACGTTCAGGAACGTATCGCAGTGCGATGAGATGTCTTCCGACACAAACAACGTAGCCATCGGGATTGTGCCTGAACTGCGCGGCAACTGGTCGGTTTCCGGATGCTTCGTGAACGCATCGCGCTCCCAAGGATGCGGCGGCAACAGAACCCATAATATTTCAACCGTGTCCAAATCTTTCAGCGTAACCGCGCCGCTGCTGAGAATAGAACAGGTATACCTGACGTCAGCGAACCTTCTCGTGGGCGAGATTGCAGACATTTCAGTTGACGTGAAGAACATCGGCGAACGCGAGTACACTGGCTTCGTCAACTGCACAATGTTCAACCCGTACAATACAACAATCAGGCTCACCACCCCGAACCAGAGCATACCGCTCGGTGAGATAAGAACATTCAACCCGCAATACATAGTTGACGTGCCGGGAAGATGGCGCGTGAGCTCGTGCTCCATATACAGGCTGGGCAGCATAATACTCGAGGACTCTGAGAACGTGAACAAGCCCTTCAACGTCACCTACCAGCCTCCCGATGAGGAGTGCAACAATAACGTTCCGTGCGAGACGGGCTACGTGTGCGACAACGGATTTTGCGTCCCCGAGCCCGTAAGCTGCTCCGCGAGCAATTGTCCCGGCGTGAAGGACGCGTGCTACTGTTCCAGCAACCAGTGCATAGCGTGCGGCTCCGGGTATGCATGTTCATCAGGCAGTTGCGTACCGGAGATACCTGTCGGCGCATGCAACTCGAACAGCCAGTGTCCTGCGGAACAGATATGCGTGAACAGCGTCTGCCAGCAACGGCCTCCGGAATGCTACCAGAACAGCGATTGTCCTGCTTCACAGGAATGTGAAAACGGCAGATGCACCGCTTCTGAACCGGTAAGCAGGGATATTATAGTGCTTCTGATAATAATCCTTGCGGTAATCATGGTGCCGCTCATACTTTTCATATATATCAAGAGGTCATTATAGTAATTCATGAGTAGTGTGCAGGAGAACCAAGTATTTGTCGATTAAAACCTGAAATAAAACATTATAGACAAACATCATGTTAGCGTATGGAAATGTGAAATACCATGAAAAATAAAAAAGGGCTTGCTGTGTCGCTGAACGTGGTCATAGTGGTAGCCATAGGACTCCTCACCATCGCTTCCCTGTCTGTGTTCTTCTTCAGCAGCTCCTTCAGCCAGATATCCGAAGCCGACGCGCAGCGAATTTTCTCTTCGGGGTGCGCAAGATACTGCCAGCCCGACCTTTACCAGACATTCAGGAATGCCTACACGGCGTCGCAAAATGACGAAAATTTTGTGCGGGCATGCGAACGCTTGAATTACGGCGACAGGAATCATGTCAACAGGTGCTTTGAGCGGTGTGCCAACTGCAACCTTGACGTGAACGAGGGCGACATAAACACGGGCTACGACAACCTGCTCGCGCTGACGGAGCGCGGCTAAGCTTAATAAGGAAGGAGAAATAATAGTAATTCAATAGTGATGCAGTGAAATATTTTTGAGGTGATAAGATAATGGCGAAAAAATCAAAGAAGGCGAGAGCCAGTGCGAAACAGATAGTTCACCCCCCGTCGAAGCTCACCCGCGAGGAGTTCTTCCTCAACAAGCACGACGAGGAGAAGGTGCTGCTGTTTGTAACCGGGCTGGTCTTCGGCATGGGTGTCGTGGCATCCATCCTTGACAAGTTCTTTTACGGCGGCATAGCAATGCTGGTTGTCGGACTCGTACTGCTGCTCATGGAACTGAACGTTGAGGAAAGGCACTACAAAGTTTAGGATTTTTATTTTTTCTCCCAATGATTTTATTTTTTGAGAAGAGTTAATATCTTCTCCGCAACTTTTTCCGGATTTTTGTTTTCGGCGTTAATTACAGTTCCATGATCGAATTTGAAAACAAGCTTATAGACAGCCGATGCAGACTCTTTTCCATAGCTGAGCTTTCTTTTCTTGTCTCTGTCAATGCAAACATAATAAAAGTTCCCGTCTATGATAAGCGGCTTTCCGGGATATTTTTTGGCTATGATTTCATTCGCCCTGATGAAGTTTCTCAGGGGAATGTTTCCATCTTTTACATTGTCTAAATTGTTTCTCCGCAGAATCTCGTCAACAGAAACATACTTCCGCCCTGTTCTTTCTGCAATACGTTTTGCTATTGTTGTCTCCCCGACTCCCAAAGGACCCCGCACGATAATACAGTATGTCATAATAACATTGAGAACTTTGATTAATAAATTGATTGTCAAAGTTCACAATAAGGGCTTTGCACAAAAGACATATTATTCAAACCCTCCATTCTTGATTTTCAGCTTAAAAACCATCGCTTTCAAATAATCTATTATGACGCAGATAGAAGTCACATTCCTTGGAACGACGGCGGGCGTTCCGACTCCCCACCGCAATCATGCTTCGCTTTACATACGCTACCAGAGCGAGAACGAGCATTGCTTTCTCTTTGACTGCGGCGAGGGCACGCAGAGGCAGATATTCGCTTCGGGCGAGAATTTCATGCGAATCAATGACATTTTTATTACTCACTGGCATGCTGACCATTTTGCAGGGCTTCTCGGACTCATGGAAACGATGAACCTTGAGAAGCGGACTAAGCCGCTTTACATATATGGCCCGGAGGCGGACCGGTTCGTCGAGACGTTGCTTGACCTCGGCTACGCGTCGAAGAAATATGACGTTGTTGCGAGACCCGTGCCGTTCGAAGGCAGCGAAATAACAACATTGCTCGAGACGGACGAGTTCAGGATATGCTCGATACCCGCGAAGCACGGGATACCGGCTGTCGCCTATGCTTTCTTCGAGAAGGACAGGGTGAAGATAGACAAGGCGAAAGCGAAACATCTCGGGCTTCCTGAGAAGGGACTGATATTCAAGAAACTAAAAAGCAGCGGCTCGGCAGAATGGCACGGGAAAAAAATCTCGCTTGAAGACATAGCGCTCATCGAGCCCGGCAAGAAATTTGTCTACTCAGGCGACACGCTTCCCTGCAGGAACGTAATCAAGCTCTCCGAAGGAGCGGACGTGCTCGCTCACGACTCCACGTTCTTCGAGGAGATAGACTCAAGACATTCGAACGTCGACGAGGTTCTGAAGCTTGCCGAGGAAGCGGGCGTGAAACAGCTCATACTCACCCACATAAGCAGACGATATCAGGATATAGAAGAGATGAAGGAGAAGATATCGGGGCACGGCAACGTGAAGATTGCGAAAGATTTGATGAAGATCG
>JAGVVU010000035.1 GCA_018304605.1 Candidatus Aenigmatarchaeota archaeon | reverse complement strand
CGGTTCTGTGACGGCGCGAATAGTGAACGTGACAGACAACGCGACAAACTCAGCCAGCGCCGCAGAGATAAACTTCACGCTCAACAACAATGACGGCGTCGCGAATCTTACGAGACCGATAGTGGGCGCGGATCCATATGCTCTTGGCTGGAATACCATACAGATGCCAACACAGACCATGATGGAACAACAGGGTAGAAATGCATCGAATACCGGTGATTTCAATTTCACGTCAATAATGGCAACCCTTGGCACGAGCTGGACGCATATGTATTATAACACGAATGGCTCAAGCACGGGCTGGGTTCTGGCAACAAGGACAGATTTCGCGGGCTCCACGCTAAAATATCTGAACAACACGAATGCCAATCCTTACTGGGTTAATATGACATCACGTGGCATGGTGTTCAAGATATAATTTTTATTTTTATAGTTTTCATTTCATTAGATATAGTGCATATTTCCGTGACTATAGACAGGAAATATCTGTTCGGGTGTGGATTAAATGAATAAAATTTATGTTTCGGCTTTGATATTTGCGCTTTTTGCATCGGTGTCTTTTGCGGCTTCTCCATATTTTTTCAGGGGATATGTTCACGTTGACGGCTCTCTGGCACCAAACGGTACTATAGTGGAGATTTTTCTTAACGGAACGAATAGCGTGCTCGGATCAGCAGTGGTCGGGGAAGGCACGCTTGGCGGCACGCCGCAGGGCTGGTACACCGTGGGTTTTGAGGGGAACTCGGAAAACACCGTTTCTTTCCGTGTCAACAATCTAAGCCTTATTGTAGCCAACGGCACCAATGTCACGGCCCAGACACTTGGGTCCAATATAATTCATGATAGTTTCAACCTCTCAGTCAACAAATCTTCCAACGGAGTGGCATGCTTATACGCCATAGGCTGCTCGAGCGGCTTCTGCACTGACAGCTATTGCTGCAACTCAGCCTGCGGCGGGGCAAGCGAGGACTGCAACGTTGCAGGCTCTCTCGGAACCTGCACTTCAACAGCCACCACCAGCACCAGCACTGGCAGCAGCGGGGGCGGGGGCGGCTCGACATCAACTACAACGACCGAGACGCTTACTGTAGCCAACATTAATGCAGGGTCTACTGCGACAGTCACGACTACAAACTCCGCCTCGCTTGGCGTGGAAACGATCCAGTTCACTTCATCCGTTTCGGCTACAAACGTGCAGGTGACCGTGAAGGAGACGACTGCAACGGCAGCAAGCGTTTCCGTCGCGATTTCCTCCTCGGACGGCGCTGTTTACAAGTATCTCGAGATCACAAAGACGGGCATACAGACCTCACAGATGTCCTCTGTGAAAATCAACTTCAAGGTGCCCAAGAGCTGGCTGGCCTCAAACAACATTGACAAGAACACCGTCTCGCTCAACAGGTACAGCGACGGATGGACGAAACTTGCCACGACTATCAGGAGCGAGGATGCCAATTATGTCTACTATACCGCGGACACGCCCGGCTTCTCGACCTTTGCGATAACCGGGCAGAAAAGCACGTCATTTTTTGATTTGATAAGCAAGATAGACGATTATTACAAGGGCAGGATAACGTTCTTTGACCTGATAAGCGCAATAGATTTATACTATAAGTCACAATAATTGGTTGGTAATTCAATGAAAAAAATATTATTTGCACTGGCATTTTTGCTCTTAGCGACGTCTGTCTTCGCGGCTAACGTTGACCGCAGCATGCCGCAGCGCGTAGATCCTTCTTCCACATTCACCGTAACATTCACGATCAATCCCGAGGGCACGCTGTCAGCTTTTGATATTGCCGATTTCGTACCAAGCAGCTGGACACTGAATGACTGGTCTGTTTCCGGATATTCAAGATCGGACGTCACTTATGACAGTCAGGTCCGCGAGTATCAGGGGCAAACAAGGAATGGGCTGCACTGGGCACTGAACAAGTCCTTCAGTTCGCCGATTACGCTTTCTTACACGATGACGGCTCCCGGCATAACGGGGACATATGAGTTCATTGCAGTATGGACATACCCGGGCGGGTTCAATTCGAAAACAAGCAGTCTGGTAGTCGGTACAGCTGCACCGGCTCCGTCGCCTGCCCCTGCACCATCACCTTCCCCGGCACCAACCCCGGCTCCGTTGCCAACGCCAGGAACACCCGGCGTTCCTGACTACACGGTCGGTCTTGTGATCCTGGTGATCATAATCATAGCAGGCGCGGTTTACATGTTGAGAAGGAAGCCGAAAAAAGCTTCCGCATAGAATCGACGTTCTTGACTTCTTTAATTTACCTGTTTAATTCTCCATCATGCTTTGGACAAAATCGCCCGGCACGGGCGGAGCAATTGGCAGCCAGGAAGATTTCGTTGTTGAGGAGCTGCCTTCTAAAAAATATTTCATCAAGTTCACCCACAGCGGTGGCGTGAAGAACATCGGAGGGCCTTACACCCTTGCGTTGCTGACAAAAAAAGGCATGACGACAAAAGATGCATTGAAATTTTTGCAGAAAGAACTCGGGATGCAAAAGGACAATATCGGCTATGCAGGTCTGAAGGATAAGTTCGCGGTCACTTCGCAATATGTCACGATAAGGGGAAAGGCAAAAGAAATAGAGCACGAGAACATCCGGCTGAAAATAGCGGGCTATACCGACAAGATGATGCAAATCGGCGACCTTGAAGGAAACCGTTTTACGATAACGCTAAGGGACTGCAAGAACCCGGACAATGTATCCGCTCTGGCAAAGGAGCTTGCCTCAAGGGGACTGCCCAATTATTTCGGGCCCCAGAGATTCGGCAGGCACGGGGACAATCACTTGGTCGGGAAGCTGGTCATGAAAGAGCAGGGAGCGGCCCTGAGGCTGATAAATGAAAGGAACGGCAGGAATTTCAGGCATTTGGGAGAGATCGGGAAGAAAACACTGAAATTTTACATCCATGCCTATCAGTCATTTTTGTTCAACAGGCTGCTTGACAAGTACATTTCGCTCAAATCCAGTCCCCTGTCAGGCAGGTTCCCGATAGTTGGATATGGCACAAATCTGAAAAATGATTTCGCAGGCAGGGAACTCCGCAAGATGCTAAAAAAAGATGGAATAACAACAGAAGATTTTTCCATAAGAAGCCTGAATATCACGTGTGTGGGCTCGCAACGGGAAGCGTTTGTGAAGCCGTCAAATTTGGAACACAGGATTGAAGGAAAAGCTCTTGTTCTGTCTTTCACGCTCCCCAAAGGATCCTACGCTACAGTGCTGATCAGGGAAATCACAAAAATACCTTTTTAATACGTAATGACAAAACTATCAAGATGAGATTTGCTATTTTGGCAGCCGTGATCGGCATCGTCCTTATCTCCGGCTGCGTTGAGGAGCAGCCAGTCACGGAACTTTACGTGCCGGGACACGGAAACCAGATTTACACGTTCTCTAACGACATCCGTGAATCCCTTCTGGTGGAGACGAATGATCCGGAAGGCATAAAAGAAATCGGAAAAAACCTTGTCAAGCTGAACGTAGTCTTCAACGGCTCAAGCGAGCAGGATAATGCGTATTTCCGTGTCGTGCTGGTCAATCTGGCCGCAAAGCTGCCGACTTATTATTCTTACGAAGGGCGCCTTATGTATTTTGATCCCTATTATTTCGTAGGCGAAAAGTGGTACAACTCGAGCAATGAGGAAATACAAATGCCGGTTTTCAGCGAGCCTGTATTGTGGCTGTACGGACCGTCCAGCACGAACGAGACCTCGCTGACGCTCGAGGGCAATATCATCCGCCTGAGAGGCAAAGATTATAGGGGACTGACTCTTGCCGGTGACAAGCTGACGCTCCTCTTCTTCCAGATAGACAAAATCTGACGGGGTATTAAAAATCTTCAGGCCAATATAGAATGAATTATAGTATCGGACAATACTATTTGGATTTAATATGTATTGTCCGATACTATATGTGAAGACATAAGTATAATATCAGTCTAAAATGTTATGTCTTACACTATAGTTGACGCATATGATAGATGTAGAACTGGTCAAGATTCTTGTCCACGCGGTTTCGACAGACATATTTCACTTCCTTGTCATACCTGTAGTTGTATTCTCCGCGTTCTTTTATTTTTTCGGCATCGTTGGAATCCTGCAAAAAAACGGGAAAAAATCAAGGGAAACAAGGAAATTCCCGAAGGTCACGGTGCAGATCCCGACTTTTAACGAGCCAATAGCAATCAGATGCGCCGAGCATTGCATCAGGATGGATTATCCTAGAAACAAGTTTGATGTCATAATAGGGGATGACAGCTCGGATAAAAAAGTCTCCGCGATGATAGATGATTTTGCGCAAAAGCACCGCATAAAAGTCACAAGGCGCGGCACTAACGAAGGCTTCAAGGCCGGAAACATCAACAATATGCTCCGTTATTCGAAAGGCGAAATAATAGTCATTTTCGACTCGGATTTCGTTCCTCCGCCTGATTTCTTGAAACGCATAGTGAAGCCGTTTGAAGACAAGAGGGTGGCGTGCGTCCAGTCCAAATGGTCGTACCTGAACATGGAACAGAGCCCGACCTCCAAGTTTGCAAGCACAGTCCTTATGGTCTATCACAACATACTTGCGCGGCTGAACAATATGGCAGGCGTGCCTCTCCTCTTCGGCTCGGGGGAGGCAGTCAGGAAGAATGTCATAGAGAAACTCGGCGGATGGCAGGAAGGAGTCGTGCGCTTGTCAATGGCTACAAGACCGTCTATCTTCACGATCTCACAGTGCAGGGCGAAGTGCCTTACAATGTGCGCTCGCTGCGGACACAACAGCGCAGGTGGGCTTATGGCAACACAAAAGCCTTCCTTGAGCATAAAAGATCCATAATGTTCGGGAGGCTATCTTTGCTCCAGAAAACCCTCATGTCATTCACGATGCTCGGCTATATCTCGTCCTTCTTCCTGGTTGCCTTTATGTTTTTCGGGGCGTTGTCCTTCATGACTGGTGAGCCGTCAGGTATCAACGTCTTCCGCCTCGCGACGGATGTAGCTATCAACTTTGTCCTCGCATCAGGCTTCACTTTTGCGGGTGTGGTTGCCCTTTGGAAAGAGAAGAAGGCACATCATGTTTTCGTCGTGTTCTTCTCGGCGCTCACCATTGGCATCCTGGTCTCGCTTAGCGTGTGCAACGGCATCATAAAGGTGCTGAGAGGCAAGCCAATGCACTGGATTGTCATCCGCAAGAAAGGCAATATGGAATTTCTTCCGGATACGTACGGGCTCACAACGATCAAGCGCTAACTGTTTTTATAAGTATCAGGCGAAATCCTGTATTATGATAGACATATTTTTAACCATTCTGTTTTCCTTGCTTGCAGTAGTCAACGCAATATTGCTGGGTCTTTTCCTCCTTCCGGACAAGCTGTACAGGAAATTCTGTCCCCGGCTTTCAGTCATAATCCCCGCGCACAACGAGGAGAAGTATATTTCAAAAACAATTGAGAGCGTTCGGAAGTCGGATTACAGGAACAAGATGGAAATCATAGTTGTTAACGACGGCTCGACAGACAAAACAGCGGAGATAGTCAGTGCACTTTCAAGGACGCAGAAAAAAATAAGGCTGTTCAGCATGAAGCACTCGGGCAAATCAGCCGCGCTCAACTTCGGCATAAAAAAAGCCAAGTACGACATAGTTGCGTTCGTGGACGCCGACTCAACTCTGGAAAGGAAGAGCCTGATGAAGCTGGTCGAGCCGCTTGCCGACAGGAATATTTCCATTTCTTCCGGCATTATAAGAGCCAGGCATACGCGCAATCCGCTCTCATGGTTCCAGGACATAGACTACATATCCTCGTCAGGCTGGCGGTATGCTTGCGACAAGATAAACGCGACATATATCTCCCCCGGATTCGCAGCCTTCAGGAAGCAGGACCTCATGAAGGTGGGGGGCTTCGCCAGCGATACACTGACAGAGGATTTGGACACCACGCTCATGATGAGAAGAAGCGGCTACGGCGCCGCGATGACACGCGCACTCATGTTCACTTCGGTGCCTTCCACACTAAGGAGCCTGGTCAGGCAGAGGATACGCTGGGGACGCGGCTCCATCCAGACCGCCAAGAAACATTCAGGATTGATTTTTTCGAGGAACCGTATCGGCTTCTACAGCTTCCCGATGCATCTTTTCTGGTATCCGTTCTCTCTGTTTTATCTCCCTTTCGCAATATACTGGATGTTTGCCGTTTACTTCTCGTCGTCCATAAGCCTTCCGCTTGCAACTGCTGTGTTCTTCGTGAAATGGGTAACCGTGTATGGCATAGCTGACTTGCTATACAATGTTCTTACGGGAGCATACGCGTTGACGCCGCTTCTCCTGTCGATTTTACTGTCATGGTCACTCTCTTTCGCCTATCTTGTTGCGGCCGCCAGGAAGTTTGATGCATTCAGCTGGAAGATGTTGTCTTACCTTGTCATCTTCCCGTACTTCTGGGTAACATTTGCGGTGCAGGCGTACGCGCTGGTTTACGAGTCGCTTTCGCGAAGCAGTGGAAAAAATAAGTGGAACTAGTAAATAATTGACAAAATATCGTTTATGTGTTTGCGAACACCAATGAGCTCAAAATTATAAAGTGCTTCTTTCTCCCAAGGATTTTTCTTTTCCAAAGAAAGAGACTTACTTCAGCAGTGGCAGAGACCCGGTTATCTTGTTTATTTTTTCTTCCTTTTCAGGCCCGATTGCCAGTGCAGTAGCCGTACCGGGAATCAGTTCCGTGAGGCCCGCGTCTATGACAAGCGAGCACGGGATTTTGAGCTTGCTGCATCTTGCTTTTAGCTCAAACAGCTCCTTTTCATTCCTTGCCTGCACAACGACTTTTTTCTGGCCCTCTTTTTTCCATGACACAATGATTTTCTTGTTCACGCCGTCGAGCGATGAGACGGACGCGTGGGCGCATTGGGCTGCCATTTTGCCCGGGCTCATCTCCAGGTCAGTTCTTATCGCTATAACTTGTTTGTACATTCAATCACTTGGATACTGCTTTACCTATTATATTTATTTGCGATTTAATAAGGAACATAACATGTAAGAGGCAACTTTTAAGCTATCTTTCACAGGCATCTGGGAGCCTATGTCGTATCTCACGCTTATCGGGACCTCCTTTATCCTGAGGCCGCTCCTCGCCGCCTTGATTATCATCTCCGCCTCCACCTCGTATCTTTTCTTCTGGAGGTTCAGGTTGAAGAAGTCCCCCTTCCTTATCGCCCTGAAACCACACAGAACGTCATTCAGCTTCCTTCCCGCAGCTGACGATATGACAGCCTTCGCGAAGTTGTTGGAAACTATCCTTTGGGCTGGGATGTCCTTTATGTTCCTTGAGCCGACTGCGAGGTCGCATACCCTGAGAGCCGAGAGCATCCTTGGGATCTCCCTGGCATCCAGCTGTCCGTCAGAATCAATGAACACTATTTTCTCACTTGATGCTATTTTCGCCCCTACGCGGCAGGCATGCCCTTTTCCATAATTCTTCCCAAGCCTCACGCAGTTGCATCCCAGGCTTTTTGCGACTTCAAGAGTCCTGTCTTTTGAGCCGTCATCGACCACTATGACCTCGCAGTTTTCAGGGATGTTTTTTATCACGCTTCCTATATTTTTCTCCTCGTTGTATGCTGGAAGTATTACGGATGCTTTCATCTATCCACCTATCAGTTTCAGCTTTTTCCTTATCTGCCTTTTCATTTTTGCGGTGAGCAGCGGGATTGTGCTCGTCTGCCTGTCTGGTAATATTATTTTTCCTTTCTTTATAGATTTGAGTATCCCATCTACCGTGTCCGAATCTATTGTGCATGCGAATTTTCCGACATCCTGGAGCCTGTGCGCGTCGCTCCCTGCAACGACTGGCTTTTTCAGACGGATTGCAAGCGCGGCTGCTTTCTTGTTTCCCGACGGTAGCGTATTCCCGTTGAGTATCTCTATCGCATCGAATTTCCTGGCGCTTTTCACGTCATTGAATCCGTTTCTGCTGAAACCTCCAAAAGGATGGGCGTTTATGACAAGCCCGCCCCTTGAGTGCGCGTCCTCTATCAATTCACCGAGCGTGCAGAATGCCTTCACCTTCAGCTCCTCGACGCCCAGAGCCACCACATGCGCCGATCCATGGCGAACAACGCCGTCCGAATGATGCACTCCGTGCGTCGCGCCACTTGCGTTAGTCACATTATGTCTGCAGGTGACTTCTATGCCAGGGATTAGCAGGCACTTCGGCATGAGCTTTCTTGCTGCCTGATATCCCGAGAATGTATTATGATCAGTGATAGCGACTCCATCCAGCTCGCGCCCTGCTTTGTCAATCAGTTGCCTTACAGTCGGTATGCCGTCAGAATGGTTCGTATGGCAATGCAGTTCTATTAGCATAAAACAAATAAGACATTACAGGGATTTATAATAAGTTTTCTTTTCCCAGGGCTCTCTTTTTCTAAAAGAAAGGATTTACCACGGGTTCCTCTTCACATGTATCCAGTAGCCGAGCACGTTCGAAAGCCAGTGAATTATCGGCGTGAGCAGCACGAGGACTATCATTATATCGAGCTGCGGCTTGTAGATCGGCCAGACGAACAGAAAGGCAGCCAACAAAAATCCCAGCTGGTCTAGGAAAAGAGCACGATCTCCGCGCTTCATTCTCATCCTTCTTTTTACAAACGACCCGCCTATGTCGCCAGCCATTGTGCCGAGCGTCAAGAGGAAAACCATTGGGAATGTCATCTTTGGCAGCAAAAGCTCTGGCGGCAGATAATCCTGCCCGAATATCTGCAGCGAGCCGATAAATACCCCGAATACTATGCCGCCTATCAGGCCTTCCCATGTTTTGCCATCTCCCAGCAGGCGACGGCCGCGAAATTTTTTGCCGCCGTCGATGGGCATTCTGCCCCGCATCAGCGGCGGAAATCCGTTCGATGCATAAGCAGAAGCGATGAACCAGAAGGATTGCAGAAGCAAAAGCTCTAGCATGTTAATATTCTGAATGAATCGAATAAAAAGGGAATTACCCGTACGGCCACTTGGACTTTTTGTCCTTGTAAACTTCTGCCGACCCGTATTTTATTATCCCGTCGGTGAAGTTGCCCATGGCTTTGTATATGTCCGCAGACCTTTGCGCTTGCTCATACCCGCCTTTTTCCTGTGTTGATATATGGGAAAGCCGTGGGTCACGCCCGAAATCATTCAGCGAGCTGTTTATCCTTCTTTGTATCTCGGACTTTATCTCTATCGGCAGCTCATCTGTCCTGTTTCCTATTACCCTCAATGCGTCTATAATGTCCTCATCGCTTACCGAGCTCGGGTCTGTTATCCACTTGAATTTAGAAGTGTTTCGCATGTCCAGTTCGCCAAGATTGGCATTGACACAGAGACAGTAAGAAAGCCTTGAATTGATGATTTTTGTGTTCTTCAGCATTGCGCTGTCAAATCTTGTCATTTCCATCTTGCAGTTATCGAAGACTGCATTTTCAAGCAATGCCGTGTAAAAGCTGGCAAAGAACATTTCGCAGTTTATGAATTTCGCGCCGTTCAGGTTAGAGTGCCAGAAGGCTGTATATTCTAGTTTCGAGTCGCGGATGACAAGACCGGATAAATCAATACTGTCCAGAGTACAGAAGTTGAGATGTATTCCAGAGAACTCTTTCCTCCCGGCCCTGAATTGTTCCACCAGCTGCTGGCTGTACATGTGCTCCATGAAGATAATAGAGGACTTTGAATATATATGTTTTGTTCAAAGTCCTTATTGTGAACTTTGACAATCAAGGTAGTTAATCAAAGTTCTCAATAGAACCAGGAAAGCTCTAATACATTTTTCTGGGAACGCCACAACCCAAGGGGCTTATCTTATGGCTTCGTATTCTATCTTGTCTATGCTTTTTTCAAAGTTCTTCTTGCTGATGAAGTACTTCAGGTATATTTTTGAGTATTTCCTTATCAGTCCCAGTCCGCCCCATTTGTTCATCCTGCGTGTTGATGTGTACACGCAGGTTTCCTTGGAGAATTTGAACGTGCCGAATTTGCCCGCCCGCATGGCAAAATCATGGTCCTCCATCACCTTCAGGTTCTCGTCAAAGCCGTTCACTTTCTCGAATACCTGCCTGCGCGCCGCTATGGCAATGCCCGGCGCGTGGGGTTTTTTGGCGTAGGTGGTGAGAAAATCTACAAGATTGTTGCTCATGTTGTAGATTATCTGTTCTTTCCAGCTTGGCGTAAAACCGTATATAGTACAAGTCCAGCCGACCACTTTCCTGTTTCTGAAGTCTTTATTGATTATATCAAATATGTTTGGGAAGACTATCGAGTCGGCATCAAGGAAAAGTATCACGTCGCCCTTTGCAGCGTGGCCGCCGGCATTTCTGCCATATGATGCCGCCCCCCTTTTCGCCTGCACTATGCGTGCACCGTATTTCTTCGCGATTTTTACTGTATTGTCTGTTGAATGCGAATCAGCGACTATTATCTCGTAGGGCTTGATTTGCCTGATATGGAAGAGCGTGGTCTCGAGGTATTTTCCCTCGTTCAGGGTCGGGATTACAACGGAGATTTTCATATGTTACCTTTGATTAATTAATTTTCAGGCTATTAAATAAAAGATATGCCCCCGCCGGGATTTGAAGTCCCGAGCCCTCTTTTTTCAGAAGTGGGCTTCCCGGGTCATAAGGTCCGCAACCTTACATTCTCTTCGAATAAAGTGTTATTCGAGACTCGAATACCTTTGGCATTCGAAGGTATCCAAGCTAAACTACAGAGGCATATCAGTTTAATGCTTATTAAGGGTTAATTTAAAAGCTTATTTGTCGAAAGAAGAGTATGGAGTTGAAATCAGCCATGAAATGCTCGTCGTGCAATGATAACATGCTTTCAGAGGACAATTTTACGAAATTCCGGTGTCCTTCTTGCCTGAAGACTGACATTGTCAGGTGCAGCCGATGTCGCTTGAAAAGTATTGTTTACGTGTGCTCCGAGTGCGGCTTCAAGGGACCTTGATTTTTAAACAAAATAATATCCGAGACCGAAGGTCGAGTCAATATTCCTTTCTTGGGGTGAGATCTAGACCTTCTTTCGGGAAAGAAGGGATCGATATGGGACAAGTTGCGCTGACTCTCAATGTTATGCCGGAAAGCACCGATGTTGATATTCGGGGCCTGAAAGAGAAGATAAAGGCCGTGGCGGACGTGAAGCAGATAGTCGAGAAGCCCGTGGCCTTCGGCCTAATAATGCTGGAAGTACTGCTTGTTTTTGATGATAAAAAAGGCGCCAGCGATTTCGAAGAGAAAATACGCGGAATAGATGGCGTGGGCACCGTGGAATCCGGCGACATCACGCTCATCTAACCTATTTTTATTTCCCATGCTAAATTATTCAGATGATTGAAGCGATTGCTTTTGCGCTCGTTCTTGTCATTGACGCGGCATACATACTGGTGCTAGTCTCCATCAGCATGCCGGCAGAAAAACCGGTTGTGAAGAAGCTCCCGAAGATTTCCGTAATAATCGCCGCCAGGGAAGGAAAGATTGTTGAAAAAACATTAAGGATGTTGAAAAAGATAAAGGGCATCAAATTGGAAATCATCGTGGCTGCCAGCGACCCAACCACGCTAAAAATAGCGAAAAAATATGCCAGAGTCGTGAAGGACCGTGGCGTCGGGAAGGGTGCGGCTCTTAACATTGCGGTCCGCAAGGCGACTGGCAAGATATTGTATTTTCTCGACGAGGACATGGTTGTCCGAAAGGGTACCATACAGAAGGTGTGCTCTGCCCTTAATGGAAATGAGATAGCTGTTGGATACAACCTTGCTGAAAACAAGGACGGGCTCGTTGTGAGGGTGGCACGCCTTTACTTGGCTGCTCTGACGAAGATGCAGTTCGGTATTTACAGGCTCATAGGAACCACGTTCGTAGCTGGTAGGAATTTCGCCATATACAAAAAGACCTTGAATAAGGCAGGGAATTTCAGGAACGTCCTCACTGAGGACCTGGACCTGTCTTTTCGTTTATTCGCCCGACACAGGAAAGTGAAGTTCGTCCACGCCGGCGCGAGAGACCAGGCGCCCTCACGATTTGTCTGGTATATCAAGCAGCAGCAAAGATGGAACGTGGGCGCAAGCCACGCCTTGAAGGCGTGGAAAAAGGAATTCCATCATCATGACTTATCGATTCTGATATTCATTGTCCTGGTATCACTGGTACCGCTTGCCTCACTGGCGTTTCTCGTATTGGCGCTGGCTTTCAAGAGCTACCTTTTCCTGTCTGTCGTGGTGCTCTGCTTTCTGATCTGCCTGTCTTCGTCAACAATCCTTGACAGGGATGAAATTGCCCTCGTGCCAGCCACGTTCCTGCTGCTGATAGTGGTGCAGTCGTTCGCGATAATCTATAGCGCCGTGGCGAAGCCGAAAGGCTGGTACAGGACGCCGAAGAAATGATTTTAAAAAAGCTGGCAGCAAGTCTTTCCTCATGGAAAAGCATGGTGAGAAGCTGAGTGACGCAAAGCGAAACGACGCACTTAGTGCGTCGGACAACTCTGCGTCGTTGGCTCTGGAGAAGATACATTCGACTTTCGCGGCTGTCGCGGCATCTCTTGGATACAGCGAAGTGCATGGGCGCATCATATCAGCCCTGCTCATAGCGGACAGGCCGTTATCAATGGACGAACTGATCAAACAGACAAAATACTCAGCCGCCTCCATATCGCTTTCTCTCGACTTGCTGGAAATAGTAGGCATAGTCAAGAAGATGAAGGACCGCGGCGACAGGAAGCTGTACGCGCGTCTCGAGGGAGATTTGATAGAGGGTCTGAGGAACGCGATGATATTGAAGCTGCAAAAGGAAATAAACAACACGCTGGCGGAACTTGAATCTTTGAAGAATCCGAAGACGAGGAAGCCGATTTCTGCTGTGGAGAAGGAAGTAAAGCGGCTTCATGAATATATACAGAAGCTTTCCGAAGTCGGCGTGCCGCGTAAATAAATCAGAATAATTCCTCAAATGAACTTGAGTGTAGAAGAAAGATTACAATTTTTCGACTTTGTAAAATCCTATATGTTGGCGCTTTGCTTCCTTAATTTCTTGTTCATTATAGTGAACCCACAAAAGATTTCGGACATGAATTGTGGGTTCACAGATACAAGGAGAACCGAAGGTTCTCCTGTACAGGTGAAGCTTTGCTTCACCTTGTAGCTCACAAGGAAGTAATATCCAGATTGTTTCCTTGTGGAGCTATAAGAGGGGGACTTGAAGTAACTAACCAATAAGCTTCCAGTTTCATGCCCGTACCAAATCCTTTAATGCATTTTCTGCCAATTATATAGTAGAGTATACATGTTTGGGTAATTTTATGGGTATTCAACTGACTCAGCTGGTGAGCGGCGAAACAATCGGCCTAGAGGACATGTTCGACAAGATCGTCGCTATAGACGCTTTCAACTGGGTCTACCAGTTCCTTTCTATCATCCGCCAGCCCGATGGCACGCCGCTGAAGGACTCTAAGGACAGGGTGACGTCCCACCTGTCTGGACTATATTATAGGACAATAAAGCTTATGGAAGCCGGAATCAAGCCCGTCTACGTCTTCGACGGCAAGCCTCCTGATTTCAAAGCTGTCGGTGCAAAGCGCCGCGATGTCCGCGCGGAGGCCGCTCGGGAATGGAAAGCCGCTTTGGAAAAACAGGATTATGAAGCCGCCGGCAGGTTTGCAAAACGCTCGACGACGATAACGGGCGAGCACATAGAAGGCAGCAAAAAGCTGCTGGAGGCGATGGGCGTGCCTTTCATACAAGCACCTTCAGAGGGAGAAGCGATGTGCGCGCATCTGGTGAAGCAGCGCGCAGCGTGGTGCGCAGCATCCCAGGACTACGACACGCTGCTGTTTGGCGCGGCAAAGCTGGTGAGAAACCTTTCGATAACTGGCAAAAAGAAAAGAAGAGTGGCCGGACGTGCTGAAGGCACGTCATCCAGTTTCGAAATCGTGATGATAAATCCTGAGATGCTTGTTTTGGAGAATTTGGTCAGCAATCTTGGCATCAGTTATGACCAGCTCATAATGCTTGGAATCCTCATAGGAACGGATTTCAACCCCGGGGGAGTAGCGGGATTGGGCCCGAAGAAAGCGCTGGCACGCGTGCGCGAGAAGAAAACGATGAGTGCCGTTTTCGGGGGTCTGCAATGGGACTTCCCGGTCACGCCGGAGCAGATCTTTGATTTTTTCAAGAATCCGCCAGTCGTTGATTACGACATCCGATTCAGAGAGCCGGACGAGGATAAGGTAGTCGGCATGATGTGCGACGAGCATGACTTCAGCGAGGAGCGCATCACAAACGCACTCAAAAAGCTTACAGAAGCAAAGAAAAGCCAGAGCTCCCTGAGCAGGTGGATATAGTTCTACAAGGAAACAAACAAGATATTACTTCCTTGTGAGCTATATGTGAACCCAGAAAACATGTCGAGGTTCTTTTCTGGGTTCGCTATAAGATAATTAAACGCCGCCGCATCCGCAAGTCCTTGCACATGCCGCTTCTGTTATCCCATTATCCTTGAAATTTTCCTTGCATGCCCTCAGCAAGGTTTGGCCGTCATAAGGCGTGCCGGGCGTGACAGCCACATTGTCCGGGTTGTAGCCGGATATTCTTATGGTATTTGTGCTGGCCGGGTCGCAACCATATACGCTCTTCAGCGTGTTGCATCCGGTCGCATATGCAGCAGAAGTTCCGATGGTACTTGTGCCTCCGACCAGCCAGCCGCTGAAGAAAGCCGCTACGACAACAAGAACTAATACCGCTATTGCCACTACGACTATCATGTTTATCGGGAGTTCGAGGCCCTTCATAATTATCTATTAGATTATGGACAAGACCGGTATATATACTTTTGGAAAATTTAGGGACGGAACTATGCACGCTTTTGCTCAGGCGATTATCATCTTGAATGCGCCTGAAACTGCCGTCTAAAGACGGCATGTATTAGAGGCGCATTCGGGATCCCATCTTCCAACACAGAAAGGAACGAAGTTCCTTCCGTGCAGGATGGCTCAAAGAGCCATCCTTGCAAACCCACGACTTTAGTCGTGGGTTATAAGGAAGATGTGATCGATTTCACTGCCTTTATTTAGTTCACCACAAAAATAATAATATTGAATTGAAGTTCTTGAAAACCCAAGTTTTTCTTGGGGATACAAGCAAGAGCAAAGCTCTTGCTGTACAGCATTTCGAATGAAATGCTTGTACAAGAACTTCTTTTTGCAAAAAGAAGGGTTTGTAATGAAGGGCGTATCCATAGCGATTGAGACGATAATCTATCTTATACTGGCCATACTTGTGCTCACTGTTCTGATAACCTTCTTCCTCACGCAAGCGGGACCTGCGCAGGACCAGTACACGCTTGAAGCCAAGAGAAACAGCCTGTGCGGGGCGTACGTGAGTATGGATTTCAGCTGCGTTGGAAGGGATGATGGACCGAAGACGGGCGAGGGTGGAGTGGACCCAACAATTCCGGAGAACATAGCAAGTACGTGCTCGGAGCTCAATCGCAGGTTCGGCTTCGCGTACAGGTGCACCGCCGGCTCCGGCGGTGGCACATCGGGATTGAACTGCATACGAAGCTGCTGCATAACATGTCCCGTGAAGACTCCGGTAACGACCTGATTAGGAAATCATGAAGCCCGCGGCTGTGCATTGTACACCTCGGCCGCCCAGCGTATTGAGGCATGTTGACTGGTCGTCTCCGCTGCCCGAATTCACCATGCTGCCGCCGGTTGCTATCTGGTTGGTCGAAGGCAGGCTGTTTATGCTGGAGCCGCATGAGAACAGGAAACCGGCGCAGCACATCATATCATCGGGACTTTGCCAGTTCATCAGCGCTATTCCTGACGGAAAAGCAGGTTCCTGGTATTCCACGCAGCTCAGCGCAGGCAAATAATCCTCGACCTTGTATGTCAGCTCTATGGGCTTTTTCTCGAATTTGTTTTCTGCCACATTGTGGTAATAGTACCTTGCCGGCTCGGAATAGGTTACCATGGAGACAAAGTGGAAAACAAGCCCGCTGCGGGGCAGCTGTATTACTCCTGCTGTCTGCCCTGTATTCGCCTCCAGACCGGTTGTCGTGACGATGGCGATATTGCCGCCGGGAATTGGCGACGAAGCAGCGCGTATCGTGCTCTCGATTAAATCCTTGTATACGGACTGGTATGCCGTATTGCTTGGCTGGTTCTGGACACCATAACCAATCGGGTCTGGAGGAGGCCCGGGTCCGCCTGTCCTCCCGTCGCCAAAGACCGACAGGCTTTCGACCACGCTTCTTCCGGCGGCGGCCATCTGCTTCAGCGACGTGAAAATTGTATTATCGTTAGCGGTTTGCCTGTCTATGACGCCCACGCCGTTCCCGTAGCTGGCTGTGATTTTCTGGCTGAAAGTCGATTCAATCCTGTCGTCTTTCAGGTTCATATTTATGGTTGCACCAACCTTTTCATTGTCATTCACATCTCTTTGGATGATGATAGTTATGCCTCCGGCTTCCTCAGGCCTAAGCTGCCTTAGTCTTAGGAAGTCTCTTTCGTCGAGAATCTTTAGAATGTATTCCTTGACGTGCTGGTCGCGTGGATAGCAGATTTGAGGATTGAAGCCCGGTATATTGTACTTGTCTGCTGCAGGTATTCTCGGATTGCCTCTGCTGTCTGTCTGCCCGTCGCGGGCGGCATCAGGCCTTCGTTGGTACCAGTATCCTTCGCTCAAGCGGCTGTCGTCCTTGCCGCACCCGACGCTCTCATCGCCGGTTATGAAAACAGCCTGGACAGTCGAGATAAGCCATGTGGTGCCGAGCGACTGGTTAAAAAGCAAAAAAGTTGACTTGAGCTTCATGAGGGACAGCGATTCGAAATTGAGCTTTGTCCTGCTCTCGATGTTGTTGTTCGCCATGTAAAGATAAACGGCGAAGAACGCCGTGAATATCGCTATGATCAGTATGGTGCCGACTGCCGTGCCAACGCCCTTGCGGCTGAAATTTTGGGGTCTGAATTTCAAACCCAGAATTTCTTTTCTATTTTTCATCGTGCGGTCACCTCCAGTGTTGCCGTGGTCTGCTTGTATTGGAGTGGCACGACAGACTTGACAGCCAGCCCCGCATCCACTTCATTCTCAGCGGTCTGCGGCGCGCAGCATGCGCGGGTGTTTCCGCCGTTCGCAGCCTTGCATTCCGGCGGATTGCCCAAGTCGACCCGGTTCTCCTCGCATGTGTATTTCCAGGTCGTTCCCCATATTTTCTCATACGCCCACGAATAGAACGGGCGCTCGCCCTCCGAGCACACGCCTTGACCGCTCGGCCCGCAAGATACTATGGTGTTTCCGGTGCTTGCGGTCCTGTCTTCCTTGCAGCATCTCTGTGTTACGTCACATGTGAGCTGCGTGGGATTTATCTGCGCCCTGCCTGTTCCGCAGCTGCTTGTCACACCGGACGGGAAAGAGAATCTTGAAACGCACCAGCCTTCCGGATTGTCGAGGTTGTCGCCGCACTTGGCCTTGGTGCTCCCGAATGACATTAGCGCGTTGTTTCCGTTTTTGATTGAGACCTGGTATTCCCTGAGATCATAGGCATTCAGGTAGTCGGACAAGTACCTCGGCAGGCTTGTCGTACTTGCGTTTTCCGGTGAAGTGACCGCCGTCTCTATGGATTGTTCAAGCACGGAACGATCGTCGAATCTCACGTGCGCGAGGACTTCTGTCACCATGAACGGCTTGTTGACCACATGCACGAACTCTATCGAGTATGACACGGGGTCAGCTGTCGAGAAGAACGGCAAGTGTATCTGGAGCCATATGAAGATCCCGAGTATTATCATGACTGAGATGAACACCGCAAGGATGAGCGTCCAGAACGTGTCTGACACGTTCATGCCTTTCATTTTTTTCATGCGAACCATAATAATCACTACAACGCTTCCATGCAAAGCAGTACACTGCTTACTGCGTCATCCCGCCCGGCAATGGCTGACGCGCCGGGAGGGCAGGTGGCGCTGGCCTTCAGCGGATACGCGGTTATCTCCCATTTAGTGCTGTCAATGCTGCCGCCCAGCAAGCTTCCCAATATGTTCAGGTCGCCGACATTGATGCCCGGCAGGTACCTGCATTCGCCTTCTACAGGGTCGCTGCCGCTGTAGAGGCATACGTGCGTTCCACCTGCACGCTTGAATGTCGTCGCGCCGCCCGGCAGCTGGTTAGTTGCAAACCTCACCGCGAATTTTTCCTTCGTGTAAAAAGCTTTTGCCGTGGCGCAGGAAATTCTCGTCAGGAAAGAATCATAAGCGGTGATGCTCATCGTCGCCGGCAGCGCAGTGTCCCCCATCTCTATACCCACCGGGAACTTTGAGTTTGTCTCAGCTATCGAGCTTGGCATGTATCCGAGCCGCCACTTGTAGTTGTCCTGCCATTCGCCATTCTTTTTGCACTCACAGAAATCATTCCCTATAATCTCAAGATTGCAGTTGCAGTTGCCGGTTATGCCAAGGTCTATGGTGGACAATCCGCACACGGAGCCGCAGAAGCCCGCGCATTCGCCGTCCGCATTGCACACGGTGGGCCCGCTTTTCGCTTCTATATCCAGTTGATAGCCAAAGTCGCAGTTTTGCGCGTACTGTTCCGCTTCGACCTGCTCGGCTGCCGAAAGCTTGCCCGGAGTAAAAACAGATTTGTCTGCAACAAGATTGGTGTCGCTCGTGACGGTGTCGGAAAGCTCAAAGACAAACCGTTCCATGGAATTCTCCCTTATGTCTACCTTGAACGAGAAGAAAAGCAGTGTCATGAAAAGGACGAAGAAGATTGCCGGCCCCATGCGCAGCAGGAACATGACGATAGCCATTATGTCAAATTTCATTCATCGCTCACCTTTTTCGCGCTATAGCGCATTGATTTCCACGACACCGTTGCGCTTCCTTATCTGGATGTTGTTGTTCCTGCACTCGAACTCGCCGCTCGGGCCGGCGTTGATTATTACCGGCGTCTTTATCATGCTTACCGTGTGCGAAATATCGGCGCCGGCAACCGGCGTTATCGTCAGTTTTATCAGGCCGTTCGTTACCATCACCCTGCACTTCAGCTTCGGCATGTCGAATATGAATGTCGTGCCCTCAGGCGCGCTCTGCACCAGGTTTATCGCGCTGGCGAGCCGCTGGGACTGAAGTTGTGCCGAGTTCTGTATGGCTTCGCCGATCGCGACCTGAAGCGGATTGACCGCGAACACTATGAATACGAGGGTGAGAAACGTGGTGACGAATACCCATTCAAGCGGCTCCATGATTATCTAAATAGAATTGTCAGCGCTTCTATTATATAGGTTTTTTAATGTGCCACAAGGAAACAATCTGGGTAATTTTACTTCCCTGTGCACAGTACTGTCAACCAAATTTCATATACCGATTCTTTATTTGGTTGACATTAAAAACAAAATGAAGAAAAATCCACGGTGATTCATGAAATCTTTCGGAATTCCCCTGCAAACTAACCTAGGCTTCTATAAATCCTTACCCGGGCCATCCCCAAGATAATCGCCGCTCGAAGAATTCCTTCCAACTTTCAAGGTCTCCCTGCGGATAGTATTTCAATACAACCGCATCCCTTGACGCGTCGCCCTGTATGTACGCCGTGTTCTCGTTTATTGGCGTCAGCCCGAAGGCCCGTGCTATCCCCTGCGTGTCCGACAGCCAGTCGTCCCTGTAAGGGTCGAATGTCCAGCAGAACCCCTGTGCTCTTTCCTCTATCGTCACTTTAAGGCATTCCCCGCCGCCGAAGCCGGTCCCGCCGGGAGGCTCCTGAATGTCGGTTCCGATTTTTTCTACACATGTGTAATGGTCCCCGATTTTTTGCAGCTTTCCGTCGCTCTTGTATTCATAGATCGGATAATTGACAATATTCTCGCACTCTATTTCCTCGCAGTCCACTTTCTCTATCTTCATATCCTCCACAGAGCAGTCGCTTGCCATGTTGAAATCCTGCACCTTGTACGAGAGGAATACGCCCCCCAAAAACTCCCCGATTTTCTCCGAAGCATATCCGACCCCGAATATAGTGCATGTCTTGCAGAATCTCCATGACGCTCCGAGTATTTTCCAGCTTTTTCCAAGAGCTTTTGATGATAGCTTTAACAAACCTCTGCCAAACCAGCCAAGAGCGCTTGATAGAGTGAGTGCCGAACCGGTTCCTGTCGTCCCGACAACGCTGCTTACAACTAAACCGCTGCCGGTTGCTGCAGGTGCTGCTGTAAATGTCACACCTTCTGCCACATACAATCCAGCTGTTGTTGCGATTGGCGCAGCGCTTGCTGGAATTGCGCTGCCAACAGTAACAGCAGCCCCAGAAGGCAACAATATAGACGCACCAGCAACTGCGATTACAGCAACGCCAAGTCCTTCAAAAATATATCTTCTTTCATCCCTCGCGTCATATTTCATCTCGACATATTTTATGTCGCCGCACTGCCTGAGGGGATACTTGTATACGCCCGTCCTCGTCTTCAGGCAGAGAGCATTGTCACCGCATGCCGCATACTTGACCGCGCTCTTCTCAAAGCTGGTCAGACCTTTGTAGTTGTTGAAGAGGAAAGCGTTGTCGCCCTCTGATGCTACCGGATTTTCAACATCCGGATTTACTATGTCCCTCCACTCGCCGTACTTGCCAATTCCTTCCAGCGCACTGTCCGGTCCAACGTCGACAGGTCCCGGATCGTTCCAATTCTCACCTCTTGTTCTTCTGCTGCCGAAGCCGCCGGATGGGCCGTAATAGAAATCAGACCTTTTATTCCCGAGGACGATGTTGTTGACTATGATTCCTTCCAGCTTTTTCGACGTGAGCTCCACGCTGTCATCGTCGACAACGCGGGTATGCCACAGGTCTCTCACGCTGTCAGAGTAGCTGATGACATCAGCCTGACCTTTGTTTTGATTTTGCCAGCCTTCGGGCACATGAGTGATTAACCGATTCTCCATTCCCTGGTAGACCTCCCAGCCTGTGGCGTCGCCCGCCGGGAATGATTCATAATATAAAACAAAGTTCGGGTCTCCGTTCGTCCTGATTATCCAGAGCGGCATCACTGATATTACCGATGTGAACTTCGGTGTGTTTTGCGGCAGCTCGAAGTTGCTGACAGTGACTGGATTGCCGGTGAAGCACGCCTCGTCTATGGACGCGCGGAGCTTCTCGACATTCGCGAATGCCGCCTGGTCGTAAGGGTCGATCGTCGACATCAATATGGAAACAAGCAGGACTATGCCGAGAAGCAGAAAGAGAAGGCTCATCATGGTGTACATTACTTCGGATATCGATGTGTCTCCCTTGCCCATTCAATCACCTAAACCATTCCAGGACAGGATTGATGCTCGGCACCACTCCGGACAGCATGGCTATGACGACTGCAAAGACCAGGAGCGTAAGGATTATAGACACCACGATGTATTCAATTCTCATTATCTCAGCACTCCGAGCAGGAGGTCAATGTTATTTTGTATCCCGCCGTTAAAGTGTATGTATATCAGCATGCTTATGCCCAGCCCGAGCAGGCCTATCATCACGAATACCACTTGCGTTATGCTCAGTTCCATCATGCGCACCTCGTCAGCGTCGGCTGGCAGTTCAGGCTTATAGCAGCCTGGCACTGGACGCACGCGCCCCTGCCAAATCTGCTGCATTCTGTGAATGGTTCGCAAAGGCTGCATGAATTTGCCCATGGCCAGTACCACGGCCCGCCCCAGTAGCAGTTTGTTGCGCCGCGACAATCACCCTCGTTTTCCTGGCTGCTGCACGCATGCTGCCCGCACGCGACCGGCGTGTCAATCGCCACGTCGAATGACGACAAATACGCCTGCGGATACTGATCGAGCATCTCTTTCAATGTCATGCTGTCCGCATTTCCAACGAGGCCCAGCTCCTCAAGCCAGGTCGTGAAATGAAAAACTTCTTTCGGTTGCAGGCTTCCTATGCCGCGCATGTCGAACCTTAATTTGATGTCCTGCGGGCAGCTGAATTCATCGCCGGATGCCGCACATGAGATAATTTCATCGTTGTTATCCCCGTGATGCCCCACTATCAGCTTGCTTTGCGTTCCCGGCAGGCCTTTGTAGTCCATTATGATGACGAACTTAAGCTCGTCTGTTTCTGAGCCGGGACTAGCCCTGTAAAAGAACTTCAGTCCGTCGAGGATGACTACCTGAGAATTGGGCGTGCAGTCCAGCTTGGTGAGTTTTTCCAGCCCGCCTTCCTGCGGCTTGTCATTGGTTATGTACAGCTTTCCCGGTTCGAAGACCTGCCCGATCTGGTCGAACACCTTGAGCGGGTTCACGCCCGCCACCATCCACAATCCTACATATATCACGACAATCATGACTATTATGTAGAACCAAGTGCCTGAGGCGATCTCGCCGTTCATAGAAGACTATTGTGTTCGAGGCAAATAAATAGGATTAAGAGAAGCAGTTTTTTCCTGGTTTATCTATGCATCCCGCATTGAGCTTGAACTCGCCGCCAAGCCTGTGCTCCCTGCACAATCCTAGGAGCTGGTAGAAGTCGCTTGTCTGGCGCGTGCATTCGTTGTCCTTCCAGAAGCTGAGATAGACGCTTTCTCCCGCGTCCTGCCACTCCTCGCCGCAGAACCGGCCGCCGCGATTGGAGCACCCATAATCTATCTCTGCATTGACCGTTCTTGCCGAGCAGTCGGGCTTCTGATATATCCATATTTCCGCAGCGCCGCCGCAAATTTCTATTGTCTGATGGCGTTCGCTCAGCGGGCTCTCCGGCGTGCCGTTCAGCCGGTTGCTGTATTTCTGCGTGCACGGGCCTTCGAGCGAAAATGTCGCCTTGCAGTCGTAGAGGTTGATGGGGTTGCTGTCATAGACGTAATCAACGGAAACATACTCATCCACGTTGACGGTCGCGATGACCGCGCTTCTCCCGCTCCTGACAAGAACCGGCATCTTGTTGCTGAACCTCTCGTTGTGAAAAGAGTCGGTGTATTCCTGGAGCGGCATTATATCGCTTATGATGTCCGCCCTCAGCCTCAACGTGATCACATCATCATGCTTTAACGTGAATTTGTCGCTGTCGCCTGATGGGTCGCTGAAAGTTGCCCTTATGCTCTGGCCCTTGAACGTCAGTATCGCGATGATGTCCACTGGCGCTTCCCTTTCTCCTGTTATTTTTACCTGCGGCGTTGCTGTTATTTCATAGAGATAGCCGCCTGCATCCCGGGCGCGCGGTGTCACCTCTACGGGCCCGAGCACGCCGCCGGCGATCTTTTCATTCGTCACGCTAAGGACCAGGGGCTGCGAAAGATTCTCTGCGAGATTCTCCGGCAGCTTGGAGCCGATGAATCTTTCGTTCGCATAGAGGACTATGGAGAATACCATTATGCCCAATATGATGAAGACTACCGTATCGTGCTGTTCCATCAGCTCACCCACGGAAGCGAGCGTATTATGGAATCAAACACGCCGTAGAAGAAGCTGTTGCTGCTAGGACCCGCC
>JAGVVU010000045.1 GCA_018304605.1 Candidatus Aenigmatarchaeota archaeon | reverse complement strand
GCGTAAGTGTAGGCTTCAAGAATCACGACCCCTCAGGGCACGCCGAGACTGCTGCGATTCGCGAGGCTTGCAGGAAGCTGAAGACAACAAATCTTAACGGGGCTGTACTTTACGAATCGCTTGAATGCTGCAATATGTGCTTTTCTGTTGCTTATTGGTCTGGAATCTCAAAAATTGTTTTTGCATGCAGGAAAACGCCAGAAATGGTTTCCAAGATGTATTACGAAGGCAAAATAAACAATAAAATCCTTAACAATAAGAATAATAGAAAGATGAAATTGGTTTTTGCCGGAGAGTTTGAAAGCGAAGCCCTGAAAGTTGTCGAGGAGTGGGAAAAGCAGGGCGGGTTTGATAAAAAGTAATTATTGCAATGAATGCAGTCAATACTACGACCTTTAGGTCGTCCATATTACGGCATTCTTGCAAAAATACTGCGGGCTAAAGCCCGCAGATATTTATTTCGTAATAGAGCCGTAAACAGAAAATCCCCTTTCCGTGTCCCAGCTTCCTACGGCTCTGACGGGACCGATTGTTGCCCCGCCGCTGATCTTATGGCTGCGAATGCTCGAATCCGTACCCGCCTATGAAATCCTTGTATGTGTAGAATCCGTCAATTCCATACACTTTTGTTTTCTTTTCCTTGTCCTTTGCAAATCTTGGGGCAACCGCAAATGCTCCTTGTTCGCTAAGATGTGTGTTTTGTGAAGGCAATATAGGATGATAAGGCCAGTATCTTGAATGTAAAGCTCCCTGCTGGAAAAAATCAAACCTGTCGGCATCTAACCCGGCAGGTCTGTATGGCCTGTAGTCATTTCCCACCCTTACAAAACCGTTCAACGACTGAAAATTCCCGTCGTTTGCATAAAAGAATTTTGCAACCTGCTCTCTGGCTGCATATAGCCTTACGTGGTCTCCTCGCATCTGTATCCCAAGTTGTTTATCAATATCCCTGTCCCTGAAAGAAAACCCGGCGCCGAAATGGGTTCTCCCTATATTGAAGAAATCTGCAGCGGTTACTGTCGACGTTCCGCTGATTCTGCCATATGCAAGAAACACTTTGTTATTCTTTCCCGCATTTATCCTCGCGTGAGCTTCGCCCGACGGGACTTCGTCTATGTATTCCGCGCTTACGCCAAAAGTTAGGGGACCTTTAGTATTATTGAAATATATGCCTGCTTCCTCATTGCTTTTTATGTTGCCCACAACCACTTTCAAATCGTTCTTGGAAACCGGCAAAAAAGTTCCGAATGTAAAATTGTCACTGCCTTCATAGCAGATGCGGGTTCGCGGGCCGGGATTCCAGTAGCTTGCGCATACGTATTTCTGGCTTTCCGACACGTTCGACGCGACTCTTGTGGCGTCCGTTTGCGCAGCGGCGGCTGTTGACAGCGCAGACATGAACAATGCGCTTATGAAAGTTTTTGCGAACCCCATCCTTTTACGATGCTGCAAAAGCATTTAACATCCGTTTCGCTGGCGCGCTAAATTTAAATGATTGTGGTAGCTATATACCACCACAATTATATAAATATCAGAGGACAACTAATCGTATGCCACAGCTTTCAGACATAGGGCTTTCGGACAACGAATCGAAGGTTTACACGGCGCTAATCGAGAACGGGTCTTTGCCTGTCAGCAGGATACATGAGGAAACCGGCATAGACAGGCGTAATATCTACGACGTTCTTAACAAGCTTGTTTCTAAGGGGCTTGCAACTTTTGCCATAGAAAATAAAAAGAAAATCTTCCAGACGACTCCCCCAAAACGCATAATGCTTTACTTGGATGAGCAGAGGCAGGCAATAAATGAGAAAAAGAAAATAGCCGACAAGCTACTTCCAAGGCTCGAAAAGAAATTTTCAGCGAGGACATCTTCTGTAGAAGCGGAGATATACAGGGGATATGAGGGCATAAAAACTATATGGGAAGACACGCTGAATTATAAAGAGGCAATGATGATAGGCGCCGGCGGATTCGGCCATGACAGGATGCCGCGATACTGGATATCATTCAACAGAAAAAGGATAAAGCGCGGCATAAGATGGAAGGAGCTTGTTATAGACCGGATGAGGAATCACCCAATGCTAAAAGAAAAACTCATAGAATCCAAGTTCCTGCCGAAAGAACTGACAGGGCCGCCAAATGTGATATGGATATATGGGAATAAAGTGACAAATATACTATGGCTGGAAACAACGCCCATAGCATTCGTTGTCCATGACAAACAAATCGCTGAAAGCTACAGGAAATACTTCAATTTCCTCTGGAACAAAGTGGCAAAATGGTGAATTCATGAAGCTAAAACAAACCATAGGCAAAAAAACCCTCCTCATACTCATCCTGAACTCCATACTTGGTACTGGAATATTCTTTCTTCCTGCAGTAGGCGCAGCATATTCAGGCAGCGGCTCGCTGCTCGCTTGGCTGGCGATGTCGGTTGTTGCCATAGTGATATCGCTCTATTTTGCCGAAATCGCCTCTGTAGGTTCAACATACGACTTCGTCAAGAACGCCTTCGGCAAATCAACTGGCTTTCTTTTCGGATGGATGTCGTGGATTGCGTCCAGCATAACCATATCTATGCTGATAGTCGGCTCACTCATCTACATATTCCCAGACGCTGGCATACTGCTGAAAATTTTTGCCGCACTGTTCTTCATCATACTCTTCAATTTTGTCAATTACCGTGGCATAGACTTTGCCTCGAAGATGCTCCTGATATTCGGTATTCTAACAGTTGCTGCACTACTTGCGCTTATAATCCCAGGGATCCCTACAACAGACACGTCACGTTTTGCCGGGATGTTTTCAACGCCGCTGCCCGTGATATTGCTCACAATATATTTCATATCCGAAACATTTTTTGGATGGGAAACGGCAACCTACCTTTCGGAGGAAATAAAGGACTCAAAGAAAGTGCTTCCGAAAATGCTGGTGTTGTCGACGGCAATAATCGCCGCGATCTCCATTCTTCTGGTTTTTGTTTCCATAGGGAACGTCGGAGCAGACGCCTTCGGGGCGCAGAATGCGCCGCTGGCGTTCCTCGCCGACAGGCTTTTCGGCAGTGGAGTTGGTGCCGTATTTGCATTCATAATATTTGTGCCTTTGATAGGCACAGCCGCGTCATGGATGGTTTCCTCACCTCGTCTTCTCTACTCGATGTCCAGGGACAAGGTGCTGGTGCCGCGCTTTGCCCGTATTCATAAGAAATACAGGACGCCGCATGTCGCCATACTTTTCCAGACAATAGTCATAGGCGTACTCACAGTCCTTGCATTCGGGAATTTCCTCTTCCTTTTATCGCTGCTTGTGCCGCTGGTTATAGTCATGTACTCGATTGTGATGCTGTCGGTGGTTAAACTCAGAATGTCCAAGCCAAAAATGAGGAGAGAATTCAACGCCCCGTTCCCGAAAACCGGCCCGGTTGCGATAGTCATATTCAACATAATGCTGCTTTACATATGGCTTTCACACGTGACGGGTGCAGTGTACATATTCTCCATGGGAATCATACTTGTGATACTTGGGCTGCCGCTGTATGTTGCAATCCGCCTCAGCGTCGACAAGAAATTCACGGAGAAATTCTACGACAGGATAGCTTTCTTCTGGGACAAGTTCTTCCATATATGGTACGGGGAAAAGGAGGCTGAAAAAATCCTGAAGTACCTCAGACTCAACGACAATTCAAAAGCGCTTGATTTCGGCTGCGGTTCCGGGAACACGACTCTGTTTGTCTCGAGAAGGCTGAGGAAGGGCACGGTGGTTGCCGTGGACCTCAGCGAAAAACAGCTGGAACACGCGGTGAAAAAAATAAAGAAATATCATCTCCATAATGTCATATTCGTCAAGGGAAGCTTCAAGCCTCCAAAGAACACTTTCGACGCCGTAACTGCCGTAGGCGTGCTCGAACATCTTGACAGGCCGCACAAATACGTGGCGCAACTGGTCAATTCCCTAAAGAAAGGCGGGCGATTCTATTTTCTGTCTTTTGGCAAGAGCCTCGGCATACCGGGACCCGAATTCCTTGAGAACGACAAAAAAATAAAAGAACTTTTCAAAGGAACAAAAACAGAGATACGCATAGAAAGAAAGAAGAAAAGGCTTGTTGAGTACGTCTCGATTTACGGCGTGAAGAAATAAGCCCCTTTCTTTTCAAAAAAGAAAGGCCCTTGGATTCAACTCGAGATTGAACAAGTTCAATCTGAGTTCCCGAAAGCAATCATGCTTTCGAGGAAAGAAAATTATTACGAATTTGGCTCACTGCAAGCATGAAGAAATCAAATCCGAAGGACACAAAGCGTCAGTCAATAGGAAAGGAAGAAAGTTCTTAATATCATCATTGTCCGCCGCCGCGCCCTCTCCCCTGCGCAGGCTGCGGCATCCTCAGCATTTCTCCGACAGCCCTGCCTCCCTGGCTTATTCCCTGGTTAATCATCTGCCTGCTCCTTTCTGCGCCCTGCATTATGCCCTGCTGTGTAGCCCTGTCCATCTGCCCCGCGCTTTCGCGGATTGTCTGCGGCGGCGGGCGGCTGTTCAGGTACCTCGGATCTCCAGGCACATCAACAGGATTGAACGTGCGGGAGCTTCCGCTGCCTGACTGCGACGACCAGCTCCCGTAATTGGAAGAGTCCCCGCTTCCTCTTGCAGGTATTTTATCCTCCCTGACAACATTGTTTCGCGCGCTCCACAGTTCCTCTTCTGTCTGCGGATAGCGCCCTGTTGCATTCATGTGCGCCGCTATGAATCCGCTTTTATTCTGCGCGCGGTTCCACAAATCCATGTGGCGCCCCAGTCGCTCCTCCCAAGCCTCTTCAATGTCATTACAAGCGATGCGCCGACGACGGATTTAGGATTTGAAATGTCAAGAAATACCGGTTCTGAAGAACGGCTATAAACTGCCTTGAAGAAGCCGCCGGGATCATCGGCATAGCGCGTCAGTGCGCGTTCACCCATCCCGGGATTTGTCCTTTCGACTTCCATTGCGTACTGCCTTACGTATTCGACATATTCGCTGCCCGTAGGCATTGTAAAGCCCGGCGGCGCCTGAGCCTGGAGGAATGCGCGCAATGCATTGTCTGTGCCTATTGTTTTTTCAAGTTCCCCGAGAAGCCTGCTTGTTTCTCCCGGATTCCTGTTGTCAAAGGACGATCGTATACTGTCGGCAACGGGCGGCAAAAATTCCGGCATAAAAAAGCTGTCACCTGTTGAGAATCTTTGTCCATCCCATGAGTATTCAACAACCATGTCTATGAACCCGCCTCCCGGAAGGT
>JAGVVU010000044.1:5191-10363 GCA_018304605.1 Candidatus Aenigmatarchaeota archaeon | reverse complement strand
AAGGCCACTGCGGCAACGTGTCCGCGGCATACCTCACCGGCTACCTTGCGGGCTTAAGTGCGTTGAAACAGGGGATAAAAGAAGCGAATGTTGACATAGGACTGCAGATGTCCGTGAAAGGCTCGGCATTGTTCGCAGTAGCCGCCGGGGCAAGGGATGCGGGGCTTTCCGTGCCCATAGGAAAGGAGATAGTCCCGAGCACTGACAGGATAAAGGGGAGGCACGTTGCGGACTACGCGCAGAAGATAAAGGGGACGGACAAATACCAGAAGCAGTTCTCCTCTTATATCAAGAACCAGCTGGCTCCGGAAGACCTTCCGAAGCATTTCGACGAAATAAAGGAGAAAATATCCAATGAGTTTGGAGTTGCGACCAAGAAGGTCGCAAAAGCGGCTGAATAAAAAGAATAATTGTAAAAGGTGAAAAATATGGAATGGATACCAAGAACCGATCTCGGAAAGCAGGTGGCTGAGGGCAAGATGTCCCTTGACGACATATTCGCCCTGGGCAAGAAAATAAAGGAGCCCCAGATAGTCGACAAGCTGATCCCGAACATGCACAGCGAGATAATATTCATAGGCGGCTCTCCCGGAAAGGGAGGCGGCATAAAGAGGACACCTACGAGGCGGACTACTCGCATGCACCGCTCCGGCAGGCGATACAGGATCTCTGCCATGGTGGCGATCGGCAACGGAAACGGATACTTCGGCATCGGCAAGGCAGTTGCCATGGAGAACAGGGTGGCTATAGAGAAGGCCACGATAAACGCGAAGCTCAACATAATGCCCGTGAAGAGGGGCTGCGGCTCATGGGAGTGCAGCTGCGGCGGGAACCACACCATACCCGTCCAGGTCGAGGGAAAGTCAGGCTCGGTGCGCGTGCAGCTCATACCGGCCCCGAAGGGCGTCGGGCTCTGCGTCAACAACGAGGCGAAGAAAGTCATGCGGCTCGCGGGCGTCAACGACTCAAGGCCGGCGACGAAGGAAGCCGACGAGGGGTATGAAGAGATAGAGGCTGAAGTTGAATAAGCTCCTTTCTTTGAAAAAGAAAGTAGCTTGCAGTCAAAGAAAATATTAACTGTGGCTTGCTGTCGCAAGCAGGAGAAAAATAATATTTGAAGTCGAGGTCTAGAAGAACACCAGTTCTATGGGGTTCTCAAAGGCCTTTCTTTCAAGAAAGGGATTTGAAATGAGCAGGATTCTTATCGTGAGGATGCGCGGGGAAATCGGAACGCTGAGAGACGTGATTGACACGTTCAAGATGCTCGGCATGAAGAAGATGTACTCGTTCACGCTCGTAGAGAACAATTCCCACACCATCGGCATGATCAGGAAAATAGACAACTTCGTGTCATGGGGGGAACCGGACGCGGAGACAGAGAAGATACTGGAAGGGCTCGGAAAAAGAGGGAAATCATACGTTTCCGGCGGATTGAAATCGCCAAAGGGCGGATTCAAGTCAAAGAAGCTGCGCTATCCTAGGGGCAACCTCGGCTACTGCGGAGCTGCAATTAATGACATGGTCAGGAGGATGCTGTAAATGATAGGTTTATATGAGCCGACTAAAAAGATGGCGGAGGCAGGCGTCCCGTCGTTTCGGGCATACGCAGAAGGTGCGACAATAAAGCTCTATACTGAGCTTGGGGCAGAATTTGCGAGATTTGATTTTGACCATAGGCCGACAAGAACAGAGATCGACTCTTATCTGTCGAGGTTCACAGACTCCGAGGCTGTCCGGACTGAAGGAAGCAGACCTGTTCCGGTTCCGCGGGAATCGCCTGCCCGCTCTGTTGTCGCAGAAGCTGTTTATGAGCGGTGGTAATATGCCAGTAAAATTCAAGCAGAAAACGAGGAAGTGGCGGGGCAGGACCAGCCGCGGCTGGGGCATGAAGAAGAAGCACCGCGGCGGCGGAAGCCAGGGCGGACGCGGGCTCGGCGGATCGCATAAACATAAGTTCTCGTACGTGACGTCAAAGGAACCTGACCGCTACGGATACAAGGGGTTCTACTCAAAGAAGAAGAGAGCCAAGTCCATAAACATCGGCGAGCTCGTGAAGATGGACGGCGATGCTTTTGACCTGAGGAAGCTCGGGTTCGGCAGGCTCCTCGGAAACGGAAAAGTGACGCGGGCCGTGAGCGTGAAGGCGGACCATGTATCAAAGCAGGCGAAAGAGAAGATAGAGAAGGCGGGCGGGAAGGTCGAGCTGAACAAGGCGAAGGAAAAGACGAAGACAGAAAACAGGAAAAGAGGGTACAAGAAGCCAGACGAAAAAGAAACTGACTAGCATGAAAGAACAAAACCTTGGAGAAAACCCCGGTTTTCTCGCGGCGGTGTGACCAATGGGTGTACTTGACAAGATAACAGGAATATTGCCCGGCATATCGGAGCCAAAGACGCACCTGTCGTTCAAGTCAAGGCTGAAATGGACCGGCATCATACTATTGCTTTTCCTCGTCCTCGGACAGATATCGCTTTACGGCATCGACCCTGTATCGAAGGAACGCTTCCAGTTCTACGAGCTTATCCTCGGATCCTCGATTGGCAGCCTGATGACGCTGGGCATCGGGCCGATAGTCACGGCGTCCATTATATTGCAGCTTCTTGTAGGCTCGAAGATAATCCCATGGGACCTGAAGACGCCCGAGGGAAAGAAGAAATTCCAGGGCATGCAGAAGCTGGCGGTTATATTCTTCTGCGTATTCGAGGCTTACGCTTATGTGTCGTTCGGGGCAATTTCTCCCTCATCGGCTGACACAGGTTTGTTTGTATTTCTCATAGTCCAGCTCGCCTTCGGCGGATTCCTGGTGCTGCTAATGGACGAAGTCATAACCAAGTGGGGCATAGGGTCTGGCGTATCGCTGTTCATTGCAGCAAACGTCACCACGACTATCTTTGTCCGCGCGTTCAACCCGCTGACGCCGCCCGGCGAGACGATTCCGGCGGGCATACTGCCGCAGTTCGTAGCGCTGCTTGGCCTGGGCGAGATATTCCAGGCGTTCGCGGCGCTGCTTCCGCTGATCGCGACGATCATCGTATTTTTGATAGTCGTCTACATACAGGCAATAAAAGTGGAGATACCGCTGGCGTTCGGCTCGATCCGGGGCTTCTCGCGCAGGTGGCCGCTGAACCTGATATACACCAGCAACATCCCCGTCATACTTATCGCGGCGCTTCTGGCAAATCTTCAGCTTCTTGGCAACCTCAGCGCAAAGACCGTGACAGAAGCCGGAACGCGCTGCGGGCTTTTCGGATGTTTTGATACCAATGGCTCGCCCGTGAGCGGCCTTGCCCTGTTCTTCAACCCGCCCGTCACGCTGCCTGTCCAGATATTCTTCATAACAATAATGATCGTGGTGTTCGTGGCAGCTTTCATGGCATTCTACCTGAAATACCAGCGCGTGCACCGCGTCATCCTCGCCTCAATAGTAGCCGGCGTAGTGCTTGCCTTCCTTGTATCTTCATTCACAGTAGGGCTGCCCACGGGAGAAGAAGGGCTCCGGGCGCTCTCCTACATGCTGATACTGACCGGTGGCTCGGTGATATTCTCCATATTCTGGGTATCGACCAGTGGCATGGACTCGAGGAGCGTAGCGGAGCAGATAGAAGGAATGGGAATGCAGATCCCCGGATTCCGCCGCGACCCGAGGATAGTGGAAGAGGTGCTGCAGAGGTACATACCAACGATAACGATACTGTCCGGCCTGTTCATCGGGCTTCTTGCTTCCGTAGCCGACTTCACGGGCGCTCTCGGAACGGGAACGGGAATACTGCTGACGGTGATGATAATATACAACCTGTACGAGAACATCGCTACCCGATACGTCGAGGACATGCACCCTTCACTTTGGGTGAGCCTTTTCTTTAAGCTTTCATCATCGAAGCTCTGCTTCGATGTGTGTCGCAAAGCTTGCTTTGCAACATCTTAGAAAGAAAACCTTGGAAAAGAAGTATTAAAGAAAAAGTCTCAAGGGAAAAAGAAAATATTACAAAGGCGGCTCGCCTGCGTTCGCGGCTGGATTTCCATTTTTAAGCTTTCTCGCACAATCTCATTGCAGTGAACAAACATCTCCTGTCAGGACTGGTTCTGATTTCGGCTGTTTTGATCGCCGGGTGCACCAATACCGGACAGACGGCAATCCAGCTCGACCAGCCGAGCTATGAAATAGTGAGCGAAAACATAGTAAATGATAACATAGTAGTTGACGAAGGCGACATGAAGTACTACCAGTTTTCAGTCCCAAGCAGCACAAAATATGCATCTGTCAGCGGCACATTCTCGGCGTCCGGCGGAAGCATGAACGACATAAATGTCCTTATAATGGACGAAGCTAATTTTGCAGACTGGAGAAGCGGACGGCGAGCCACTCAATTTTACGAATCAGGCAAGCTGTCCACGGGAATCATTTCAGCCAGCCTGCCTTCCGGAACGTTTTATCTGGTCTATTCCAACACGTTCTCAACGTTCGCAAGGAAGGGCGTGAAGACGGAAGTCAACCTCACGTACCAAGTGCAGGTCCAGTAGGGCTTCCAAACGATTTCTTAAACTTACGGAGCAAAATATTTTTATGAAACCGACTCCGTGGTGGCCGAGATTCTGGGCATGGCTCATCGACGTGATAATCCTTGGAATCGTAGGATGGATAATCTTTCCTGCCTTTGCATTTGACTGGTGGCATGTCGGTGCAAACGGCGTACTTGCGCTTGTTTACTGGTCCGTGCTCGAGAGCGAGGGCAGGCAGAGCATCGGCAAGAAAGCCCTCAACATAAAACTCGTGGCAGTCAAAGGAAAGAATGCCACCCTGGGCGCAGCTGCAGCAAGCGCATTCGGCAAGGCTTTCCTGCTTCCGCTGGACATGATAATAGGGGTGCTTGCAAGGCCGGGCAAGAAGCAAAGGCTTTTCAACATTGCGAGCGATACAGTTGTGGTTGAAAAAAGATGAAGTATCACCTGCAGGCTACGGACAAATTACAAACCAGGAATGAAAACGAACCTCGCCTGAAAATGAGGGGCTATATCGATCCTGAGATTCTTTCTTTCAGCGAGTCTGTAAGGACTGATTGCAGAAGGACTGATTATCCTGCCGATATATATGCGGTATGCACGCCTGATCCTGACTGATTCTTTCCCTTTTGGCACATGCGTCCGCCGGGATTTGAACCCGGATCATCAGC
>JAGVVU010000044.1:0-5128 GCA_018304605.1 Candidatus Aenigmatarchaeota archaeon | reverse complement strand
GAGGTCCTGCCGATATCCCACCCGCCGCTTTGGTGCAGCTTTCTGGAAAGGTGCTTAGACTACAGACGCTTCAGTAATAATTGTTGGATGCGTATTAAAATATAGCTTCAGTGTCTAGCCATAGACGTATGAAAAAACCAGAATCAGCTGTATTCTGCATGGCTATAATTTTATCTTTACGGTGCCCCTTACGTACGGGTGTTCCTGCTCGACGTGATATTCGAGCTGTATGCGGTTCTCAAAAGAGGCGTCGCACCAGATGCAAGTCTCCATCCGACCACCTGGCTGTTATATGCATGCTAAATTTCAAGTCCTTATAATTACGCGGGAATCACCATTGAACAGGGGCGAAATATTTAAGCTCTTGCGCTATTGAGAACTTTGATTAACCCCTTTATTATCAACGTTCACAATGGGAAAAGCTTTGCTTTTCCTGCACAGAAAGACTTTCAGTCTTTCTTGTGAAACACAATGAATCTGGGATCCCATCTTTCAACACAGGAAGGAACGAAGTTCCTTCTGTGCAGGAGGGCTCAAAGAGTCATCTTGCAAACACACGGCTTCGTACGGAAAGCAAAGCTTTCCGGCGACTCAAGTTGAGCTTCGCTCAACTTCGAGTTAGCCGTGGGATATAAGGAAGATGTGATTCAAAGTCCTCTATTGGTTTGATTGCATGACACTACGAGAAAGCGCCTGCAACGGCCTGCTTGCCGCAGGCATGCTTGGAATCGCCGCTGCCGGAGTTGCCAGCGTCTTTATAGTGAACCCACAAAAGAATTCGGACATGTTTGTGGGTTCACAGATAGCTCACAAGGAAGTAATATATCCAGATTGTTTCCTTGTAGAGCTATAACGCGGCCCAGCTGGGCTCCACTGTTTCGGAAAAATACAGGATCGAAATGCGCGGAGAGCTGGATACTGGACACTACCGGGCGCTTCAAAGAAGACACCAGTACATAGACGGGCTTCAGGCATACGTCCTGGACGGATTTTTGCTGTCCGCGGGCGCCGCGGCTGCCGGTTCTTTGCTAAGGAAACGCACTTACTAGGCTTCCACGATTTCCTGGAACCCCGAGAAGCCCGGTTTCATGAAAGAGAAAAAATACAGCGGGAAGCGGTTCCTGTTCCTGATGCCGTAGACTTCCCTCGGGCGTATTTTCCTGTAAACTGGCATCTGCGTCGAGTACTCGCTTACCTGACCGTCTATCCGGAATTCGAAGTCGCCGCCGTCCGGGAAAAGAATCAGCTCCATCCATCCCGGCTCCCTTTCGTGATAATGCGGACCGATCTTACTTCCTACGTCGAGCCTTACTGCGTGGGACGTGAAGTCGGGGATTTCACCGCTCCCCTCTTCCTCGAGACACGACACGAATACGCCGGGATACGGAGTGGCCTGCCATTCCATTTGGCTAAAGTCGACCTGTTTTGGCATACGATAGAATATGATAAAATATTATTAAAGCGCACAGCTCTGTAGAAATGCACAAGGAAAAGCCACAGGAGCATCATTGTGTATCCACAATGATGCTAGTAACTAGAGGGTATTGTGAAAACACAATACCCTCCCTGTGGCTTTTCTCATAGGTTTTCTACAGAGCCAAATGCACCTAGTTGTCCATAGGCACGTCAATGACAAGAATTCTCGAGTCTTCCAGCGCCTTTATCGGGAAGGTTCTCGTATCTGTTATGCCCGCCGCGTCGCCCTCTCCCAACTGCTGCCTTGCCATTTCTATACTGCCGCTTATCACGAAAACATAAGAGCCCTTTCCTGTTTCTACTTCGTGCTCTGTTTCGATGCCTTTTTCCAGCTCTCCCAGATAGAACTGCGCATCCTGGTTTATGTGCAGGCCGGGCGAAACGGCGCCCTCCGAGCGCCTATCTGCTCCGCCTGCTACCGGGATTGTCATGCTATTCCTGGCTTTTTTCTGCCCGTAACCCGGCTTCAGGTCCTGCTGCGCCGTGCCAACCCATATCTGAAGAAGATGGACAGGCTCTTTGTCGGAGGCGTTGAATTCGCTGTGGTAAATTCCGCGCCCGGCGGACATCGCCTGGACCTCCCCCGGCTTTATCACGCCCTCGCCGCCTGAGCTGTCCTTGTGCTGGAGCGCGCCTTCAAGGACTATCGTGACGATTTCCATGTTGTCGTGATGGTGCGTCGGGAAGCCACCTCCGGGCTCGATTATATCGTCGTTAAGCACCTTTAGCAGGCCAAAGCCCATCCTTGCAGGATTGAAGTAGTTCCCGAAAGAGAAAGAATGACGGCTGTTGAGCCAGTTCGTCCGCGTGGTGCCGCGGTCGCTGGAGCGCTGGATGTCTATGTTCATAACAAAGATATATCTTGATAGAAATTAAAGAGAATTATTCTCTCATGATTGTTCTATTTGGTCTTTAAAATGGAAGAAACCGATTATCGTCATTATTAGAATTAAGCATCCACCTACGAATTTTGCATAGTTCCATTCGAAGCCTCCCTGAATAAGTAATCCAAATCCTACGGCAGCCAAAACTCCTAAGAATGTTGAAAAGAAATTCGCATGAAATCTTTGAGCTTCTTTTAATGTCATAAAAATATTTAGATAAAGATATTTTAAAGATAGTTTTCAAGAACTATTTACTTATTCAATCCTGACCTTTTCCCAGCTTTCTATGCGGAAATACGGGCGGGCTTCCGACAGGTTGTCTCCGTTGAGCCTGAAGCCTATCGTGCCTTCCACCTTTCCTTCCACTATTTTGCCTTCCTTTATTCCCTGCATCAGGTCGCTGCTGCCGCGCACCATTATCGAATGCCCGTTGTCGAATGTCAGAAGAAAATCCGCGAAGCCGCCATTTATCTGCAAGTTCGATATCCTTCCCTTGACTTCCACGTAATCGTTGGGATAGCGCAGGCGGTTCTCGTCGAAATCTATCATTCTAGTTCCTTGACTGAAAGGTTCATAAAGTTATAATCTGGCTGCTTGGATAATCTTGGCAGACGTTTTGAAATCTTTTTAACACGCCTGAACCAATGTAATTCATGCGCAGTGCGAAGCAGCTCACGATGTTCGACGTCGTCAACCTTGTCGTCGGCGGCATCGTCGGCGCTGACATATACATCGCCGCCTCCTTCGGCTCCGGGCTTCTTGGGCCTGCTTCGCTCCTCGCGTGGGTCGCCGCCGGGATCTTTGCCATAATCATCGCGCTCACTTTTGCAAGGTGCTCCGGCATCGTGAAGAGGGCGGGCGGACCTTATGCCTTTGCAAGGGCCGCCTACGGGCATTTCCCCGGATTTCTGACGGGCTGGTCGCTCTGGCTGGCCGAGGTTGCCGCCCTTTGCGTCTTCCCGCTGGCTTTCATCATTTACCTGTCCTTCCTCATACCTCTGGGATTCGCCGGCAAGGCAGTGGTCATATTCCTTTTCGTGTCATTCCTCTTTTCCATAAACTATTTCGGCGTAAAGAAGGCAGCACGGATAAATGACATACTCACGACCCTCAAGCTTGCGCCGCTCTTCCTGATAGTTGTCGTGGGGCTCATCTGGATGTACTCGAGGCCGGAAGCCGTCATCGACAACCTCACGCCTTTCGCGCCCATGGGATTCGGGGGATTCGGGCTCGCCGTCGTGCTGATATTCTGGGCTTACGCAGGCTTCGAGCAGGCGACTGTCGTGAGTTCCGACATAAAAGACTCCAAGAAAACGCTGCCGAAGGCAATAACAATAGGGCTGCTCATCGTCGCGTCCTTCTACCTTCTTACGAACCTCGTTATCCTGAGCACGGTGAATTATGCGGCACTCGCCACGGAGCAGACTCCTCTCATTCACGTTGCTGCCCTGCTGATGGGGGGCGTGGGCGCCACGATCATGATACTGGGCGCACTGATATCCGTTTCCGGCTCCAACGAGTCTGGACTCATGGGAAGCGCGCGGCTCTCATATGCAATGGCGGCAGACGGATACTTCCCAAAAAGGCTCGCGAACATCCACAACAAGTATTCGACGCCGCACGTGGCTTTTGCCGTGCACTGCACAATAATGTTCTTCGCGGCCCTGTTCCTTCCGGTATTTGCCTTGATATCATTCGCTGTTTTCGCGCTCGCGTTTGCGTACGTGATGGTCGCATTGTCTGCTGTCAAGCTTAGAAAGGACATATTCACAAAGGTCCTTGCTGTCTTGAGCATACTCATATCCTTCTACCTGATTACATACAGCGGCCTTGCCAACGTGGTCATGGGCATGGTCATGCTCCTGGTGGGCGTGCCCGTCTACATGTTCTTTGCGCCAAAATCAGAGCTGAAGCATGCGAAAAGTTTCCTGTTCAAGGAAGAAAACCTGATGAAGCACAGGATAGACAAAGAGAACGTTTTCCTCGCGCGCGTGGTCAAGCATGTCAAGCTGCATTTGCGCGAGAGGGAAGAGTTCTATCGGAAGGAAATGAGAGGCGCGAAAAAGAAATTTTAGAACTTAAGAAGATTAGCGTTCAAGTTTCTTCATGGAGCCGACCGATGCTCTTATGATAGATGCTGCACTTTATGGCGGATTTTTTTTGCTGTCTAATTTTATAAGCTATGTGGATGCAAAACATCGCCTTGCATACTCCGGTCATGGGGGTTCTGGCGTAATCAAGGCTATCCGTGAACAGCGAGATATGTATAAATCAATCCCTCGCAGGATTACGGATGCGATCATGGAACAACCTGGCGAACTTCTTGCGATCAGGTTGCACAGAAAATAATTATTCAGGCATCATCGTAACAGGGCTGATGGGGATAACGTTGCCCATGCTGGAACGATAGTAAGCTGCTTCCGGCTTTGCCGGGTCGAATTTTGGAACACTGTGAAGGTGAAAGAGTTCATCAGGCGCCCTGCCCACGAACTCCCCTCCGTCGAAACAGAAGTTCGCTACAAGAACCGGTTCGTCGGCTGCAGCGCCGTTTACGCATGTATTATGAATTAAATTGCCGTTTTCAGAGAAGCGAAATATATTGGCTTCTTTCTGCTGCACCCTTGAATATGAGCATGCTTTCCATATTTCACGGCTTGCTTCCCCGAACACTTCAGATTCTTCCACATCTCCTGACAGTTTCACTGCAAGAATATCTATATAGCTGGGATCAATGGAACGGACCTGGACGTATTGCCCCTCGTCGTCTG
>JAGVVU010000034.1:2110-69736 GCA_018304605.1 Candidatus Aenigmatarchaeota archaeon | reverse complement strand
TTCCGTGGCACTGTCTCAGAAGACGTGGCGGTCCAGCGCGCGGTTCACGATCGTGTGCCTGTAGTGAGACACAATCCTGGCGCCACAGCAAGCAATGAGATTATGCGCATCGCAGCCTCGCTGGTTGGGGAAGAGACAAGAATTCAGCAGGTAGTTCCGTGGTACAGAAAGATGTTTCCGTTTATTAAATAAACTGCTTCTTTAATTTTTCCGGCTTAGTGATTGGTATGAAAAAGAAAAAGAGACACCTCATGGAAGAGGAAGCGGCAAGGGATATAATGCCGGTAAAGGGAAATCCAAAAAGAAGGATGTAAGTTTTTAGCCGTACATGAGTATTCCGATTACAATCATTATCTTAGATTCATTGAAAACACACGGCTTCAGCCGTGTGATGAAACACAATGAATCTGGGATCCCATCTTCCAACAAACCCACGACTTTAGTCGTGGGATATAAGGAAGATGTGATATACAATATTGTTCCGGTCATGGATGAAATTATAATTGGTTTATCTCTATGTACAATCGAGAAATCTCTTCAGTTTATTGGGATTTTTAATCACCTATTCAACACACTGAAAAATCTCCTCAAGCCCTATTTCAAAAGCGACTACAGGCTTCTCAAGCGACCAGTTATTGAGGACCTGCGGATGTATTTCGCCTATATACCCGATCACTTTATTGCCCACAATTATCTCTGCAGTGCGGCCTTCTATGAAGCTCGGGTGTACGCATGCCTTTAGGATGTATTTCATGCCCAAATTTCTGAACAGCGCGTCGAGCGTAGATGAGATGGCTTCATAGTTGACAGTGCTGGCCGAGACGGCAGCTGCAAGCTTTGGAATGTCCCTGGACCTAGTTTCTGTATTTGCAAGCAAAACACACGTCCCGGTTTCAAATATATCATGCGGATATTCTATGTGCTGGTTCTTGCCAAGGAATTCGAGCAAGCCGGGCAGGAGCCATGTGCGCAGCACAGACCAGTTTGCAGATACAGGATTCTCTATTTCTGCAGCATTCCCGTTGGTACCCATTTTTGCATAGAGGTTGTCGGCGCTCGTGAGTGTATACGACAAGATTTCCTGAAATCCGGCTCCCGTCATTATATTGGTAACTTTTTCAATAAAGGCCTGCTTCTCAGTTAGTTTGCCTTTTGTTATTAATTTTGGGGAGTCAGGTTTAACATTGTTGAATCCGTAGGAAATTATTATGTCCTCGATTACATCCCTTTCGTGCATTATATCCTGGCGATATGCCGGATAAAGCACATCAATTTGTTTTCCACTGATTTTTGGAGCGTACAGGGATTTTTCAAGGAGTTTTGACATATCTTTTGCCGGCAGACCAAGGCCGGAAATCTTGTTTACGTAATCGACTGTTATGCTGAAACTTTTCGGCGTCAGGTCAGGCGTCGCTATATTTTTCTTTCCGTACATCACGTTAACACTATACAGCATGCCGCCACGTTCGCTAAGCGCCGCGACCATTACATTAAGCGCCGTGTTCAAAAATCTAAGATCGAATCCGCTGCATTCTATGAATAAATTTTTTGTATTTTCATTGACGTTGCCGCTATGATTTGAATTTATTATTGGAGGAACTGATAAAATTTCCTCGTCAGCGTCGGCAAAAACCGGACAAAGCCCTTTTCCGTCGAGCAGGTGCCCGAATTCCTTGCCTTTCGGATGTTTTTTGATTATGTCAAATGCACTCATCTTATCCCTCGAAGCAAGCGGAACAAATCTTATATCTTCAGGCTTCATTGCTTTGAATGTTACGGGGAATTTTATCTTATCAAGGTCATAGACGCCTATTGCGACCTCTTTCCTGTTGCGGCCAAACGTGCCCGCAACTTTCTCCTGCAGTTGCAGTAATTGTGACATCACAGAACTTGTTATCCTTATCCCTTTCACAATCGCGCACGCCGTGAATGGCCTGACATTATTGACGCTACCGTCGACAATAACGCTCATTCCGGATTTTTTTACGGCATATTTTGGCATTCCAGGCCTGTATCGCGCCCTTATTTCTCTTGCAATGCCCTCTGCGCTCCATAAATCAGGCCTGTTGGTATCCTTGATGTCAATCTTCAATATGTCCCCGTCAACTCCATCCAGCTCGCTTTTTGCATACAGAAGCTCGTCAGATATTTGTTCAGGCGAGATTTTCCGCCCTATCAAACTGCAAAGATCCTTGTAAGACACATCTATTTTTGGCATTTTAAGCACGTCCATGGAAAAGTATTTCCAGTTTCTCCTGTCTCGGCGGTTTTTCCTTGAAAAATGCAATAAGATGTTCGCCTTTCTCACGCTCGAATACGATTGAATACCGTTTATTCCGGCTGAAAGCGCAATCCGGGGTAAGGATATGAAAATGCCACTTCACTTTCTTCCTGTTGCACTCTTCCGCATGTTTCAGTATATCAGACATATCAACTTCTTTCATTTTGCTCATAGCACCACCTGCTTCCTGAGCCATTCAAGATTTTGGCTGAATAGGCTGCGTATATCGCTTATTCCCAGTTTGAACATTGCAAGCCTGTCGATGCCCAGTCCCCACGCAATGACAGGAACATCTATCCCTAGCGGCTTTGTCAGTTCTTCCCTGAATATGCCGGCGCCGCCGAATTCTACCCAACCGAGCTGGGGGTGTTTTGCGGAAAGCTGCACAGACGGCTCCGTGAAAGGGTAATAATCAGGCAGGAACTTGGTTTTTTCGGTGCCGGCGAATTCTATCGCGAAGTCTTTCAATATGCCGAGCAGGCTTCTGAAATTCAGCGATTCATCAAGCACTATGCCCTCAGTCTGGTTGAACTCGCTGCCATGAGTAGCATCAATAACATCAGGCCTGTAGCATCTCAGGATAGCAAAATATTTTCCGGGAATATTTGGCTTGCCCGCCATCGTCCTTGCCGATACGGCAGTGCCGTGAGCCCTTGGCATCAAGCATGCGGCCTTCGAGGGATCCCATCTGTATCCCCATCCGGTGCCGCCTGTTTTCCACCCGTTTTCATGACTGGCTTTCACGCGTTCTACCAGGCTCTTGTCTGGCAGACTGCCTTCCTTTGGATTTTTCAGCGAATATGTCTGGGTCCACTCCCTGCTTGGATGATTTTGTGCCTGAAACAAGGCATCGAAGTTCCAGAATTCCGTCTCGACCGTCGGCCCTGTCATTTCCTCGAAGCCCATTTCGACAAGTTTCCTTCTTGCGTCCTGCAGGAATCTGTTGTAGGGCTGCTGCTTCCCGATATACACTGGCTTGCCGGCAGCCTCGACGTTATAGGGCTTTAATTTAACTTTTCTCCATATGCCGGTCTTGATGATGTCTGTGTTAAGGTTGATTACTTCCTTCCCTGCAAATTTCTCCGCGCGCTCTACTATACCTTCACTTCTCTTTTCTGCCAGCTTTCTCTGGATGAGGATTTGCAGCAAGTCTTCTGCGGGCTCCTCGCCCCCGGCAAGCCGCTCCATCGCGTCTGTTTGCTCTTCTATTTCCTTTACTTTTTCCTCCACAAGAATGAGTTTTCCGCCCGTTGCTTCAATGCACTCGTATTTCTTGCACCATTGCAGGGCGATTGAAAATTCGCCGCCCAAAGTAGAGCTTGCATCTTTCATGCTGACGCCGTTGCGATTCTTTACCAGCTCGATAAGCCTCCTTTCAGGCAATCCATGCTTAAGGTAGCGCCTTCCCTCTTCCGTCAGTACGTAGCTCATGCTAATCACTCTGTTTTCCTGCCATTTATAATTAATCTAGAAAAAGGTCTGCACGTATTATCGCAGACTATTGGAATTGGTACGGCATCAATCCACCTTCTCTTACTTATGGTACAATGCTTTTAAAGTAAACTCGGTAAAAATACAATATCATGGCTTCTAGTTACGATAAAATAGAGGAAATAGCCCGCAGGAGAGGACTTTTCTGGATAGGCTCTGAAATTTACGGCGGCTTATCCGGCTTCTACGATTATGCACACCTCGGCAGTCTTATAAAAGCCAGATGGGAAAAGGAATGGAGGAGTTTCTTTCTTGGGCTAGACGACAATTTTTTCGAAATACAGCCGGCAGAGATAATGCATGAAAAAGTGTGGCAGGCTTCAGGTCATGTGGAGTCGTTTGTCGATCCTGTTGTGAAGTGCAAAAAATGCGGAAATATCGAGCGGGCAGACAAGCTTCTTGAAGAGCAGCTGAAAGAGAATTTCGAGGGCATATCGCTCGAAGAGCTTTCCAATGTAATTAAAAACCATAACTTGAGGTGCATTAAATGCAAAGGCTCCCTGGAAGAAGTCGGCGTCCTGAATCTGATGTTTCCGATAACCGCAGGAAACGATGTCAGGGCATATTTGCGCGGAGAAACTGCGCAAGCTGCTTATGTCAATTTTTTGCGCGAGTTCGAGTGCTTAAGAAAAAAACTTCCTCTGGGACTGGCTATAGTGGGCAAGGCATTCAGAAATGAGATAAGCCCGAGGCAGCTGATTACACGCATGAGAGAATTCACCCAGGCAGAGCTCCAGATATTTTTCGACCCGGACAAAATAGAAGAACATCCAAAATTCGAAAGCGTGAAGGACTACAGATTGCTTGCAATGCCGGTCAAAAACCGGCCGCAGGCAATGGAAATTACCTGCGAGGAGATGACCAGGCATGTGCCTCAATTCTATGTTTATCATATGGCCAGAGTCCAGCAGTTCTTCTTGAACGTGATGAAAATACCCAGAGAGGCATTTTTTCGTTTTAAGGAACTGTCGGACGAAGAGAAGGCTTTCTATAACAAATACCACTGGGACATAGAAGTCAAGCTTGAAAGCATTGGGGGTTTCTTGGAAGTAGGAGGAGTTCATTACAGAACAGATCACGATTTGGGAGCGCATCAGAAATTTTCGAAACAGGATATGTCTGTTTTCGTCGGCGGTAAAAAGTTTGTGCCCCATGTCCTTGAGCTAAGTTTCGGCGTTGACAGGAATATATACGCCCTTTTGGAGTTGTGTTATAGGGAAGACAGGGAGAGGAGTACGTTTGCATTTCCTAGGAACTTATCACCATTCGATTGTGGTCTGTTTCCTTTGGTCAGCAAGGACGGCCTGGATGAAAAGTCAGAAGAGCTAAAAGCATTCCTGAGGGACGCAGGCTTCTCTGTTTTCTATGACAACTCGGGAAGCATCGGGCGCCGTTACAGGAGAATGGATGAGATAGGCGTGCCTGCTTCGATAACTGTCGATCACAAAACTCTCGAAGACAGGACAGTGACCATACGCGACAGAGATTCGATGCAGCAGGTGCGCGTGGTAATCGCGGAGCTGCCGGAAATCCTCGGAAAATTCCTGTCAGGCACGGCTATTGAAAGCCTCGGAACGCCCATAAAATGATTTTAAAGCTGATTATTGAATAGAAATATAGGAGGTAGAAAAAATGGCAAAAGTTGAGATGCTTGTTGTAAAGAGCAAGGTTCGTGAATACGCGAAGAAGAAGAAAGTGAATCTTGGCGGAGATGCTGCAGACGCCCTCAGCAGGGAAGTAATGCGCCTTGTTGACCGAGCAGTGGAACGCGCAAAAGCGAACAGACGCAGCACAGTGAAAGGAAGAGATATTTAAATTAGGAATTTTTTATTTTCCTCTTTTATCTTGGAAAGATTACCGGGCTTTTCTCATTGCACGGCTTTTCTTTACATCTGACCTGATTTTGCCATGCTTGTTTAGTACTTCTCTTTCGAGATTACCGAACACTTCTTGAATAACATCGATCGGTTTCCATCCCCATGCGTGAGCTACAAAAAAGCCTTCAGGCGACTTGAACCTGGCGCGTATCGAGTATTTTTCTTTCGGGCTTTGTTTATGCATTTTTTCGATGTGAACAACTAGATATTCCATTCTATTTACCATCCTGGAGATTTTCTTTACGAAATCAGTGACGGTTGTGTCCATCTTAGCCTTGAAATCAATCGATTCGTCCTGCATTCCTGTTATCTGTACGTGAACGCCATTTTGCTTCGCCTGTGGGAACAGCTCCAGGATGTCCCTGTGCGTTACTATCTTAATTCCTTCACCAGAAATTATTACTTCCTCATTCGTCCTCAGAAGGTCTATAACGTCTGTTATGGCCTTGCTTCCCGGCACTATTATCGCATTTCTCATCATTGCAGTTGCGGGCGTCTCCTCCATCCTAATCTTTTCCCTGGCGGCTTTTTCCTGCGTTCCGCCCCTGACTTCCATAGTTTCCTTCCCCCTGAGCATCCTGATCATCTCAAGCGTACTTACTATTCCGACGACTTTCCCATCGTCCACTATCGGGACGCGCGACACATTTCTGTCAAATATGAGCCTTTTGATCTGGCCGTAGTTTCCGTCCTTCGTGATATGCTCTGCCTCGCTGGCAATCCGGTCAACAGGCTCGTTCAGTGGCTTGACGAATTGCTTCGCCACTTTCATGATGTCTGATTCCGAAATAATCCCAACTACATCTCCGCCATCCGTGACCGGTACCGCCCTTAATGCACTGCTGAGAAGCAGCTGGGTGGCGCTTTCCACGCTTGCATTCGCATCGATGTTAGGGACGTTTGTCGCGAAATTTTCTACCTTTGCAGAGGATATGTCCATGTTCTTGGAAACTATTTTTTTGAGCTCAAGCATACCGTAGAGCCTGCTGTCGGTCATGACCAACAGCTGATGTAGCCTGTGCTTTTCCATCTTACCCAGTGCCTGGCTGATATGCTCGTCAGGCCTTGCAGAAACAATATTTTTTGTCATGAGTTCTCTTACGTTCATCTAATCACCTACGGTTTGTGGCGAGTGATCTGATAAAAAGTCACATCAGCCTCGTTGTCAACAACAGCCCAGAGCATGCGGGCACGTATGTTGTGCGCCAACCTTACACTTCTCGAAAGCTCGGCGAAAGACATAGTGAAGTCCTCTGGCACCGAGAAGACTATCCATTTCGTGTGTTCCTTTGCCGATTTTGGCCCTTTCTTCAGTTGTACCCCTCTTTCATATACGCGAAAATCGCAGCCGAATTTGAAGCCCGTCCTTACCAGCAGCCCTCTCTCACGCAGGTCTTCATATACCCTGTATTTATGAGGGAATCTCTTGTCCATGGAGCATGCATGGTCGTAAAGTTCCTTGAATGACAGCTGTTTTCCCAGGGAGGACACCTTTATCCTGCCGCGCTTGAGCAGCAGGACCGCTTCGACCAAAGCCAGCTCGAGCCTCTCGCCAAGATCCTTGCCGTAATAGCCCGGTTCATAGATATGCTCACGATTCTCGACAGCGATTACCTTGTCTTCTGCAAGGAGCGTGTCAACTACGACTTTTACTGGCTCAGGCTCGACATATTCCCTCCTCTCGAAGTCCTCTGATTGTTCTATTTTTTGGTCTTGATTTTGCTTGTGTTTTTTTGGCATAAAAATCACAGAAGTCGACTGATCTGAACCATTTTGAATTATGTAAGTCAGACGAGCATCAAACAAACATGACGCTTTCAGCGCCTAGTCGACAGTCTGGTGCCCTTTGTCCACTTCTTTTATCTGTTTTTAACTTAACTTTAAAAAGCCAGCCAACTTCAATAGTTCGATTCCCCGGTGGTGCAGTTGATGGTGTAATTGCCAGTGCATACTATACTGTTGTTGGTGATGTTCCAGTTGCGCACAGAGCCGCTTTGCACATCCCCGAAGCTGCAGCATATGGCCTTGACCGAATTGCGTGCCAGTTGCTTGTAGGATTCTGTGGATGAAACCTGTTCGCTCCTGCAGGATGAAAGGGAATTCGACAGGTCTGATTTTTCCCTGCCTAGCCGTTCTTTCTCATTATTGCAGCTAGTCACTGCCAGCTTTTGCGAAAACATGTCTGTGCTGCACGCATTCAGGCTGGTGTTCAGCGACGCTATGTTGCTGTTCGCATTTCCCAGGTATGCATCACAGGTTTCGTATTGTGCCTTCATGTCGAGAAACTTGTTATGCGTCTCATTTAATTGCTGTTCAAGGCTCTCGCTGTAAGTGACATAGCCTGTCATTGTATTGCCAACAAAATAGAATGTCCCGACAAAGAGGATTATTACGGCGGCTATCGCGAGGTGCTTGCCTCGTTTCCCGAGTTGCAAGCCTCCGCTGCTTTGGGGTGCATAGCTGTAACCCATGTGTAGTATATTTTCCCGGCTTTTATAAAAAGATGAGAAATACTAGATGTACCAAAATTGCCGGTTTCCTATTTTACGGTGCTTTATTTTACCTTCTTTTGATAACTGCTCAATATACTTCAACCCAGTCTCATAACCCATATTGAGATTATCGCAAATTTCTGACGTAGACATGAATGGGTATTTCCTAAGAACATTGAGTATTTCTATTTTGTATTTATCCGGACCAAACCCCCTTTTCTTCGGCATATTTATCTAGAAGAACACAAATCTTTATATAGTTTAGAACTCTATAGTATAGAGTATTGAAGTCCATAAGTGATCACATGAAATCAATCATTACTTACGGAGATAAAAGAAAAGGTCTACAATTGCCTGTAGTTTTATCTGAAGAACTTGCAGAATTTTTAGGCATTATGACAGGTGACGGAAGCATTAACAAATACCGGTTTAAAGGCGGCACGGCATCAGAATACTCTATTTCTATAACGTGCTCCTTTACTGACGACAAAGAGTATATAGATAATTTTATAGTGCCTTTAATTTTCAGGGTATTCAATATAAAATTAAAACCCGTAAAGCTGAAGGGTCAAAATACAATCCGAATTATAACAAGATCAAAAGGATTATTTTATTTCCTAAAAGATATAGGATTCAATATTGGACCAAAAGATAACATAGAAATACCCAAATTTATTCTCAAAAATAAAAAATTCATAATTCCATTCATTCGAGGACTTTTCGACACTGATGGTTCCGTGTCATTAAAAAAACAAGGACATAATTATCCTGTAATTTCAGTAAAACAGAAGAGTCGTAAACTTGTTGAACAATTAGAATTAATTCTAAAAGAAATGGGGTTCTCAATGTATACAGAATATGACACCATCGTTAATGACAATCGAGGTTTCTCTTCTAAAGGAAGTAGAATTTATATCAATGGAAGAAAAAACGCAAAGAACTGGATGGGAAAAATTGGATTTCATAATCCTAAACATATAAGGAAAGTTGAAATTGCAGTGGGAAGAGAGGGATTTGAACCCTCGACAGCTTAAACCTATAAAACCAGTGTTTTACAGTACGGTTCCTGCCTAAACTTCAGCCGTTTAAGCTAATATGAGGTTTTCCTCACACTATGTGCTCTCCCGAGCTGAGCTACCTTGCGCCCCGGCGCGGGCTCGAACCGCGGACCTCTTGGTTAACAGCTTCGCCGATTCCTAAAATCTCAAGCGCTCTTTATAGAGAAGCCTAGCTTCTTACCTGCTGAGCTACCAGGGCATGACTCTAATAACTTTTTGCGGAATATTTAAAAGGAAATCGTCATGTTAGGATTATGACCGATATCTTGCTGGCTTCTGATGCTTCTAGTTTGGTAGATAAAGCAATTCAAAAGTCAAAGACGAAACTGAAGCTCGCCTTTATACCGACAGCAGCTGACCCTTACAAAGATAAGTGGTGGATCAGGGCAGATAGAAAAATTCTGACAAAGAAAGGATTTAGGTTGGTCACAGTTGACCTGAAAGGGATGAAAAAGAGTAATTTGTTAAAAAAACTCAACGAATTTGACATAATTTATGTTGCTGGCGGAAATACATTCTACCTCTTGCAGAAAATGAGGGAATCTGGTTTCGATAAGATTATTAAGAAACTTCTTAGAGGAGGCAAGATTTATGTCGGCTCGAGCGCAGGAGCGGCTGTTGCAGGTACTAATATACGTTCCATAAGATTTCTGGACGACCCTTCCAAAGCAAAGCTCAAGTCATTCAAGGGACTTAATCTTGTTGGTTTTGTACCTTTGCCTCATTTCGGAAATAAGAAATACTCCAAGCCATATACAAAAGTTATGGAAGACTTGAAAAAGACCGGATACAAATACGTGAAAATAAGAGAAGGCGGTGCGGCTTTTGTTAAGAACGGTAAGGTAAAGATGATTAAAGCCTAGTCTAGGAAATCTTTCTTCTTCAGCTTGTCCGGCAGGTAGGTTTCCGACATGAACTTCAGGCCCTTGTGGGAGAGAGCCTCTATTTCCGCTTTTATGCCCTTTTCTATCATGAGGTTCAGCTCTTTCTGCCATCTCGGGTTCTTCTTGAACCATTCATAATTCAGCATCTCCTTCGCGCGCTTTATGTCGACGTCTTTCGCCTTTATGGTTGCCTTCTTCAGGTCATACTCGTACACATCGCTTATGGTCAAGCCGATGAATTTCGCGCTTGGCGTTGAGATGCGGTCGGAGACATGCGCAAGGCTGATGGAGCCGGATTTTATTACGGAATAAATATATGCGCCGTATGCATCCGCGTCGCAAAATACGTAAACAGGCAGCTTGTGCTCCTGATTCAGCCTCTGTATCAGAAGTCTTGTGCCGCGGGATGGCTGGCCTCCGGTTCCGACGAGTATGCATTTGTGCTTCTGCCAGAACTTGTCCTCATGCAGGCGCTCAAATCCTGCGTTCTTCTCTACGACCAGGACAAATTCCGCATCGACTTTCTTGAACGTGATTTCATCCACCGTACTCGGGATAGACCATCCGCCGCTGCCAAGCTTTGACCAGTCTATATTGTCACCCCTGTCCTGGATGATGACATTGCCGGCGACTATCCCCTTTCTGTCCGTAGTAAGGTGAAGCTGCTCGCGAAGCACATCTATTGCGACTTCCAGATCGACTATTATCGGATCGCTTTCTGATTGCTCGTCAAAAGTGTTTTCATTGCTGTCGGGGAGCGTGCGCTTCAGGTTGTAGAACATGTCTCTGATGCTCGCATGTATGTTCTGGTCTATCAGCTGCTTTGAGAATGAAGCAACCATCGCGGTCTGCATGAATTTCTTTGCGTGCGCCACGTTGAAGTAATATCTTTTCGCAGTCTTGTCCCCCAGGGTAAGCTGACCCAGTTTCTTGTCGAAGACAACGTTGGATAATGCCCGTATAGGTATTTCTATGCTCGGGTTTTCCTTCTTTTCTATGTCCTGTAGCAGCTTGTCCCCGAGTTTTTGCAGCTCTTTCTTGACTTCTTTTGCCATTATTATCACTTCATTTGTTTTCTTTTATGGTTTCTTTTCAGATTTTATCCCTTTCTTGGCATCCGACATTTCTACGGATTCGTCAACAAACTCTTCTTTGATGTGCACCCTGCTCTCTACGAGTGCCCTGAGCTTCTTTTCTATTTCCTTGTCGTTCTTTCCTGTCAGTATTGCCAGTGCGTCGGACACCTCGCCGGCGTAGCGGTCGAACATCTGCATCCTGCGTTTTTGCTCTCCCGCGCGGCGCTTTCCGCTCAGGTACGATGAGAGCTTGCGGCCAGCGTCCTGTATTGCAAGCTTCGCTTCTTTTATTATCTCCGGGTATGCAGCAACGGCCTCCTTGCTTTCGGACATGAACGGGACCCAGACGGAGCAGATGTGTATCACCAGCTTCATAGGACCCGACGGAAGGTTGCTGCCTGATTGCGAGAGATTGTAGCGCCTCCAGTCCACATCCTTGACCGCCTCTGTCAGCGCGCAGGCGCTCTGCTGGTAGAGCAGTGGCACCCGGTTCGCGAATCTTATCAATTCTATCACGTCTTCCTTTTTGTCATCATCGTTTTCCTTTTTTCTTTTTGCTTGCACTTCATCGCCCAAACCATAAACAATCCCGACCTCTATGAGGAACGGGAACCCCCTGTAAACTTCAGGATCTCTTGTTATTGAGGTCACGAATTCCGCGTTCGGGTATTCTTTCTTCAGGCTTTTCTCAAGTTCCGCTGAACCGATGGGTGACAAGCAGTCCGTCGGGGGATGAGCTTTTCTATCGCAATCCTGTCAAGTTCCTGCGGCTTTGTATCTTCCGGAATTTTTGCCAGTTTGCATATTTCCTTTCCGCTCTGACTGCCTACAGAAGAGAATTCGTTCGTCAGGAAAGAGAGCAGTGTACGCGAGCTTGTGTTCTGGAGCAGGCGTTGCAGAATTCCGAATTCCATGCCGTGCGGATGCGGTTTCATCCTCTTAGGAGGTTTTGGCAGATCATTGAGTGAGCGCGGGAAAACCGTTTTCGTTCCATCCGGAGACGTGTATGCGATTTTGGCAAACGGATTTGAGATAGAAGTCTGCTTTAGGTAATCCTCTACGGTTTTTCTGTAACGCCCGTGTATCTCCATCTCGACCTTGACGCCATGCTCACCAACGACCTCCTTGTCTATTTCCTCTTCCTTGATTACGTCGGGCTCGTTCTTTGCAGTATTCAGGTGCAATTCACAATAGTAAGTCTTTTTCTTGCTCTCCACCTTCGACCAGACTTTTGTCGGCACCCCTGTGGTGAGCTGGGCATAGAGTGTCACGCTGCTTATGCCGATGCCTTGCTGGCCTCTGCCCTGAAGCAGCCTGTGGAACTTGCTCCCATACAGAAGCTTTCCGAATACGCGGGGAACGTTCTCCCTGACGATTCCCGGTCCGTTGTCTGCCACGGAAACTATGTAAGTGTTCTCGTCCACCTGCTTTATCTTGACTGTTATGTCCGGAAGAATTCCTGCTTCCTCTGCGGCATCCAGAGAATTGTCAACAGCTTCCTTCACTGCCATGAGCAGCGACTTTGTAGGGTTGTCAAATCCAAGAAGGTGCTTGTTTTTCTCAAAGAATTCGCTCACGCTGATTTCCTTCTGCTCCTTCGCGAAGTCTTCCGCTTTTTTATGCTCGCTCATCCTGCCGTGCCTCCAGAAATTCGTATACAAATCTGTGTGGTATACCTTTTATAATCTTCTGTACAGCCTGCTCGGCCATGTTGACATTGCTGTATTTGCCAATCACCGAAACAGTCTTGCCGTAAACGGAAATATAGGTGCCTGTGAGCCTCTCTATATTGCGCCGCGACTTGCCTCTGGTACCTATCAGCCTTGATTTCAATCTTTTCAATGTCTTTTCACCCTTGGGAAGCTCTATTATCAGGAATGTATTGTCCTCGTCCAGCAGCAGCTCCGCATGCACGGGAGAGAAGCCGCGCCCGATGGCTTTTATTATACTCTCCGCGTCCAGGACGCCGATGGATTCGCCTTCTATTATTACTTCTTCCTCGCTTGCGTCGATTTTCGTTTTTGTCTTTCTTTGTATGGACCTTTTTGTCATTCCATTTTTCCCGATCAGCACAGGAAGCCGCTCCTCCGGTATCTTGATATTTTTTATCATAAATATAGGTGAAATTTGAACATATAAAGAGTGATTCGTTCATTCTGCTTCAGTACGGAGAAGTAGTTCAATAGAGGGCTTTGAATAATAAATATATATTTTTGTTCAAAGTCCTTATTATGAACTTTGATAAATTATAGGGTTATCAAAGTTCTCAATATTCCATCTTTAGTATGTTTTTCCTTCTAAGCACCGAAACCTGCGTCTGGGTATATCTTACCACAATATCGCCATGCGTCTCTTTCTGAATGTCCCACGGCTTTACGAGAACAACATCGTTCTCCTTTATCCACATGCTCTTCCTGAGCTTTCCGGGTATGCGGCACAGCCTTATCTTGTCATCCTGGCACCTCACGCGCAGCTTGTTCGAGCCGAGCATGGCTTCGACTATCCCGAGAATTTCGCCTTGCCTCGGCATTTTCACTCTTACTGGCTCGTCTGGCCGATGATACATGAAACTCTACCTGCATTTCTTCCCTAAGGCCTTCAGCTTTTTCAGCAGAGGCCTTCTCCAATCCTCTTCCAACTGAGACTTAATAAGCTTAATTATGTCGGCATCCTGTCCTGCGTTTTTTTCAAGCCTGTTGCATCTTCTAAGGATTTCTATGTCCTTGCCTGTGAGCAACACGTATTTTTTCTGCTCGCTACTACTTACTCCGATTTTTGTGAGATAATCTTTTCTTTTCTTGAGAAGCTGGGCGTATCGCTTGTCTTTTTCTATTACGGATTTTAACTTGAATCCAACATATCCAAGCTTGACATAAAATCCGACAAGTTCATCCAGTGTTTTGATTCGCATGTCATCTCACTGCGTAATAGTTCCTGTAGACCATCTGGCCTTTCTTGCTCCCGCCGACCTTATACGACTCCTTGACCGAGAATCTCTCCCTCAGGGCTTTTGCAGCAGCCGCGGCGTTTGACTTTCTCAATATCTTCACGTTGTAGCCTTCCTTTATCTCCTCTACGCTGCTTACAGCTTTTTCAGGTATGGCCTGCCTTACCTTCCTCAGTATTGCATCTTTCTCGGGCCCCCGCACCTGTATCATCGCCTCGTAGTAGCCTCCGGAGAGCTTGACGTGCATGTCGCACATCTGCTGGCGAAGTATGACCAGGGACTTGTGGGTCTCTGTCTTCTTTACTCCCTCTATCTTCCCCTCGGCGGTCATGGTCACGTGGACTTTGTTGCCGACAGTCTTTAGGAAGACTTTCCTGCTGATGATGGTATTGCCGGTTTTTATTGACTGCTCTATCTTCTCCCTTAGTGCAGCCTCGTTTATTCCGCAAAGCTTGCAGTAGATATAAGAGAAATCCTTCAGCGTGAAGAGTATTCGGGACTCCAGGAAATGCTCGCTGCAAAAATTGCCTATACTCGCAGGACGTCCGCATTTTATGCAAAACATGAAATTAGTAACAGCACTAAGCTATTAAAGAACAAGGCATGCAGCAGGAAATAATTTGAATTGCCGTCATGCAAACGTAATTTTGGATCAGTCTTAAATCCTTTAATTTAATACGTTCATTATGTCCGGGCGAGTATACGCAGGTAAGTTGGACATTGGTGGCCCTGAACTTGTAGTTATGGCTGGGCCTTGTTCTACCGAAAGCAGATTGCATACAATGGAAATGATGCACGCTGCAAAGGAAGGTGGAGCGGATGCGTATCGCAGCGGGGCATTCAAGCCAAGGACAAATCCTGGAGAATTTGACGGACTGAAAGAAGAAGGTTTGAGATACCTTGCCGAGGCAAAAGAAATATACGGGCTTCCGATAGTTACCGAGATAATGTCAACAGGGCATATATCAATGTTCCAAGAACACGGCGTCGATATTTATCAGGTCGGAACACGAAATGCACAAAATTATAGCCTTCTGGATGAATTGGGAAAACTACAGGTCCCTGTACTGTTAAAGAGAGGGAAAGGGAGCACAGTAAAAGAGTGGCTTGGAGCTGCAGGTCACATAACTCACTTCGGTAATTCAAACGTTATTTTATGCGAAAGAGGGGTTGCCACCATAGACCCGGAATTCAGAAACTTGGGTGACATCACAGCTGTTGCTTATGCACAGAGGCATTCCAAACTGCCTGTTGCATTTGATCCCAGCCATGCCACCGGCAGGAGAGATATGGTTTATCAAGCCGCCTTGGCCTCAGTTTCGGCTGGCGCTGACGCACTTTTAATAGAGGTTCATGATGACCCAGACTTTGCACTCACAGATGGGAAACAGTGTATACTACCCGAAGAATTGGCTATGCTTGTGAAGCATTCGCGGCAATTAAGGCAGTTATATGTTGAATCCCAAAAAGAATATAATTTCAGAATAGGAAGCGTGAAAAGCGGAAGAGTCACTGTCTATTTCAGGCAGAACGAACTTCCACTCATGCTGGAAACTACAGGAGAAGACAGAAGTGCCATAAGGTTAAAAACATATGACGAGCCGACAGGAATATTGCAGGCAAGAATAAAAGATGGGGCTCTTGGAAAATTCAAACAGCATTATGAACACGCAATAGGCAGATTAACTAGCTTTACGTCCACTTCCGGAAAATCTGTCCCAATAGTATCTCTCAGTAGACAGGGTTCTTCCAGTGCTATTATGACACCTTATAGTGCTGAAGCAGTAAGAGCTGCCGGTAAATCTACCCTGAATGAAAGACATCCTGGAGTTGAAAGAATAGAACTAAAAAGGCGATATCCTACAGACCTTGTTCTTGACGCCTTTGCAACTTATGAGGATCCATTGATTCTATTCCGCACCGATTAAATTTATCAGAAATATTCAGAAAAATATCCTCCATATGGTCAGTTCGATTATGTAGTTGTCCCCGTCGTACACGAATATGCTCGACTTGAAATTCACTGGAGCCGGTGTCTTTTTGATCATGTCAAGCTTTGAACGCTCTCCGCTAGCCCACATTATCGATGCTTTTGTAAGATTGTCAATCTGTTTTGTAAATTGGTTGTCATGGTCAGACCTTGCATAATCCTGGAACCATACGGTCCTGCCCTGTCCAACCTCATTCGTCCGAACGTATGCCCTGTCATTATCAGTCCTGACGACGTTCCTCTGGTCATTCTGGCCACTTATACCTGTTGGCAAGAATGCTGTGAATGTTTCGCTCTGTACGTCCTGAAGGTGCCTGGTTGATATATTTGCATAATATCTTGCGACAAAATGCCCTGGCAAGCTTGCATCGTATACGTTGCCAAATCTTCCGGGCAGGTTTGTGATATCACCCCACACAAGGCCGAACGTGTTGCCTACAGAAGTATTCCCGACGTCGCCAGCATCTAAATTTGCAAAAAGGAACACGCCTCCACTGGCATTAAGGAAATCGTTTATTTTTGTTTGGTATGCTGATATTTTTGTTTTGTCGAAAAAGAAGAGCATGTTTGTGCTTTCCGGTATGTTTTGCGTTGCCAGAACGAGCGGCTCGATACGTATGCTCGTGTTCTTCATCTTGTAGCTGAAATCTCTCGGGTCGAGTATTGCAGAAAGGTCATCCATGTTAGCCTGATTACAGTCGACACACACTATGTTAATTGTTTTGCCAGGGATGCCACTGACCTCTATCGAAAAGTCAACGGTCTTCGGTAACATAGCAGAAAATAACATATTCAGCTGAGTGGTGTTGTCGGTCTTGACATAACGTTCAAGGGTCCCGTTCAAGTAGGCGCTTTCCAGCGCGTCTTCTACAAGGATCTGCAGCGAGGCTCTGTCCCATCCAGACCTCTGAACATTAGGTGTGAAGAAAAATGTCAGCGACGCTAAGAGAACAATCGATGCAACTATTGCCTCAAAAATTTTTGCGAACCCTTTCATTACAGATTCCTCTCTTTCTGCTTTAGTCGCCTATGATTGTTACCTTGATCTTCACAACATATGTGCCTGCCGGCAGCGGAAGAACGCCGAACCTTGTGATCTGGAACTGCGACCTCAATTGCGTGGTGACAGGTGGCTTGCATATTGCTGCCGAGGACCCGCTCACTGCCGCTCCATCCAGATAAGACACCTCTATGACTATATCCTCTTTTTGCAGGGCAAGCTTTTCCTTGGCAAGCTGGTAATCGAAGCAGAGGCTTGCGAGCGCATCAATCTTGTCTTTGTCAGCAAAATATCTTCTGCCATTAGACAAGCCGATGCGGTCCGCGCTTTGCGGGTCATTTTCCCAGTTCATCGGCGCGCCCTCGTCGAACAGGAGCAGCTCAGAATATTGATAGCTTCTGGATTTCAGGCCGTCCGAGACCGAGGCGCTGTGAAGTATGGGTATGTTGTTTATTATGAGAAAGGTCACGAAAGATATCGTAGTTATGAAGACGAAAACTGAGATGATAAATTCAAGTTCGGCAATTCCCTTCATTATAAACCCCTTTCTTTCCAAGTTGAAAAGACGCAAAGGAGACCGACGCAGGAGGCGTCGTCCTCGGTATTCTCCGTTTTTGTCATCTCTTGAGCGCAACAAGCATCTTTTCCGTTATAGAGTCATATTATTCCTGTTTTTATCAGAAGTATGAAAATTATGAAGCCGCTCAGGAGCATTATCAGGCTGTGTTTGATTCCCACGGCTATTGAATCGGAGCCTATCTGGCCCGCTATTAGTCCTGAAAAGAAGCCTTGTATCAGTATCATCGCCAGGAACAGCGACTTGTAGTATGAAGATGCCTCTCTTGGATCGCCAAGCTCGAAAGCCTGTGAGATTGTTGAGAACGTGTTGCAACCCATGCAGGCGAGGTCCGGATTATTCCCGCACAGCGAGCAGGGATTGGGATTGAAGCCCTGCACGCCGAATCCACCCGTCTGGGACTGTGTTTGCAGGAGTGGAATGAGGAACTTGATGAGAGCAATCGTTATGCCGACAAAAATGAAGAAGATTGCGTACATCATGAGGACTTGCTGGTTCAGCAGGACGGATTTTTCCTGCTGCGCCTCCTTTATCGACTCTATGTGATTTGCAAGGGAATCCATCGTGTCTTCTATATTGCCGCCAGACTTGTTTGCCTGGTCTATTATCATGAGTGATCTGGTTATTATCCTGCTGTCTGGGATTCGGGTCCCGAAATTTTTGAGCACGCGATCCAGCGTGATATTCCAGCTGAGCTGATTATTCATCTTTTTGATTTCACCAGTGAGCGCGCCGTAGTCGGATTTCGATGTGGCCTGTATCGCCTGTATGAGTGAAAGCCCCGCGCGCAGGCTTTCTGATATGTCTCTCAGGAAATTAGGAAAGTCATTCTCATAGGACCTGATTTTTTTGAGGCGGAAGAATTTGTACAGGCTGTATGGCACGATTATTATGAGCATCCCAAGGAAGAGCATATTGGCGATCAGAGCAATGCTGCCTATATAGACAGAGACTGAAACAAGCGTCAGAAAAATGACGACAGAAACTATCAGGATTTTGCGCTCTTTGCCGATCCTAGACTCCTTTGTTCTGTAGCTTTTTTTCATGCTTTGGACGACCCCGCTTATTATCCGAGAATGCATTGAAAACACACGACTTTAGTCGTGTGATGAAACTCAATGCATTCTGGATGCTATGCTCATAGAAATCCACATCTTTAGATGTGGGTTATATCAGAGCATATCATTATAATTGGGCGCTGGGATTAAAAACACAATTCAGCCGGGTAATTTATGCGTGATGCTAGCCTGTCGGGGACGTGGCACGGATGAGTATTATGAAGCCTATGGAAAGCAGCGGCAGGAGGATGAATACAACGAACGTCTGGACAAGGATCGTGCCCAGACCGGCGGAGATGGTCGATATGATGGATGAGAGGACTATGAAGAATATCGAGCCTGTTATTATGAGTGTTAGGTACATTTCGACATAAAGCGAGAGGTCCTGAGAGTATTTTCTTATCCTTCTTCTGTAGTCACCCATCAGCTCATTGCTTCTGTCCTTGAGATACGACCCGAGGTTGCCGCCGCTTGTTATCATTGTATTTATGCCGAAGAGGAGATCCCTGAATTCTTTCGACGGTGTTATCTTTGCCTGCTTCTTTATGGCTGCCGAAGTTGTCATGCCGAACAACTCCACATCCCTCACTATGCGCCATACTCCTTGAACTCGCTCAGTGTCTTGAATATGGTTATGGGAGGGACATTCGACTTCGCTATCGTCGCCATATAGGAAACGGAGAATGGCAGTATCTTCTTTATCTTGGTCCCCCTGCTTTTCGAGGCGGTTGTCGGGTACGAGTAGAACAGGAAGAACAGTATGCCTGATATCGTCATCGAAAGCGTCAATGCCAGTATTACGGCTATTATCGGGGAGACAAGAAGGCCGAATATGAACGAGAGCATCATCGCCTCCATGATGAACGTGACTGCGGTCGTGAGGAGCGCTATCGAAAGATATTCCTCGAGCGTGTAGCTGATGTTGGCCTGGCGAAGCTCTTCCTTTATGTCCAGAAAATAAGGCTTGGCGTATTTTACCAGACCGCCGAAAAGCCTGTAGGATACTTCAGCATAGCTCATTTACAGCACCAATAATGATTTGCGCACGGGGGAATATTAAGGTTTTATCCTATAATGCATTGAATGCTGCGGTCTAAAGACCGCAGATGCGAGAATACAGGCAAGAATTGAAGATTCACAAGGCGGAACGGCACGCACATCAGATGTCATTGGGAGTGAATCCGCAAAAATTCGTGTCTTCTATACTTCTCCCTCAATCCGGCCCATGAGAAAATCAGGAGAAAGATAAAACATGCTGATGACGGAGGCTATCTTCCTGTAGTCGGTTATGTCCTTGCTGACGAGCCATTTTATCACCTTAGCCCTCCGCTCCAGTTCTTTTGCTATCTGTTCGTCCGTCAGACCTGTCATGTCAGATATCTTCTTGAGGAGCGAGCTCTTTTTCAGCGTCTTGAATTCGTCGCTCTTGGCATCCCATCCGAACACCTCGTTGGTTATCGGCATTTTTGCATCGCTGTCGAAACCGGCGACCTCTACGGCAGAAAAAATTCGCCTGTTGTATTTTCTTCCCTGCTTGACGCGCTTCATGAAAAGTATCAGGTCGAGGTTTTCCATGAGATTTGGAGGGAGGCTGATGGGCGGCGAGGTCATCCTGTCGAAGAGCTTTGAGAAGTTCTCGGCGTGTATGGTCGAAAGACCCGGATGACCGACAGCCATTTGCTGGAACAACACGTACGCTTCCTTGCCCCTTACTTCCCCCACTATTATGTAGTCAGGGCGCTGCCTTAGCGACTCTCTCAGCAGCTCAAACATATCCACCTTGCCCTCCTCGGATATGGGAGTTCTTGCGACTTCCGGCACCCAGTGCATGTGCGGAAGCCTTATCTCAGAGGTATCCTCGATGCTTATGATCTTCATCTGAGGTTTTATGAAAAGCGAGAGCACATTCAGCAATGATGTCTTGCCGGAAGCCGTGCCGCCGGATATCAAAACAGACGATCCGTGCTCTATCAGGAGCCAGAAATATGCCATCATTTTGAGGTCGCATGTTCCTGATTTTATCAGGTCCACAGGCGTCATGGGCTTGTCTGAGAACATTCTGATGGTGAAGTTGGACCCGTTGCGGGCAATGTCACTGCCCAATGTGGCCTGCAGCCTCGAACCGTTTGGCAGAGTTCCATCAAGAAGAGGTTTTGCCACGGATATCGTCCGCCCACACCGCTCGGAGAGCTTGTTCACGAAAGAGTCCAGCAAATCTCTGTTGTTGAACGTTATGGATGTTTTTACAGATCCGAATTGCGGGAGCCTGTGGTAAACGAAGATGGGTATGTTCGCTCCGTCGCATGAGATGTCCTCTATGTACTTATCCTGCATGAGCGGCTCTATCTTCTCCAACCCTATGAAATCCCGCACAACGTAATATCTCAGTATATCAGTTGCTTCCTTGTCAAGCTTTGTATTAAAGTACGACAATGCTTTCGAGAAGACGACATTAAGATAGCTTATTGCGTCGCCCTTCCTGATCTGGCTGAAGTTGATGTCCAGCTTCTCCTCTATGTATTCCTTTATGGAATTGAGCAGCTGCTGGTCTGATACAGGCGGCTCGATCACGTCATAGACAAGCTCGCCCGAGCGCCTGTCGAAGTATATGTGTGCGTAGGCAAAAATCCTCTCGCCTTTCGCGGGATTCGATGGTATAAGCGGATATTTTATGTTGGTGCGCTGAATCTCTTCCGTATCTATTACTGGTATCTTCTCGCTTTTTATGTCCGGCACTGCCACACCTTCAACGGAGTACACGCGGGGCGAAAACTGATGAAATGATTGCATCTGAATAGGTGCGGCAGGCACCAAGGCAGCTGATGACTCGATAAGCCCCGTCTTTACGGCCTCCTCCTGTCTTGGCTTCACGGCAAAGCCCCGGCCGCCCTTTACCTTGAAAAAAAGTTTTTTCTCCATGACTACCGCCTTAGAATCGTAATCTTCTCGTTCTTGACAATCTCTATGAACTGGGCGCTGCTCACTACTTCGCTGTTGTTGATTACGTTGTTGCTGCTAATTGTATTGTCGTAGTTTATATTAAAGAGTTTTCTCTCGACGGATGCTGTTCCGTCAAGCTTGCTTATGACGAGCTTGCCGCCGTCGGCGTCCCTTATTGCGATCCTGTAGATGCTGTCTGATATCTTGTCGGGTATGACAAGCCTTATTGATGCGTTGTCGGCGCTTGCGACCTTGATCACAGCCGCGGACACGACATCCGCGACGCTGTTCATCTGGTCGTCCAGGGTTATTTCCTTCACGGCGCTTTGCAGGTTGTTGAAATTTATTATGACATAGCTGGTGATGAGGATTCCGACGCCGAAAAGTATGATCTCGCTTATTATCCTGTACTGTCCCTTCATATTTCATTGTTTCTTCATGGCGGGATATTAAGATTTTTAGCTTCTTAGAAAGCCTATGAGAAAACCAGCAGGAACCCTATTGTGTATCCACAATAGGGTTAGTAACTAGAGGGTATTGTGAAAGCACAATACCCTCCCTGCTGGTTTTCATTGAGCATTTCTAAGAAGCTAGATTTTTGGATTAAAGAAAAGCGGGCGGCGAGCCAGAAATATAATTTGTTCTATATGACGGAAATTTTCACGTTGCTAGTTATTAAGGTCCTTGCAGATTCGGCTGTCGTGTCTCCCTGGCTCTCCATTATTATCGTATTGTCCTGGCCGCCTGAGGTGCTGGGACCCGTAAGCCCGATCTTGAAGTCCCTCAATGAGTCCTCGTTCCTCAACTCAATATAGATGAGCGTGTATTCGTTCCTGTAGTTGTTCTCCCCCATCTTTACGCTTTTCACGTTGAAGATGACTGGGTCGTCGATACCCCATGTTCCCCCGCCGCTCTGCTCCAGGGTGTTCCTGCCCAGCGGAATCTCCGCGTCCGTTGCATATATCGTCCCCTGTGTCTCTATTGTCAGCTTCACTTCCGCCCCGTCAAAGCTTAATATTCCAGGGACTGGGATGACTATCTGGTCCCTGCCGCCATTGTTTGCCACTGACCTGATCTTCTCGTCAAGCTGCCTCATGAAACTTTCTGAGGTTTCAAGCAGCGAGATGTCTTTGTTCTTCTGTATCAGCGGCACGCCCCAGAAATAGACAGAGCCGACTACGCCGATGAGTATGCCCGAAATCAGTACGGCAGATAACGCCTCCTGCTGACCCTTGCTGAATCTCATAGAAACTATTTGGTGAAAGGGTAATTTAAACGTAATATGTGAAAAAACCGCAAGAAAATGTTTGGAGTTTGCTTACGCCGGCAGAGGTCTTCTCTGGACAGGCATCGGCGGTCGCAGCTGCTTCGCCTTAATCGTAGATAAGAGCAGCGAATTTATTCGCTTTTCCAGCTTCTCTATTCGCAGGTCCGTTTCCGGGTTCTTTTGCTCAACAGGAGCAACGCTCTCAGTCTCGTTACCTGTTTCCACCCTTTCCAGGAAGTCGCTCATCTTTTCTGTGAGCTCGCTTACTTTTGCGTTCAGGTCGGAAACCTTGCTTATCATCTCACTGTTTATCTTGACAACCTCGTCTATTATCTTTTGGTTTGTCCTCACTACATCAATAAGCTCCTTGACCATCTCGCTGCTTGTTCCGCCCTTCTCTATCTTCTCCATGCGCTTCTCGATACGTCTGAGCGGACCGACCGGCACAAGCTCGTATTCTTCCTCTTCCATTGGCATATTTACTTTATGTGGAGAGGGGGTATAAAAAGTTTCGAATAAGCAAAAATAGAAAAATCAACTTATCAGGTCTTTGTTTTTCAAATCTGCCAGGATAAGCTTTATGCAGATGAACGCAAGCTTAACCATGTATCCTTCCTCGGTATCTAGTCCCCATAATCTTCCATGCCGCCCATTCCGCCCGGAGGCATTCCACCCGGCGGGCCTGACGGGGCCCTCGACTTGATTACGTCGTCTATGCGGAGGATCATTTCTGTCGCTTCACTGGCGGACTTGATGGCTTGTGTCTTTATCTTCAGCGGCTCGATTACGCCAAGAGCCTTCATGTCTGCGAGCTCCCCTCTCATGACGTCGATGCCGAAAGTCGTCTCTCCCTTTTCATGCATCGTCCTTAGGTTAACAAGCAAGTCAATTGCGTCCTTTCCCGTTGATTCCGCAAGGGTGCGGGGGATTATCTCGATTGCCTCGGCAAACGAATTGATAGCCAACTGCTCCCTGCCGCCGACTGTATCCGAGTATTCACGCAATTTTCTTGCAAGCTCTATTTCAACAGCCCCGCCGCCGGCGACAAATTTGCCGACTTCGACTGCGCTTATTATGCCCAGAACTGCATCGTCCATGGCCCGCTGCGCCTCATCCACGACATGCTCAGTTCCGCCTCTTACCAGTATTGAAACGGCCTTCGGGTCCTTGCAGTCGCGGACGAAAATCATCTCTTCGCCTGCCATCTTCAGCTCCTCCACGAGCCCTGCGAAGCCTATATCCTCTTTTGTCAGCTCGTCTATGCTCGAAACTATGTTGGCTCCGGTGGCTTTTGCGAGCTTTTCTATATCGCTCTTCTTTACTCGCCTTGCGGCAGCTATGCCATTCTTGCCCAGATAGTGCTGTGCCAGATCATCAATCCCTTTCTGGCAGAAGACAACGTTGCAGCCGCTGTCCACGACCTTCTTGACCATGTCCTTGAGCATCCTGGATTCCTGCTCTATGAATGCCTGGAGCTGGTGCGGATCCGTTATCCTGATTTCCGCGCTGGTTTCTGTTTCTTTCACTTCCAAGGCCGCGTCCAGCAACAGGATTTTTGCGTTCTGCACACGCTTTGGCATGTTCGAATGAACGATCTCCTTGTCAATGACTATGCCTCTGATGAGTTCTGTGTCATCTATAGATCCGCCCTGTTTCTTCTCTATCTTGACGTCGCTCTTGTCGATGACCGATTTTCCATTGCGAATTTCCGCCACAGTTTTGACAGCCTGGACGGCCAGCTTTGCCAGCGGCTCTCTTGCAGCCTCGCTGCCCTTGCCTGTCATGGCAGTCATGGCTATCTTTTCAAGCATGTCCGTGTCGTTTATTGTCACATCTTCCCCGAGCTTCGTGACTATCTCAAGCGCCTTGTTTTTAGCCAGACGATAGCCGCGTATTATCATAGTAGGATGAATGTCCTGTTCAAGAAGCAGTTCTGACTTTTTCAATAGTTCTCCAGTAAGGACTACAGCAGTCGTTGTGCCGTCGCCGACCTCGTCTTCCTGGGTCTTTGCAACCTCAACTATCATCTTTGCAGCAGGATGCTCTATCTCCATCTCCTTGAGTATCGTTGCGCCGTCGTTCGTGATTGTGACGTCGCCTATGCTGTCCACGAGCATCTTGTCCATGCCTTTCGGTCCAAGAGTGGTGCGTACCTGGTCTGCCACTGCTTTTGCCGCAGCTATGTTCTGCGACTGCGCGTCGCGCCCAGTAGTCCTGAGCGTGCCTTCCGGCAGAATAAATATTGGCTGTCCTCCATATTGTCCGTTCATGATGTTCTACCTCCATAAGCTCCCTTTCTTTAGAAGAAAAGTAGCTTGCAGCCAAAAGAAATATTATTTCTTTGGTGCAGCTTTTCTTTTAGAAAAGGTGCAGTATACTTCCATGCACATATAAGATAGAAAGGCTTATAAGCGTTTTATTTACAGGGTTCACATGACAAAACAAAGACAGGTGTATTTTGATCATCTGGTGAGTAGATATAAAACCGCCTTGCAGAAACCTCACAGACCGGATATTCAGACATCATACGCAGATGGCAAAGTGCAAGTAATGGATAATAATGCATATCGAACGACCAAAAGGGATATAATAGGACATACTTTACAGGTGCTTGATAAGTCCAAGTTGTTTCTCTTGAATGGAGCGGTGGTAGACGATCTATACCATATGCCACCAGAATATACAGATTATGAAACAGCTACAAGATTACCTTTTCCTGTTATGTTTTTCGAATTAATGGACCCGCTTGAAGTAGAGCGTATACATGGGGAAAAAACAAGATTAACAGCCATGATGGTTGGCAAATCAATCGATGCAGACCCATTCTATAGGTGGGCAATCGCTCAGCATGCTGAAATGTCTGGAAAAACCTTTTCTTTCCTGTTTTTTTATGATACAATGAAGGAATTTGACTTGCCTGATAATGTTATATGCGGCTCGGATAAGTTACATCTGGTATTCAGGCCAGAAGAGTTTGCCAACGGGACTCTGTTTGAGACCAATATGTTAACAAGACCCAATCCTCCCATGAACGTGAATTTTTATTCAGGGATGACAGGCCTTTGTCTTAATACAATAAGTTATATCAATGCGCATAATGTTACAGTAAGGCGCGAAGACAGGCAAAACGGAGGCTTATCTGGAATAAATGCGAGGCGTATTAGACACGGCAAAAAGCCTTTGCCAAATCTAAAGCCGTATTATTGGATTGATGTAAGACAAAGCGAAGCAAGAGAAAGGAACAGAGAAGAAGAATCAAAAATGGAGTACAGGGAATGGGTCAGGGGAGCTTTCCACAGGTATCATACCAGAGCCGGAATTGTAAGGCACTGGGTCCAGCCTTATATCAGGGGCCCTGAGGACAAACCGTGGAAAGAAAACAGATACAGAATTTTGGCTGATATGCTTCAAAAGGGACCAAGATTATAATAAAAAAGGTGGGCCGAATGAGATTTGAACTCATGACCTTCTGCTGGCTTAGACAATGACGATGTCACGCCAAATGCTTTGATTTTGTTTATTATCAAAGCACGTCATATAAGACAGATGCTCTACCAAGCTAAGCTACCGGCCCCACTGCCAAAACTTGCAGTAAAAATCTTATAAGCTTGTTGAGGAAGCGATTGTATGCTGCTTCAGGAAATCGAGGGAGTGCTCACAGAGAGAGGCTTTGATTACTGCGAGTACAGCGGATGCTTTGATATAGCCGCCCGCAAGGAGAGGAAGACGTTTGCAGAACGTCCGTCAGGTCAGCGCCAGCCATCGATGCTGCTCATAAAGGTCCTTAGCAACATCGATTCCTTCCAGGAGGAGCAGGCGCGGAACCTGAAGATACTATCAAGGGAGCTGGATGCAAGGTCGCTGCTGGTCGGTCTGCATACGAGAAGGGAAGCCCTTTCTGACAATATTGTCTATGACAGGTTTGACATCCCTGCGCTGAACCCCAGGACTCTGGAAAGCATACTAAACGGCCTGTTCCCTGAAATCTACAGGTTCAGGGGGGGACTGTTCGTCGAGATAAGTCCGGAGACTCTCAGGGACGCCAGGCAAAATGCCGGCCTCAGCCAGTCGGAACTGGCGAGCAGGGTTGGCGTGACAAAGAAGAGCATTTACGAGCACGAGAGCAGGAAGCTTAAGATCATGTACAAGAATGCGCTCAAGATAGAGAGGATTCTGAAGACCAAGATAATCACGCCGCTTGATATAAGTTTCTCCTACGAGACAGAAGCTGTCCCAAGAAGCGATTTTGAGACCAAGATTTCCAGGAATTTCAGGAAAATAGGCTTCGATACAGATTTTGTGTACCAATCGCCCTTCAACATGATAGCAAAGGAGAAGAAATTCATGTTGCTTTCGGACGTCGAGGAGAGCAAAAAGCAGATCCAGAAAAACATCCCTTACATATCCGGCTTTTCCAGGCTGGTCGGGAAATCGGCAGTCATTATAACCAAGGAAGAATTCAACTTTGGTATACCTACAATCAGGGAAGACGAGCTAGCTTCTATGCAGCAGCGTGACATAAAGCGGCTCATAAAGAACTGGTAAGCCTCTTTCTTGCTCAGAAAGCTTCGCTTTCTGGCATCTCAAAGAGCTTCGCTCTTTGCAGATTTGCAAAGAAAAACCCCTGGAAAAAGAAACATATTACTCTGAATGCAGGGCAAATGCCAATGAGCCTATGCAATATTTTTCTTTTCCATTAATGACTCTCTTTTCCTGAAAGAAAAGGATTAAGAGAATAAAAAAAAGAACTAGAAAACGTGTCCGATCAAAAACTGACAAAACTCAGACCGAAATTAAGCCCGAATTATTTCTTCTTTTTTTTCTTTGCTGCCATTTATATCACCATTTATGTAGAATAATGTCCACGTTTCATATATATAGTTAACTCAAAAAAGAAATTTTTCAATTTTCGAGTTAACAGATGCACGGAGAGCAAAAAAGTTCTCCGGTACGGGTGAAATTTCGCTTCACCATGTAGTTCAAACGAAAAATAATATGAAAAACCCTTTCGTTTGCCACTATACAGTTAACCCAGAAAAAGGTTTCCGCAAAAAATAATTTTTTGAATTAGAAGTGAGACTGCAGGCTCATCCGTTGTAGGTCGGGCGGTCGTTTTTGAATCTCAGGCTTCCCCAGCTGCTCGAAAGCTTTTTGCACACCTTCGAAAGTTCTCCTTCTATCTCGCTGTTCCATATTTCCCAGGTCTTCTTCACCCACGCGGCAGCCTTTTTCTCGTCCGGATGAAGCATCAGCAGGTTGTTCTCCCACTTGAGAACTTGTATCTTCTTGTATATGTCAAAAAGTTTCTGCCTTTCCTCGTCAGTCAGCATCTCCTGTTCGAAAATGCAAGAATACGATTCGCTGCCCGCGATGATCTTCCAGCTCGAATTTGAATGTTTCTTTGAGTTCGTTAAGCTGGGGCAGTTTGAATTTGTCCTGCATCTTCCGGTAGTTTTGGAAATCTTTCGAACTCATTAATAATAGAAATGCCATAAAAACTATTAAAGCGTTCGCGTGAAGTGCAGAGCATGAAAATCGTGGTAAAAATCGGGGGGTCTGTTTCCATCGGCGAAAAAGGCCCCGACTTTTCTTATTTCTCCCGCCTGCTTCCTGTTCTTGAGGGCATAAAAAGGAAAAATCAGCTGATTATTGTCATAGGCGGCGGCAAGCTTACGCGCGCCTACGGGAAATCCATAGAAAAATTCGGTTTGGCAAGGAACGAAAAGGAGGAAATATTCATAAAATTGATAGAAGCCAATGTAAGGTTTCTCTCGGCCATGTTGAAGATGAAGCCGATATTCTCGCTCGATGAGATCAGGCCAAATACGAGTGGAGTGATAGGAGGAATTGTTCCTGGCAGGAGCACGGACGCCAACGGGGCGATCGCAGCCAAGCGTATTGGCGCAGATGTTTTCATCAAGATGACGAACGTCGACGGGATATACACAAAAGACCCGAAAAAGTCCAGTAGCGCAAGAAAGCTGGACAAGATAACATTTGCCGGCATGAAGAAGCTCGCGGTGAAGGGCAGCCCGAACAAATACGGGGTCCTGGACAGGACTGCCGTTCAGGCACTTTCCTCGGCAAAAATCAAGACGATTGTATTGGACGGAAAAGAGCCGAAGAATATACTAAAAGCACTGAAGGGCTCGGCAATCGGGACCGTAATAGAGGGCTAATATTCCTTGCAGCACATTAGAACTGGAAAGCGAACACGCCCATCAAGACCATCGCCACGGCAAATCCAACGACGATAATGGCGGCAGCCGCCTTTTCTTCTTTGGTAAGATCCATGATAATAAATTAATCCCTTCTATCTTAAAGTTTTCTGAATAACGGAAAATCACGGGCTTGTAGTCTAGTGGTACCTGAAAATCAGGCACGAGATGACGTTGCCTTCACTAACCCCTTCTTTAAAGAAAGCGTTAACGGAAAGAACGCAAAGGATTGGTTGAAGATACGGCAAAGGTCGGCGGTTCGAATCCGCCCGAGCCCATTTTCACAGATTTTTTATTTTTTCATACAGGTCTTTATCGATTTCAAAATATCCCTGACTTCTTGCTTTGTTTTTATTTTTCAGAGAACGCTCTCCGGGAATAAGGATCTCCCTAACATCTCTCGCCTTTCTGGAGCTTTTGATCTGTGCCAACAGCTTTGTGTTTGCAGCCTTGAATCTTTTGAAATCCGTGAATTTCGACGGGTCAATCGCTATGAATATTGCGCCTCTCATGTCCCCTTTCTTCGTAAGGAACCTGAGGCTACCCTGCCCACTGTCTTCCGGATTGACTCCCATTGGCATATTGACCAATGAGCCGGTCAGTATCTCGATGAACAGGGCAAGTATGTAACCTTTGTAATCGCCAAAAGGAACTACGGATTCAGCTTTGTCGGGTTCTGTGGTGAAATTTCCTTCCTTGTCCATGAAGGTATTTTCCGGCAGCTTTCTTCCCTCCGCCTTGGCCACTCTCACCTCTCCCCATGCTCGTTTTGATGTAGCAAAATCGCCGGTGATAGGGTTCTCTTTTGTCGGGATTGCCAAGCCGACGGGATTCGTGCCCAAGATGGGGTCTATGGAACCGGTAGGTGCAATGGAGCCGAGTCCTCCGTTGTTCACGACTATCCCTATCATACCTTCTTTCTCGATTTTTTCCGCCTGAGTACCAGGCCTCAAGAATGCGCGCATGTTGTAAGCGCCTACCATGGCTATCCCATTTGCCTTAGCTTTCTTGACAAGGATTTTTCTCGCTTCTTCTGCCGCGATCTGTCCGAACTCCTGATTGCAGTTAAGCAGAGCGAAAGAAATCCCTTCTTTTTCAATGACAATTTTGCCACGTTTGGTTTTGGGTATCTTCTCGACAAAGGACGGGAACGCCATCATGCCGTGAGACTTCTTGCCTTCGAGTTCGCCTAGAACGTAATCTTCTACAAGCAGTTCAGCTTCTCTTTTGGAGAGCCCGTTTTTGGCAAGCACATTTTTCATCAGCTTTGTCATCTCGTCTATCTTCACTTTCATATTTTACTCCCCTATTTCTTCTCGATAACATGTTCAGTGTATGCATCCCCGTTCCAAAGGTGCTTTGTAGTCCTGTAGCTCCAGTCTTTCCCCAGGAGAAATTCAACCTTGAATTTCATGTATGCCGCATCAAGCTTCTCGCTGTCAACATGACCCTTCAGGTTCGGGAAAGGGTCTGTGTGGAACTGGTAGACTATTGCCCGTTCGGTAACTTCGGGAAACTCGACATGGAGTCCGACTGCCTCGTCCCTGCCTTCCACAACCCTGGCAAAGCTGTGAGGATCGCCTTTCCTGAAGCCGGCAAATGTGTACGCCTTGCCCAGCGTCCGCTCCATGACTTTCTTGAGCATTTCTAAAGCAAACTGCTCGCCTTTCTCTTCTTTAAGGACCAGAAAATAGACCTCTTGAAGCCCGAAGAACGCCGCATTGTACTCCATATTTCAACTATCTGTAAAATCCTTAAAAAGATTTGATTTATTGTTAAAGCATGAAAGCGACGGCAACAGCAAACGCAAACATAGCTCTAGTGAAATACTGGGGGAAAAGGAGCAGTGATCCGATACTGCCGCAGAACGGCAGCATCTCAATGACATGCGAAGGGATGGCTACAAAGACGACGGTCGAGTTCTCTGAGCAGTACGCCGAGCATACGGTAACAATTAACGATGAGGAATTCAAGAAGGACGAAAAGGACATTCACGGGCATATCGACAGGGTCTGCAAATTAGCCGGAATAAAACAGCACGCGCGTGTTGTTTCTGAATCCAACTTTCCTGTTGCGGCCGGCTTGGCAAGCAGCGCTAGCGGTTTCTCTGCATTGACTATGGCAGCCTGCCAGGCAGCGGGGCTCAAACTTTCTCCAAGAGAGCTTTCAATATTAACAAGGCAGGGCTCCGGCTCGGCCTGCCGCAGCGTCTTCGGCGGCTTCGTGGAATGGCATAGGGGCCAGCGCGATGACGGAAGTGACAGTTATGCCGAGGAAATAGTTGGCAAGGAATATTGGCCGGAGTTCAGGATGATTGCGACGATAGTTGAATCAAAGAAAAAGCCTGTCAGCAGCCGCGGGGGAATGGCTCAAACAGTTGCTACCTGTCCCTATTACAAGGACTGGCTTGCAACTGTTGACGGGGACTTGAAAGTCATGAAGGAAGCGATAGAGGAACGGGACTTCGAAAAGGTTGGCAGCGTAGCCGAATTTAATGCCCTGAAGATGCATGCGACCATGATCACGACGAAGCCTTCTATAATCTACTGGATACCTGCAACGATGGAGATTATACACGCAGTCAGGCAGATGAGGGAGGAAGGAATACAGGCTTATTTTACCATGGATGCCGGGCCGAATGTGAAGGTGCTATGCCAGGAGCAGGATGTTAAGGAAATAAGCATGCGCCTCGCGGAGCTTGAGGGCGTAACGAACACTATTCTATGCAAGCCGGGCGATGGCGCTAAAATAGTTACGGAGCACTTATTCTAAGCATGATTTATGCCTTTGATTTCGACGGGGTTATTGCGGACAGCGCTAAAGGATCGGCATTTTTTTCTCATAGGGCTTGGAAACGTCTCGGGAATAAAAACGCACCACCAGTTAAGTCAATTGAGAAACACAGACCTTACATAAGCACGGCAAAAGACAATTACGGGCTTCTCTTTCTGCTATCAAATAACATGAAAGTTACAAGAGCCGCCGTGAGGAAGGTTGCAGAAGAAAATCCTGAAAAAGCCAAGATAATGTCCGATACATTTTTCGACGAGAAGGAAAAATTCATTAAGACAGACAAAGAAAAGTTTTGTCGGCTTTACGGACCTTTCAGGTTTATCGTGCCCATCATGCAAAGGCTTTCAAGAAAAGAAACTGTTTATATCGTGACCAGCAACAAAAAAAGCCAGGTAATAGATATTCTTTGCCGCAGTAAAATTGCCGTAAAACCGGAGAATATACTTGACAGCACAATTTCGAAAAACAAGAGTGATTTGATTAAGATAGTGGCGAGGCGCGAGAAGGTTAGTACGTTTGATATCATGTTCGTGGAAGATTCAATTGACCACATAAAAGAAGTGATTCCAACAGGTGTAAACGCTGCACTCGCGTCATGGGGTTTTGTTTTAAAAGAGGATATAAAGGAAGCAAAAAAACTGGGAATAAAAGTCCTGGATAAGAAAAATCTGATCACTACGCTAAACGCAGAGAATACAGAATATTTCGACGTCATAGACAAATCAAACAAGGTTATAGGCAAGGCGCCGAGGGACGAGTGCCACAGGAAAGGGCTGTTGCACCGCTCTGTCCATATAATGATACTGAACAGGAAGGTGAATTCCTCCTGCAGAAACGAAGCAAAAAGAAGGACCTGTATTCAGGCTGGTGGACATCATCAGCAAGCGGACATGTTGCCAGCGGCGATAGTTATGGCGAGAGCGCATACAGGGAACTGAAGGAGGAACTTGGAATCAAGACGAAACTAAAGCCTCTTCTGGTGACAATGAAAGATTACAGAGAAGAAGGAAAGCACGACAGGGAGCGGATTATGTTTTACATGGGACGTCACGAGGGTCCTTTCAGAATAAACAAGGAAGAAGTTGATTCTGTAAAATTCTTCCCTGTAAAGAGGATAGATGAAATGATGAAGAAAGAGAAGTTCACGCCTGGAACGGTCGCAATTTTCAAAGAATTGCGGATGCACCCAGAACTCTTAAAAAGGCTCGGTCTATCGTGATATAATGAAGATTGCATCAGCACCGGGAAAAGTTCATTTAATAGGGGAACACGCGGTAGTTTACGGCGAGCCAGCAATTTTGGCAGCAGTCGGGTTACGAACAACAATCGAGGCGGAGAGATCAAATAAAATATGTTATCGTGACAGTCGATGGGGTCATGACAATTCTTTTTCCTTGGATGATGTAAAATCAACCACGCAGAATACTCTTGATTTATGGAATAAGTGCGCAGAGAAAGGAAATTTTTCAGACCTTTTTGAGAGCATAAAGGAAAACAAATATGCGAACTACAAGAAATCCATGATAGGACTTGCAATGAAAAGATTGAAAATAGACGGGGGGATTTCCATAAACATCAAATCTGACATTCCTTCCGGGGCGGGTATAGGGTCATCTGCATCACTTGCTGTGACAGGCGTCCAGGCAATTGCCGCGGAATACGGGAAGCAGGTTTCATTGGAAGAGATAAATGACATAGCTTTTAGCATGGAGCAACTGATACACGGCACCCCGAGTGGCGGCGACAATTCAGCTTGCTGTTTCGGCAGAGTTATATGGTTCGAGAAAGCGCAGCCTAAAAATATAATCAAACCTCTTTCAAAAGAAGTGCCTTACAAGCTGGAGAATTTCGTTCTTGTCTACACGAAGCCTCCAGAAAAGAACACAGGAGAACTGGTTCAACTGGTAAGGAATCTGGACGAGTCGTTCAGGAGACCGCGTATCCAGGAACTCGGCAGGATGACACACCAGATGCTGGAAGCGCTAAAGAAGAAAGACATAAAGACGATACAGAATTTGATAAATAAGACGCAGAAGAATTTGAAAGAATTGGGCGTATCAATACCAGAAATAGACGATATTGTTTCAGCAGTTGTTGAGATAGGCGGTGCCGCGAAGCTCTGCGGAGCGGGCGGCGGAGGGATGATGCTTTGCCACCATAGTGACAGGGAAAGTCTTGTAGATACGATCTCTTCCCTGGGATACAAGCCTATTGAGACTGAATTGGCTGTTGATGGAGTTAGGGTTGATTAAATGCTGGAATACAGCGCACCTGGCAAACTCTTCATAAGCGGCGAATGGGCGATACTAGAGGTCGGCAACTACGGCCTTGTGGCTGCTATCAACAACCGCGTGCACGTTTCAATCGAACCTTCGGACAAAATGAGGGTAACTGCCGAAGAGTTCAAGATACATGATGCTAAGGCTGTTTACGAAGACGGCAAAGTTTCTTTTTCTGGCCTGGATGACAAGTCAAGAGCCGCTATGAAGCTTATTGGAGAAGCATTGTCAGTATCCTTGAGGTATCTGGAAGACAGCGGAATAGATTCAAAGCCCTTTCATTTGTCAACCAGCAGCAGGGACACGCAGTTCGAGGTTAATGGGGAAATGAAAAAAGTTGGCTTCGGCTCTTCTGCAGCCGTTGTTGTCGCAGCGATAGCCGCTGTGTTAGATTTTCACGGCTATGATGCAACGAAGGACGAGATTTACAAGCTGTCTACGATAGCCCACTATTATGCACAAGGCAAGGTAGGTAGCGCTTTCGACGTGGCTGCTTCAACTTATGGCGGATTGTTCGTCTACAGCCGCTTCGATCCTGTATGGCTGACAAAAAAGGTGGAAGCAGGCGAATCGTTAAGGAGCATCGTAAGCCAGGATTGGCCCAGCCTTGTAATAGAGGAGCTTGAAGTGCCTGACAACTTTCGTCTTTTGGTTGGCTGGACAGGCGAATCAGCATCGACAAGTGCTGCGATCAAGCAGATGAACGAGTTCAAAGCAGCAAACTCCAGTGAATACTACAGGCTTTACAATGATATTGCCTGTATAGCAAGCAGGGCAATAGAAAGTTTCAAAGCAGGCAATAATGACGAGTTCCTTGAATGCCTTAATGAAAATGAGGAAGCATTGGCTGATCTCGGAAAGGCAAGCGGCGTTAATATCGAGACGCCTGAGCTGAAGAAGCTTTCCCAGATTGCCGAAGATTACGGCGCTACAGGCAAGCTTTCGGGTGCAGGCGGCGGCGATTGCGGGATAGCTGTATGCTTCGACGACATAACAGCGAACAACATCACTGCTGCATGGCAGGACGAAGGTCTCACGCCTCTGGATGTGACTATTGACAGGCAAGGCGTCAGGAAAGAATAATTATAAAGCATCCAAGCCAGGTTTAGACATGCCTGAATATTTCGACGTGGTGGACAAGAATGACAATGTCGTAGGCCGCGCCCTGCGCAGCGAGTGCCACAAAAATCCCAAGCTTATTCACAGAGGAGTTTTTGTAATCATAATTAATAGGAAAGGCGAAGTCATGATTCAAAAACGTGGAATGAAAGCGGATACAAATCCTGGAAGATGGGAATTTATGGGTGAGCATAACAAAATTGGCGAGAGTTATAAGTCCGCGGCAATCAGAGGGCTTAGAGAAGAATTGGGCATCAAAAAGGCGAATGTTAGAAAAATATCAAAAATGAAGATTTCCTCAAGAAGAGAAACAGAATTTGACGAAATTTTTACATGTAAAATATCAGAAAAATCTAGGATAAAAATCAACAGCAAAGAAGTTTCAGAAGCCAAATTTTTATCTACTAACCAGCTAGAAAATTTAATGAGAAAAAAGCCCAGACCGTTCAGCAGTTGGTCAATAAGAGTATTTAACGAATGCAGGAAACTTCTATAATAATTTCATCTTGAATGCGCCTGAAACTGCCGTCTTTAGACGGCATATACTAGAGGCGCATTCGGGATCCCATCTTCCAACAAACCCACGACTTTAGTCGTGGGATATAAGGAAGATGTGATTTTAATCTCTTTCTCAATAAATTCTACTCATGGAAGAAGTAATTCTTGTGGACAGCGAGGACAACGAGGTGGGACTGAAGGAAAAATTCGAGACGCACAGAAATCCCGTTCCTTTGCACCGCGCGTTCTCTGTCTTTGTATTGAATAATAAAGACCAGCTTCTTATCACAAAGCGCAGCTTGCACAAGAAGACTTGGCCCGGATTCTGGTCCAATACCTGCTGCAGCCACCCGCGGAGCGGCGAGCCTGTCGAACTTGCAGGTCAACGTCGTGTTGAAGAGGAATTGGGGTTCGCATGCAAGCCTGATTTTCTTTTCAAGTTTGAATATTCAGCCAAGTATGACGACGAATGGGGAGAGAACGAACTCGACCATGTGTTCGTCGGATATTATGACGGTCCCGTGAAGCCGAATGAAGACGAGATTGATGAATTTAAGTGGATAGACCTGGGCGAGCTGCGGGCTGACATGGAAAAGAACCCGGGAAAATACACGCCATGGTTCAAGCTTTGTTTCCGAAGATTCCTGTATCATATAGGAAAGACTTAATCAAATTTCTGGATGGTTGTCATGAAAAATATTGAAGTGGAAGTCAGGAGCTTTATTTCTAAAGAACAGTACAAGAAACTGTTGGATTTCTTCAAGAAAAATTCTGATATGATTACAGAAAACGACAATCAGGAAACTTTCTACTTCGACCAGGACCTTAGGATACAAAGAAATAATTTCTTTTCTAAAATATGGATGAAAAAAGGCAAATTGCATGATAATCATCGAGAAGAGATAGAAATCAAGTTTGACAGAAAGGAATTTGATAACTTGGAAAAATTATTTCTTAATTTAGGCTATAAAATAAAAGTAAAATGGTTCAGAAAAAGGTCTGAATTTAAATGGGGTGGCATTACAGTTTGCCTGGATTTCACGAAGGGACACGGCTACATAATTGAGCTTGAAAAGATGTGTTCCAAGGCTTCTAAACAGAAGGAGTTTTATTTTCTCAAACAAAAGCTAGAATCATTGGGTATTGATATTACACCCAAAAAAGACTTCGATAAAAAATCCCAATTTTATATGAAGAATTGGAAGTCCTTACTATAAGCTTTATTCGGGCCTTTTCATCGCGCGCGTAAGATAGCCCACGACCCTGTTCCTCATTCTCTTGTTCTCTATCAAGCCAAGCTCCTTGACGGCGTCCTTGTTCTTCTCGAAGCCGCCGCTGAACTTGTCCTTGTACGCCTCTTTCAGCTGGAAAGCAGCGCGCTTGATGTCCTTTGTTCTGACATTTCCCATTATATTTCCCTCTCGAATTGACTAACGTCTCTTTCTTGGTAATGCTTTAATACGTTCTTATGACCACTTTATTTCATGAGAGCGCTAATCGCAAGGAGCCCTGCGGGGCTTTTTGCCTTCGGAGAGGACGGAAGCTTGCTTTACTACAAGCTCTGGAATCCGAAGGTTGCATTAGAAAAATTCCTTGCTAAAGAACTTGACAAGGATTTTGTTTCCAGCCTTTCTGGCTATAAGCCGGAAGAATCGCCGCGTGCTTATGCGCTGCTAAGGAAGAGCTTTCGCGATTATGCAAAGAGCCTGGGATTCGTAAAGGACGATCAGGAGCTGAATGAGTTCCTCTCCGGCTTCTCTATTGCCCTCTCAAAAAGGAGCCTCATGGGTGCGATAAGCCGTGACAGGCTTATCGTCCAGTCGGTCAGGTCCCTTGACGATCTGACGAGGGCGATTAACGTGTTTCTTGAGCGCCTTTACGAATGGTTCTCGCTGCATTATCCGGAGATGAAGAACGTCAACGTGAAGGACACAGTGCTGAAATACGGCAGACGCGGGAATATTCCCGGCTTCAAATCCAGCACAGGCGTAGACCTGAATGAGGAGGATGAAAAAGCCCTGGCTGATTTTGCAAAAGCCATAGATGATATGGAAAAGCAGAAGAAGAACCTCGAGAGATACGTGGCGTCTGCAATGAGGGATGTCGCGCCTAACTTTTCTGCCTTGGTCGATCCGCTTTTGGGGGCGCGCCTTATCGCTGCGGCAGGTTCCATGGAAAAGATAGCAAGGATGCCGGCATCAACAATACAGCTTCTGGGCGCGGAGAAAGCATTGTTTCGCCATCTCCACCAGAAGGGCAAGAGCCCCAAGTACGGGATAATTTACAACTCGCCTTTGATACAGAACGCGACGAACGAGCAGAAGGGAAAAATAGCCAGGATAATATCGTCAAAGCTGATGCTCGCTGCACGCATAGATTATTATTCCGGCAGGGACGATGCGGAGAAGCTCAGAAAGGAAATGGAAGACGAGATAAAGAGGGTGTCTGGATGAAGGAAATTTTCCCGGGCGTATTCAAAGACGGAAACAGGGTTTATACGGTTAATTTAACCCCCGGCAAAAAGGTTTATGGCGAGAAGCTGATTGATGAAAAGCAAGGCGCAAAGCAGCTTCGAGAGTGGGATCCAAGGAGGAGCAAGCTTGGTGCTGCCATAGTCAACGGGCTGAAAGAGATGCCAATCAAGCCAGGAAGCGTAGTCCTGTATCTGGGGGCATCCACAGGCACGACAATTTCCCATGTAAGTGATATCATAGGAAAGGACGGATTCGCTTATGGCATCGAGTTCGCTGAGCGGGTCCTTAGGAACCTGGTTGAGCTTGCGAACCAGAGGAAAAACATAGCTGCTATGATGGCTGACGCCCGCAAGCCTGAGGTCTATAAGTGGATAGAGGAATGCGATGTAGTATTCTGTGATATAGCCGACCCCCAAGAAACCGATATGGCAATCAGGAATTCCACGGAATTCCTGAAGAAAGGCGGCTGTTTGATGATAGCGATAAAGTCGCAAAGCATCGACGTAACGAAAAGGCCGCAGCAGATTTACGAGCAGGAAAAGAACAGGCTGGAAAGAGCCGGATTTGAGATTGTCCAGATGATAGACCTGGAACCTCATGAGGAAAAGCATTGCATGATAGTGGCGAGAAAATGAGCCCAATAAAAATTGTATTCTTCGATATTGGCGGCGTATATGCAAAGGGGACCGGAAGTTATGTGATAAACAGGGTTTCATGCCTTTTGAATTCTAGGATTGAAGATGTGCAAAAGATTTTTCATGATATATGGAGTGAATTTGGGATTGGAAACATTGCCGAAGAAGAATATTATCAGCGCCTATCTTCAAAGCTTGGAATCGATACGAAAACCCTGGCTGAAATGTGGACTGCAGAGGAAATGTTCGCAATAAATCCTGATATTGAGTCTATAATAATAAAATTGAAAGGGAAAAATTATACGGTTGCTTCGATAACAGATGTAGACCCTGTTCACCTAAAGATCCATCTGGAGAAAGGAAATTACAAAATATTTGATTTTGTAATAGATTCAGTTAATGCCAAGTCGACAAAAAGATCAGGCAAAGATATCTATAGAAAAGCCATTGAAATGGCAAAAGCCAAGCCGCATGAATGTGTCATGATTGATGATACGCCGGAAAAGTTGGTTGCTGCAAAAGAACTTGGCATTCATACAATCCTTTTCGAGAGCGCTGAAAAGCTCAGAAACGACCTAAATCATTTGGGTGTTGATTTTTAGCTCTTGTTTACTGACTTTATCAGAATCTCTCTGAACTTCTCCCAGTTTTCTGCGGAGATGGTCGCGCCTGCGGCAGCTTCATGCCCTCCGCCGCTGCCACCGGCAGAGCTCGCAGCCCTTTGAAGCACGAGACCAGCATTTATGTTCTTTGCCTGGTTTCGCGCCGAGACCTTTACCCTGTTGCCGCTGCGCTCGTAGATTATGACCAGATCCTTCTGGAAATTCTCGCTTACCTTCGTCGATAAGGACGAGCCCAGATTGAATTTGGATTTTATATTGTAGAACAATATCTTCCCTATCTTTTCGGAATGCTCCTCCACATCCTGGAGCAGTGAGGCCATTTCCTTCTCTATTGCATCCCGGGCCTCTATCATTTTATCCGCATTCTTTGCTTCTTCAAAGCCCTCGAAGTTTGCTTTCTCCAGCACCTCAACCATCTGCTCGCATGAGAGCGCGTTGACTGCGCGCGTTGCAGAAATCATGTCCGCTATCCGTCCCAGCTTGGTCCCATAAAGCGGCTCGCTGAGGCCGTATTTTTCTTTTAGGATTTTTACAAGATCTTTCGAATCATTCAGGTTGTAGTCAGACACCATGCCGACCCCGGCTATCCAGAGGTCTTCTGACATGTCGATTATCTTCGAGCAGATCTTGTACACGCAGTATGAAGTGGACTGGTAGACATCATGCCGTTCCATCCTTGGATTGTAATGCACCACAACAGATGTACGGCGCATCGAAGATGCGTCTTTTGGCTGGTTCATGTTCTTGAAGACCTGGTGGTGATCCACAATCATCATGTCGCATATGCCACCCAGCTTTTTGAGCACGTTTTGCTGCTGGTCGGCGGCTATGTCAAGAAATATTATCTTGTGAGGCACTGTTGTCTGTATTCTTTGTATGATGTTCTTGTCCATAGGCATGGGCTGGTTTATGATGTAAGGCTTTTTCCTGCCCGTCTTAGCCAGGAATTTGTTAAGGAGTACGCAGGAAGATATCCCGTCGCCGTCATTGTTGAATACTACGACTATCTCGTCCGTTTTCTTTATGTTTTCAAGGAAATTCACGGCTTTTTTCATTTGCACCATCTTCATGAGAGTCGAATATTAACACTTGAAAGAATCGTATAAAAACCTTGGCAAGACCGATAATTTGGCTGGTCTTTCCAAGGAAAACCCTTAGTCGTATATTTTCTGCAGGACCTCGATCTTGAAGGATATTTTTTCCTCTTCAATACGCACATGTCCAGTGGGATTGCCAACAGGTCCGAACACGATGTTCTTTGCGCCAACCTTGTCCTTTATTTCCTTTTCAAACTCCTGCATCGAATCATTGTCGAGATAAAGCACTATTTTATCCTCGACATTCAGCTTGCTCTGCTTCCTTTGGCTCTGCACTTCCCTGAAGAGCTCTCTCAGCAGTGCCTCGTTCTTGAGAATGTTTTTGCTAACGTAAATCTTGCCTTTGGAAAAGTCTTTTTCATAGCCATCTGTTTTTCCCATAGACACATCTTTCGAGTTGGTCATATTCTTCAGGACTTTTTCAAATGTTATCACGGCGCTTTTCGCGGTTTCATCCTCGGTCTCTATATGCACGCTCTCAACCGGCCATCTTATTTTCACGTTATTTTCCTTCCTTGCCGCGTTTACGGCCTCGATTATTTCCTGCACTATTTTCATCTCTTTCTCGATCTGAAGGTTGGCATATTTTTTGTACGGCTTTGGCCATTTGCACATGTGCACGCTCTCTTCCTTGCCAAGTCCGCACGTCTGGTAGACATGCTCGGAGAAGAACGGGCACATTGGCGCGAGAAGTTTTGAGCATTCTCTTGCGACTTCAAGGAGCGCGAACGCGGCCGATGCTTTGTCGCTTTCATTGTATGTAGGCCATACGCGGTCCCGCACCATTTTTATGTATACACGGGAAAAGTCCTCGAGCATGAAGCTTGTTATTGAGTTAGCAGCACGATGTATGTTGTATGATTTGTAGTGTCTTGTAACTTCGTCAACAAGCGCGTTCAGCCTTGAAAGTATCCAGGCGTCCTCAGGCTCGAGGTTTTTCACTTTTTTCGCCTTGGGAACATATGTCTTGACGTAATTGTAGGTGTTCTCGAGAACCATGAATGATTTTGCTATGCCGTCCACGTCTGCCCATTTGAATACGAAGTCGTCCCATGGGGGCGAAGAGAGCAGGTAAAGCCTTAGAACATCCCTGCCGTATTTGTCGATCACTTCCTCGGGTGCAGTCGCATTGCCTTTGCTCTTTGACATCTTCGATCCGTGGACATCCAGCGTGAATCCGTGAAACAGTATGTTCTTGAACGGGGCGCGACCGAACGTTATCACGCTGGTTATCAACTGGGAATTCCACCAGCCCCTTATCTGGTCCGGACCTTCTATGTTAAGGTCGGCAGGCCACATGCCCTCGAAGGATTCTTTTTTGTCCGGATAGCCAAGAGACGCCCAGCTCGCAAGCCCCGAGTCGAACCAGACATCAAGGACATCCTGGATGCGCGTCATCTGCTGCCCGCACTTGCAAGGAAGTTTGATTGCGTCTATATAGGGCCTGTGAAGGTCTTTTGGCTTTGAAGGCAGTTCGCTCGACGAGCCTATTATCTTGACTTCACCGCATGCGCACGTCCAGATGGGGAGCGGTATTCCCCAGTAGCGCTGCCTTGATATCGGCCAGTCGCCCAGGCTATTCAGCCAATTCTCGAATCTCTGTCCGGCCCATTCCGGATACCAGTTCACTTTTTTGTTCTCCCTCAGAAGATCTTTTCTTATCTGAGTCACCTTGAAGAACCACTGGCTGACAGCCATTTCCAGGAGCGGTGAACTGCACCTCCAGCAAAGCGGATAATCGTGAGTGACTTTCTCCTCGTGAAGAAGCAGGCCGCGCTCCTTGAGAATGTCCATTATTTTCCTGTCCGCCGTTTTCGCGTACATCCCGGCGAATTGCCCGCAAGTCTCGTTGAACGTCCCGTTAAGTTTCAGCGGGGATATTATTGCCAGTCCATTTTCGACACCGACCTTGTAGTCCTCCTGCCCGAACCCCGGAGCAGTGTGAACGAGACCCGTGCCGCTCTCCAGATCGACATATTGTTCGGACAGAACTACGCGGTGCTTGACGGGCTCTTGGAACCTGAAAATATCCTTTAGAGGATGATCATATTCCATATCCGCGAGCTTTTTCCCCTTCATGGTCCCTACTATCTTGTAGCTTGTTACACCAGCCCTCTTCATGACGTCATCCATCAGGTCTTTCGCCATGATTAGCGTCTCATCCCCGATCTTTACTTTCACATAATCAGCGGACGGCTTGGCCATTATGCCTGTATTGCTTGGCAATGTCCACGGCGTTGTAGTCCATATAAGGAGGAATTCGCCGCCTTTTGCCGGAAACTTGACATAAACAGAGGGGTCGGTTACCTTGGTGTATTCTATCTCATTGTAGGCGACGGCTGTCTCGCAGTGCGGGCAAACATGGACTGGATACAGTCCCTGATACAGCAGGCCTTTCTCGAATGCGATCTTGAACGTGTGCCATGCGCCCTCTATGTATTCGTTGTTAAGCGTCAGGTACGGGTTTGACCAGTCCATCCATACGCCCAAGTTTGCAAACTGCGCGTTCATGATGTCTATGTATTTTGTCGCGAATTTCCTGCACTCATGGATGAATTTTTCTATACCAAGCTTTTCTATGTCGCTCTTCGATTTTATCTGGAAATCCTTCTCTACTTTGTTTTCTATTGGCAGTCCGTGCGTATCATATCCCGGCTGGTCCCAGACGTCGAATCCCGTCATTCTCCAGAAACGTATGTAAGCGTCCTTGAGAATCTTGTTCCAGGCGGTTCCCATGTGGATGCTGCCGGTCGCATATGGCGGTCCGTCCAAGAAATAGAATTTTTTCCTGCTGGTAGTGGCCGACGCCCCGCGCCTGTCGGCCTTCGCCTTGGCATAGATGTCCCGGCTCCCCCAAAAGCGTTTAATTTCATCTTCATGAGACTTGTTCATAATAAGACCTAAGGGTATTTGGAAGTTAGCGGTTAAAAGGCTTCTAAGATTCTTTTCCGGTTAGATATCCAAGCCTTCTTGCTTCACTCTCAGATACGCAGGCAAAATCACCTTTTCTGTAGCCTTCAGTAATTGGATAAACTCTTGCAAATGTATTTTCATCTTCAGGGTGTTGAGCAAGATGGATTTTCCTCTCTTTGTAAACGATCAACGTTCCGATAGGGCTTGGCACATTCTCCATCGGCCAAACAACAGACCTCCTGGCATTCCTCAAATTCGGTTTTTCTCTGTAACCAACCATGCTTTACATCTCCATTTCTAAGAGTCTTTGTATCTCCTGGCTCTTTGAGTAACCGTAGGGTGTAGCAGCCTGCAGCTGCCATCTTCATTTGGAATGGCGGGATGCTCCCTGTCTCCAATTTGAACGTAAACGATTCTGGTGGTCGGGTCCATATCCCTTGTCATAGAAAGTGGGAATTCACCAATGTAGCTCCCACCAAACCCTTCGATCCTCCTATTTCTTCTTTCCAAGCCGTCTGTTGATCCTGGCATTTCTATGCACCTCGTTTTACAGTTGTATGTCCCCGCGGAAATTCTTGGAAAAGAAAAGAAGCAGGGACAGCTTATGGTTTACTGGCTAATCTTAATCCCGTTCAGGATATCCGCTATGATTAGAAAGCCTGCCATATTGTTAACCCCTCTCGTATTTTCTGGGTTCACATATAGTTCACAAGGGAGTTATGTAGCATGCTCCTTGTGGAACCATACCGTCTCCTATTTTGATTAGTGACACTTATAAGCTTTTTTCTTAACATTGAATTATGGAATGCGAACTATGCGGGCGTTCTAATGCGGGTGCAAAAGCAGAAGTAGAGGGCACGCTTCTGAACGTTTGCGAATCCTGCGCAAGGCTTGGAAGAAGGATTGACCCGATAGGCTTCGGAGTCAGTGAGAAAAGACCAAAGAATGTCAGTGTTTCCTCGATGAATCCGGAATTCGCCTCCGTTATCATTAATGCTCGCAAGAAGTCCGGGTTGAGCCTGGAAGGGCTTGGAAAGCGTATCAGTGAGAAAGCGTCAGTGCTCGAGCGCGTAGAGAAGGGAATGCGGCCAACTGATTCGCTCGCTAGAAAGCTGGAAAAAGCATTGAAAATTAAGCTGCTAGGTTATGAAGAAGACTAGTGCCCACTTCTTTATTAAATATGTTTTCTTATACACTCTATAGGCAAATGGCAGCTATAGTGTAGCTTGGTAGCATGCAAGCCTGTGGCCAGCTTATGCTGACAGAAAGCTTTCGGGTCGGGTTCAAATCCCGATAGCTGCCCTTTTCTTTTCCACAAGATTCGGAAAGCGTTTTTTCCAATCAAGGAATCTATTGAGCTGTTTAGTATTGTGCCACCCGATTTCACTTGCATATTTCAAAAGATTTTCATATCCATATAATTGGACAACTGCCTCATTTCGTGTTGTGTAATAATTTGCCTTGAATCCAAGTTTTGTCAGAATTTCACATGTCGACTTGCATAAATCTTTTGACTTGGATGTAAGAGAAATAAGAGGATAGTAGTTTTTGTAGCCATATCTGCTTTGGAAATAAAGATTCCCGTCTGTATCGAATAAGCCTCTTACGAATGCCCGCAAAATTGCCGGGTTAGAGTTTAGAATTAGGATGGGAACTGACACATTGTCTTTTCTACCTGTTATCAATCCGATGGTTTTTGTTTTGAAAATCCATACGGGTTTAGAACAAAATTCAAACCCTATGATATTACCATCTCTTTCTCTTTTTTCTAATCTCACGTTTATGTTGTATAGCCTTTGGTACAATCCAGCCACAAAATTCTCGTAATATTCAGATTCGTCTATGTTACCGAAAAGTTTGTACCTGTAACGATTAGATGATAAATGTCCGTCACCTATATGAATGCCGATTTCTTCCCCCAATTCCGGAGTCAGTTTTGTTGGTAACCTAACACTTGAATTTTTGAAACCTTCTGTAAGAGAAGCAAGTCCTAAATATTTATTATTCTCTTGAAGTTTTACAGCCTTCAATTTATTCTTTCTAATTCCTAAGTACACACTCTCCATAGTTATCACTTATGTTATAACATTTGTTAAGCTAAATATAAATAGTTTTGTATTCTAAAGAATAGATATGACTTCAAAAGTTAACATCAAAGCGAACTATAGAGAAGATCGTGGTGGCTGGATAATCTATATACCTAAATCATTAGTTGAAGACAGTTCTTTCCCTCTTGATGTCAAAGACAAACTCGTAGCGAAAATAGAGAAATCCAAAGTCATTATAGAAAAAGAGTAATTAAAGCGTCTTCTCAAGATGCCACAGAACTTTCCCGTTTTTGAATTCGTCTTCCTTGTCTTTGTTTTCTATATGGAGGAATTTATTCCTTAGATAGAATTCAATGCCCTTTTTGTTGTGCTTGTTGCAGAACGTGTTATATTTCCTGCAGCTTTTGTCCCGAAGGAAGTTTTCGCAGTTCACCAATAACTGTTTGGCTATTCCATGACCCATGTAATCTAAATCCAGGTAAAGTCGCAATAATTCTGCCGCGCCTTCTTGGTTTTCTTCAGTTACATGGCAGAAGCCGATTATTTTGCCATTAAGCTCAGCGACTGCGAAGAAATCCGTGCCGCTTTCCACGCGATTAAGGGAAAAAGTAAGGCTCTCATCAGAATAGTATTCGTCTACCAAGCCCTTCAGGGATTCTTTTGGCAGATATCCATATGCAAAGAGCCAGCCTTTTAGTGCAATCTCATGAATCCTTGAGAAATCCCTTTTTTCTATCTGCCTTATTAAAAAATTCATTATCATCCCAGCCGCTTGATAATGTGCCAGCCGAATTCCGTTTTGACCGGTTGCGACGTCTGCCCTTTCTCAAGGGCGAATGCAGCCGTTTCGAATGGCTTGACCATCTGGCCGCGCCCGAACCTTCCCAGGTCGCCGCCCTGCTTGCGCGACGGGCACAGTGATTTCTGCTGTGCCACAGATGCAAAGCTAGTGCCGTCTATTAGGTCTTCTAAAACATCTTTTGCTTCCTGTTCTGTCTTGACAAGGATGTGCGCGCAGTGGACTTGGTTTGTCATGAATTCATAATTTTTGCAAGCTCTTATAAAGATTTGGTTTATCTTTGCTGTATGGTAAGGGCAAAGATTCCTGTGATGGCGGAGATAAACAGGAAAAGCCTGAAACATTTTGATGAGAACGGATTGTACTACACGTTATTTGATGAGAGGCCCGATAGAGTCATATGCGAAGTCCACTACAAAGAGAGAGGACTGTACAATGGCACATATTTTATGGAAGCAGAGACATCCTGGATGGCCCTGAGAGAGAGTCCTGTAAAAGGTGAAATCAGGGTCTACATCTCTCGTACCAAGGTGCACTTGGATATGCCGCACTACGATAATCCCAACATAACAGAGCCAATTCAGATAGGAGCCCTTCAGGACGTCGAGCTGCCGCCTGATGTAGTCGCGTTCATGAAGCTTGTATACGAGCACAGGGAAGGACACATCGTAAATCTCGGCAAAGCCGGCATAGGCGCTCTTGGTCTGCAGCCAGTTGAGTAACATCCTCCTCCCACCTAAACTTTAAATGGCTTGATATTTCTATGATTGTTGTGATTAACATGGAGTGTAAAACTGGTGGATTAGTTCACAAGATCTAGAGATCGCTCCGTAAAATTCACTGTTTCTGTCGACGAGAAAGGGCGCATATCATTGCCTGTTGAGATACGCAAGACGCTAGGCATTAACATAGCCGACAAGCTAGAGCTAGCTCTGTTTGTTTCTGAAGGGAAAATAATTTTCACAAAGAGGTGTGAAGAGGATGGAATTTAGTGAATATTTTTAGGTGGTTGCATGAGGTGGTTCTATGAAATGACGGCGAATGAGAGAAAGAGTGCAAGGCCGCAGAAGAAGCCCCTGCCGATTTAAATCGGAAAGAACAAAGATATAAGTGATAGATATGGCACAATTCCAGCCGCCACGCGGCACGAGAGATCTTCTGCCTGAGGACATGATAAAGCGCCAGTTTATTTTAGACACGGCGCGTGCCGTGTTCGAGAGCTGGGGATTCGACCCGCTCGATACGCCTGCATTTGAAGACTTCGCGCTATTGACTGCAAAAAGCGGGGAAGCGATAAAGGATGAGATTTACTATTTCAAAGACAAAAGTGACAGGGAGCTTGGCCTGCGTTTTGACTTCACAGTACCTCTTTGTCGCGTTGCCGCCAGCAATCCTAACCTGCCGAAGCCATTCCGCCGCTATCAGCTCGGCACGGTCTGGCGGTACGACCGCCCGGGCGCTGGGCGTTACAGGGAATTCTGCCAGGCTGACGTAGATATAGTAGGCGCAGCAGGTCCAGAAGCCGACGTGGAAGTGGTCGCGTGCGCGTGCAGCGTTTTGCAAAAGATTGGACTGTCAAATTTCTACGTTCGCATAAACAACAGGAAGATAATAAGCTCTTTTTTGGATTCGCTGGGAGCTGATTCGGTCAGCGTGATGAGGACGGTGGACAAGCTGAACAAGATAGGGGAGAAGGAAGTCGTGGAGGAGCTAAAAGGCAAGGGCGTCAGCGAGGATAAGGTAAAGGAAATAATGAGGTTCGTGAAAATAACCGACGTGAAAAAAGCCTCTCCACTCATAAAAGACGAAAGTGGCAAGGAGGGCATAGATGAGCTTTATGTTTTGCTTAAGGGACTTGAAAAATTCGGGTTTTCTGCCGAGGTGGACATGAGCATGGTGCGCGGCCTGGAATACTACACTGGAAACATCTTCGAGATTATGCAGCGCGGCAGCGAGCTGACAATTACAGCAGGCGGTCGTTACGACAGGATGATAGAGGCGTTCGGCGGCAAACCAACACCGGCAACAGGCATATCGCTCGGCGTCGACAGGCTGATGGGCTTCATACAGGTTGATTTCGGGAAGACGAAGGTTGCAGTTTATCTGTCAAACGTGGACGAAGGCTCAAAAGCATTTTGCGTGGAAATAGCAAAGCAGCTCAGGGAGCTCGGCATAAATGCAGAATACGATGTATCTGCAAGAAGTCTGGGCAAGCAGCTGGAATATGTCAATTCAAAGGGGATAAAATACTCAATCGTTGTCGGTGAGAAGGAAGCGAAGAGCGGGGTCGTCAAGCTGAGGAACATGGCAAGCGGCAATGAGAAGGAGGTAGAGATAAGGAATATCAAGAGGATAAAAGACATAATCGGTTCTGAGTGACAGTTCACAGGTTTTTAGTGACTCAGGTTAAAAGCATTTCTTCTTTCTGAAAAATATTTTGCGAATCAGCAAAAGCCTTTATAATAAAAGCCTATTTCTTGTCAGAGGTGTGGTATATGAACTGTATGGAATGCGGCTCGGACAAGATATCGTACGATCCGGCGCATGACAGCAAGTATTGCAGGGAATGTGGTATTGTAGTAGAGGAGTTCGCTTTCGCTTGACAAAAAATGAAAACCGGGCGTTGCGCGTTGGTCCTGCTTACGTCGGGGAGCAATCCTGCAGCCGGCTTTTCAGAAGGTTTAAATAAACACCTGTCATAATAATCTTGACTCTTACTTCTTCTGGAAAAAGATGATGTTAGAATAAAGGCAAGGCATTTGTAACGATGCATGTTGTTACAAAAACGAATATCTTGATAAAAAAGGTGAATTAAATGAAAGAAAAAATAGTACCAGACACGAGCGTGCTCATATCGGGCATACTTACTGATCTGATAGAGAAAGGGGAAATAGCAGAAGCGGAAATAATCATTCCGGAATTTGCTGTTGAGGAATTGCGTGCTCAGGCATCCAAGGGCCGGGAAATCGGCTTCAAGGGTCTTGAGGAGATGAAGAAGCTGCGCACGCTCTACAGCAACGTGACGATGACGAAAAGCGGGCGTCGCCAGACATATGAGGAGATCCAGCTTGCAAAGAGCGGCCCGCTACCATATACACGTCGGATTATGTCCAGTACATGTTCGCGGAGGCCGAGGGCGTCAAGTCGCGATACTTCAAGCCGTATGAGAAGAAAAAAACGACGGCATTGTCCGGTATGATGACTCCGGACACCATGAGCCTGCATCTCAAGGAAGGCACAATGCCAGTGGCAAAACGAGGAATGCCGGGCCGTTTTGACCTTGTCAGGATATCTGAGGAGCGCACCACGCCCGAGCAGCTGGAGGCAATAATAAAGGAGATAATGGATGCCGCGCGCTACGAGGATGACTCATTTGTGGAAGTCAGCGGCTATACGGCCAGCGTTGTCCAGCTTGGCGACATGAGAATCGCGATTGCACGTCCGCCATTTTCGGACGGGATAGAGATAACCGTGGTCAGGCCAATAACGAAGCTGACGCTTGACGAGTACAAGCTCTCTGACAAGCTTAAGGAAAGGCTGTCTAAAAAGGTCGACGGCGTTCTTATAGCAGGTCCACCCGGCTCTGGCAAGAGTACTTTCGCCGCGAGCATAGCCGAATTTCTGGAGTCCGGAGGAAAGATAGTCAAGACCATGGAATCTCCGCGCGACCTTCAGGTAAAGCCTGAGATAACGCAGTACGCAAAGCTCAAGGGATCTTTCGAAAACACTGCTGACATGCTACTGCTTGTAAGGCCTGATTATACCATATACGACGAAGTCAGGAAGACAAACGACTTCGAGATATTCGCCGACATGCGGCTGGCAGGCATAGGCATGATAGGCGTGGTGCACGCGACAGAGCCGATAGATGCCATACAGCGATTCATCGGCCGCGTGGAACTTGGGATGATTCCGCACATAATCGATACGATAATCTACATAAAAGAGGGGCGTGTTGAAAAGGTTTACATGCTTTCGCTGACTGTCCGGACCCCGACTGGAATGACAGAAGCAGACCTGGCTCGTCCGGTGGTTGAGGTGAAGAACTTTGAAACAGCGGCTCTGGAATACGAAATTTACACGTACGGCGAGGAGAACGTGATAATCCCAGTGAAAGATGCCAGCAAGAAAGAATCTGGGCTGGTGAAATTGGCGAAAAAGCAGCTTCTTGCTGAGCTGCGGCGCTTCGACCACTCGGCAGTCGTGGAGATAGTCGGCGATAACAAGGCGATAGTCAGGGTCGAAAATGACGTGATACCGAGAATCATAGGAAAGGGCGGAGAAACCGTAAAAGCGCTCGAGGAGAAGCTTGGAATAAGCATAGAGATTTCCCCAAAGGTAGCCACTTTGGGCAATGCGGTTGATTTCGAGAAAGAGGAAACGGGCGCCTACATCGTCTTCACACTGGAGGCGCGCCCGGGCAAGATAGTGAATTTCTACGTCGAGGACGAATATCTGTTCTCAGCTACTCTTGGCAAGAACAGCCAGATACGCGTGGCAAAGGACAGCGAGGTCGGCAAGGAAGTTCTCAGGGCGCTGGTGAATGACAAGCTGAAGGTATTCATAAATTAGCCGACGACTTTCTGGTTTGGCGCCGCTTGTTTTTCTTTTTATGTCGCTGCCTTAGCGCCAGATCAAGCTCGAGAAGCGTAAGGGAGAGTATTGCGCCATTTAAGAAAAGGAGAGGCATATCCTTTATCTGGAATGTGTAATATGTCAAGAACGAAAGTCCTACGACATACGCGAGGATAAATTTTATGTCGGGCGTTTCGCCTTTTTTCCATGAAAGGTAGGCCTCGTATATCCAGGCGCCAAGAATGATGAAGCCGCCGATGAACCCGATTTCCATTGGTAATCTATGGATTTGGGTTATTTTTAACGATTTCCGTATACTTTTACTGTAAGTCCTCGTAGCTCAGCTTGGATAGAGCACCTGCCTCCTATCAGGTATGGAGGTGAACAGAGCACAGCCGGCGGGTTGTGTGATGATGACATCATATCTGAGAGATAGACTGACGCATTCTTCGAATGCGTCGTCCGGGAAAGCAGGGGGTCGCGCGTTCGAATCGCGCCGGGGACGCTTGTGATAAAATATGGAGTATATAGCAAGAGTCGAATATTGCAGGGATGGTAGCAGCAGGATTCTTCTGCCGTTCGGGCCAGGCGATGGCAGCATAGTGGCCGTGAGAAACATGACTAGGGATGCCACTTCTATGACTCTCTTGTATCCGGGACAGTGGGATAACTTTTTTAAAAAGGAGCTTTCTGGCAGCGGAAAATTGCATTTTAACTATGCCAGCCGGCAATTTGAAGTGCATGGTCATTGCGTATTGCTCGACAGGCAGTTTTCTGACTATCTTGACGCGGACTTTGTGAACGTTACGAACGGCAGGTCCATAAAGATAGAGCCTTTTACAGCCAGGAAAAGCGGCCATGCAGCAAGAAGAAATGTCGCGTAAACACTGAAATCTTTATATTTCGCCACACCACAATGATATCTTAATGAAAGCGCTCATAGTTGTTCTTGTATTGGCATTTCTGGTCAGCCCAGTCTTCGCAGACGCCACTTTGACGGTCAGCGGGACAAGCCAGGTTCCCCGCTATATTAATTCCGGCGACAACGTCACGATGCTCAACATATCGCTGCTCGCTGCCAATTCCACGATCAACCTGACCTCGATTTTGGTAAATTTCAGCACTCCTTATACTACCGTCGAAGCCAATAATATTTCCGCTTTCGTCGTGAATGTCAGCATATACAATGACACGGACGGGGACGGGATTTTTCATTCGAATGACACGACGCTCTTCGGCAGCAACATAACATTCGGCAATCAGACGAGAATAAATTTGACAAATATTACCGTAGGCCCGATACAGGTTGGCACGGCCAATGCAGTCAGGCTCTTGGTCGTATTCCGTCTCAACATAACAGCTCCCGTGATCGCGAATATTTCTGCGAACATAACGAGCGCGGCAAGCATAGGCACCAATGAGACGGTTTCAGGCAGCTTCCCGATATCTTCAGGCTTGGGCGAGACAAGGGATGTCCATGCGAACGTGACGATGCGGCCTAATTATGTAGATACGAACGTGACGAACCAGACGATAGTGTATAATTTCACGATCACTGGTGTCACGACAGTCAACAAGACACGGATAACACTCCCTTCGGGATATACTCTCGTCAATATTTCAGGCGTCACGCTTAACGACCTGGCAAGAAGCATAGACATTTGTCCTGTTGCCACGGACGTCTGCACCAACGTAGGTACTACTGAGGTCAATTTGACTTACACGCCAACTCTGGCAAAAGGTGCCAATGTTTCTGTTACAATGCTTGTCAATACCTCTCTTTCAGCACTTCCGACATCAACAGTCAATTCAACGCTATACAGCAGCGATTTGACGATGTATAACGTATCGTCTTCTGTTCTCGGCACCTATAGCAACATAACCACGCAGCCCATAATAAACGGCACGTCTGTCATGATAACAAAAGGCGCGGCAATAATCAACGGCTCCGACTACTGGGAATTCAATTTCACGCTCAACTTCAGCGCGGCCGTGCCCGGAATAATACAGTTCAAGATGTATAACTGGTCGGACGGCGTCAACAACATAAGCCTGGCAAATTCAAGCGAGACGGAATTCTATGCGACGATGAGGAACGAGACGAACTTCAACACGACCGGCAGGTTCAACATACTAAACAGGTACAACGGGACTACGGGCATCAATCACACGGCTAGCACGGCTTCCACATTCACCGTGATTTTGAGGATGGTAATCCCTTCAGGCACGGCAATTTCGAGCAATTGGTTTACGATATACAACTTTTTATTCCGAGCGATTCCGTGATTGAAATGAGGGCAATAAGCGCATCTGCAATTTTCTTACTTTTATTCTCCGCAGCTGCTTTTGCGGATTTTTCAGGTACCATAAATTTCTCGAATTCGGGCAACCGGTCTGCGGTCACAGGCATCTGGGCATACACTGTGGACTTGTGCAATTCAACTTCGAATTGTATGCCTCAGGGAGTTGGCCTTGCATGCTTCTTCGATTACGATAATTTTAGCAGATCTGCAAGCTACGGCTGGTGCAATGCAAGCAGCACGACCAACTGTTATCACAACAACAGCGCTTACTCATCAGGCACCAACATCTGCGTGACAAACATAACGACCAGAGCATGCAGCTCCGGAGCATGGCTTGGGGTGGACAATTGCAGCTCCGGGCAGACCTGTCCCTCTGAATTCGGCACGCCCGGCAACTGCACGGGCAGCAGCTCGAGCAGCTCAAGCAGCAGTGGATCTTCGTCCACGACAAACACGACAAGCAGGACATCATCGATTATATTTACCTCGGCTCCTCTGAACTTTGAAATGACTCAGGGAGAATCAGTGGTGAGGGTGGTGGCGGTAAAGAACAACGGCAACGCGACGCTCTACAATATAACGCTTTCTTCATCACTGACCTGGGCATCCGTAACGCCTGTGAAATGGAATCAGAGCGTGAAGAACAACGAGACCGGTTTCACTATAAATTTTACGGCGCCATCCAGCGCTGATGTGAAGACTTATGCCGTGACCATCGAAGTCACCACTCACAACACATCGGCCAGGGCGAGCAAGTCGTTCAGCATCAACCTCAAGCCCAGCAACCAGACAGTTCAGGAGCAGATTTTCCCGGAATATGGCAGATATGTGTCTCTGCTGTCCGAACTCGAATCAAACGTTACCTCCCTCAAGTCTGCCGGTGCCAATGTCGAGGAGATCGAGTCCCTGCTGCTGAATGCAAGAAGCAAGCTTTATCAGGTCAATCAGTCTCTTGAGGCAAAAGACTACTTCACTGCACAGCAGCTGCTGGATGACGTCAGGGGACTTCTGGACGCGGCATCAAGCCAGGCAGGCTCCATAGAGCTGCCTTCAGCTGGCGCGCCGGCGGATTTCACGTTCATGATAATTCTTGCGGTCATCGCGGGCGTTGTGGTGTTCGTCATCTACCTGGTTCTGCCGCCGAAAAAATCAAAGTCAAAAGCATCAAGCTTTTTGGAGAAGTCATATGACGTGCGAAACACATCCGTCAGTGGTGAAAAGAAAGGTTTCCTTAGAAAAAAGAAATGATCGATTATGCGACTAAATCTGGACAGGGCAGGGAAAAAAGTCGTCTTGCTAACTTCGCTTTCCTTCCTCGCTTTCCTGCTGTTCCTCAGGTTCAGCGGCTTTTCCACAGCCTCAGTTGTTAATTTCTACAATCATATAATAAAATCAGTTATTTTCTCAGCATCAACAGACACGTTCAACGCACTGGGAATGCTTCTCAGGCCCTTCGCGTTTGTTGTCATGTCTCTGGTTTTCCTGACGCTCGCAATAGCAATTCTTGCATATTTCGGCAGCAGAAAGGATGTGTGGAGGGCTGGAATCATTTCGGGGTTTATAGGCGCATTGTTTGCAGTAGTCCTGTTTCCGACATTAGCAGGCGTATTCCTGGCAATTGCCCTGTTGTCATGCTCCTACGCGAGCCGTTTTTCAGGCATGTATGCCAGGGAAATGAAAAAATGGGTAAATTTCAGGGTCGGTTCCAGCACAGCAGGAAAGACCCTCCTTATCGTCAATATAATCATCTCTCTGGGAGTGTTTTCTTCCATATTGGCCAGTCAGGCGCAATACGAATCCTCGTTCAAGGAGGAGTTGAAGGAGTCAGTCCGGACGCTTGCGCTGTCTTTGCCGGGCGCGTCCAGCATGTCCCCAGAAATGCTTGACGAACGCGTGGAGTCTACAACAGCATCCCTGACTGGCTCGAAATTCTTTGGCGCATATATCACGTGGCTGCCCGTCTCGGCCGCCTTCACGACATGGATAATACTGGAGTTCCTCAGGAATCTTGTGTTTGCCAATCTGGGCGGCCTGTTCACATATTTGATGCTAAAGAAACGTCAGTCTTATAGTGCTGCAAGGAAACAACCCGGATGATTATTACTTCCTTGTGCACTGTATGTGAACCCACAGACGTGTCCGGATTCTTTTGTGGGTTCACTATAAAAATATGGTGAGTAAATGATGGATATGAAATTCAGCCCCGACATGCTGGTGAAATACACCTGGGTTGCCCTTATGGCGGTTATAATCGCCGTTGTTTTTGTCGTGATAATCCTACCGGGGACCGAAACGAGGTCGACGTGCGCAGGCTTCCAGTACTTTGTCTTTCTGAACCAAAAGATGACCGAGGATTCCTATGCAATTGAGCTGCTGAACGGAGTGAGCGGCATACGCGTCAATAGCGCGACGGTCGACGGCGTCAATATAGGAATTTCCAGCGTCGATGTCGCGGCAGGGGACAAGTTTATAATAACGTCGTCTCATGACCCCACCGGCAGGAAAGCGGACGAGATGTTCAGCTCGAAAATCTCAATACTCTACGATATGATGAATGGGATAGATAACAACAGGGATTCGGCAACATGCACGGGGCGAGTGCAATAAATATGGGGATTTTCTCACAGGGTTTCTACGGAGTCATATTTTTTAAAACAGGCTTATAGATTTAAAGTCTTCGCACAATCAAATAATGGTCATCAAGAAAGGGGTTGATTAAGCATGAAAACCGTTTGCGAGGTTGTTGTCCATGATATATTGCCTACGCTTAGAGCAGCAATAGCTAAGGAGCTGATAGCCAGCTATAATCTTAATCAGGGCGAGGTGGCAAAGCTGCTTGACGTGAGCCAGCCTGCCGTATCGCAGTATCTTCGGCAGCTTCGCGGAAAGAGCGGCTTTTTGGAGAACAAGGCCGTGCAGGATGAAATAAAGGAGATAAGCGGCAAGCTGCATCAGAACCAGATAACTTCCGAAGACCTCTCGACAAAAATGTGCTCGGTCTCAAATCTTATAATCAGCAATGGCCTGATAAAGGTTGGAAAATTCCATGGCGTTGACGGATGCGTTGTTTGCAAGTCTTAGATTTTTACGATTTCCATCTTGCCCATCGGGGATTTTTTCAGTGTAACCATTTCATGGTCTTCCAGTATTTTTGCCCATTCTTCTATCTGGACTTCGTGAACATTCAGCCTTCTGGCTGCATCGTCGGCCCTTATCTTGCCCGCCCTGCTGACTATCTCGAAAAGGCTGTCTATGGACTTCCCATGGCTCCTGCTGGATACGTCGATTATAGTACTCTTCAATTCGCTGACCGGATCCCTCGCGACTGCCTGGCGCTTTGGCCCCTGATCTTTGAGCTCCACAAAGCCCTCCTTCGCGAGGAGCTGAACGAATTCCGCATTTTCCCTTATCTTTCCTGCTGCCGGTTTTACGAGCTTTTCGTTTATCTCTGCCGCAAGATCCGGGACGGGAACGCGCTTCAGCATCTTCTTGTGCCGCTCCACAAGGAAATCCCTCTCGCTTCTCAGCTGGACATTCTCCCTCTGGAGGCGGAGTATTATATCGTTCAGCGTCTTTATTGTCTCATTCATCTTTTGCAGGCTGCTCTCCACGCGCCTCTCCATGTCATGCACGTCCTTTTTCAGCCTGTTTACCTTGTCGTCCTTGCTGTCGAAAATCATTGTGCTTATTGTGAATGGAAAATTCTTAAGGCACTAGAATCCGCCAGGTTTACTATATATTTCCCCAATCTGCATAGTAATAATATGGATTTCGTATCACGCCTGAAGAAAATTCAGATACAGGGCGCGACGAACATTACGGTCGAATCCCTGAAACACTTATCCGGATTTTCTAGGAAATACGGATTCGGCAAAAAGTTCGACACGGAGTGTAAAAAGCTGCTCGAAGCGAGGCCGACGGCGGTTGATCTCTTCAATGCGATAGAAAAGGTGAAAAAATCCAGGTCGCAGGAAGGCATCAACAAAGTCATCAAAGAGCTCGAAGCGTCCAAGACCGCAGCCGCTGGAAATGCCTCGAGAATATTCAAGCGCTCGGTTGTCCTGACCCATTGCCACTCGAGCTTTGTCGTCGCAGCTCTCGTAAAAAACAAATCCAAAATAAAGGAAGTCATAGTCACCGAGACCAGGCCGAGGGATCAGGGCCTCATCACCGCAAAAGAGCTCCTGAAGAATAAGGTCAAAGTTTCTTACATAATCGACTCTGCGATCAGCGATTTCATAGGCAATGCCGACATGGTCGTGGTAGGCGCTGACGCGCTCAGGAATGAGGGCCTCATCAACAAGGTCGGAACGCATCCGTTGGCCGTTGTCGCGAAAGAGAACAGGAAGCCGTTTTACGTCATAACGTCTTCTTTCACGGTTGACAAAAGGCCAAAGATAGTGATGGAGCAGCGCCCGGCTTCTGAGCTGCACGCAAACCTGAAAGGCGCGAGGATTTTCAACCCGGCTTTTGACCTGACACCATGGAAATACATCACGGCGGTCATCACAGAAAAAGGGGTCAAGAAGATGATTAGATGAAGATGAAGGTAAAAGTATTGGAGCTGAATGCCGGCGGAAAGATGATCGGCATAGTGAATGAGAAGGATGCACTTGAGCTTGGCGTGCATCCTTTGGACAAGATTGTTTTAACAAAAGGGAACAGGAAAGTGACTGTTACAGTTGATACGACAAGAAATTTCATCAAGCCGGGAACGATTGTGCTCTATCACGACCTGAAGAAAATTATAAAAATCCGGAGCGGCGACAAAGTCTATGTCGAGCCGAGGAAGCCTCTTGTGAGCAAGCTGTACATAAGGAAAAAGACTGACGGGCATGAGCTCACCTGCCTGGAGCTCAGGACAATTGTTGACGATGTCATCGCGCACAACCTCAACGACCTGGAATTGGCTTCATTCATTACAGCCCTGCACATACACGGCCTTACGCTCGATGAGAGCATCAGCCTCTCAAAAGCCATGATAGAGACCGGCAAACGGCTCAAATTTCCCGGGACTGTGGTTGACAAGCATTCTATCGGTGGAGTGCCTGGAGACAAGACATCAATGCTTGTCGTGCCGATAATAGCCGCATCGGGCCTGACAATACCAAAGACATCATCGCGCTCCATTACGTCGCCTTCTGGAACGGCCGACCGCATGGAAATATTGGCGCCGGTCGATCTGCATATTGATGAGATAAAGAAAGTTATCAGGAAGACAAAAGGATGTCTTGTCTGGGGGGGGTCAGTCGACCTTGCGCCTGCAGACGATCTTTTCATAAGGATAGAGCACCCGCTCGGCCTTGACCCGCTGCTGCTTCCTTCCGTGATGAGCAAGAAGAAGTCAGTCGGCTGCAAATATCTTGTCATAGACATCCCGACAGGCACCGGCGCGAAAATAAATAACAGGGAAGAGGCGGAAAAGCTGGCAAGGGATTTCATAGAGATCGGGAAGAGCATGGGAATAAAGGTTGATTGTGCGGTCACGCGCGGAGACCAGCCTGTCGGCTACGCTGTAGGTCCTGCGCTTGAGGCAAGGGAGGCGCTGGAAGTAGTCATGAATATGAAACAAAGCGACGTTTTTGACAAAGCAACTTCCGTAGCAGGCATGCTCCTCGGAATGGCCGGCAAGGGGAACAGGAAAATAGCTGAGCTGATGGTAAAGAGCGGAAAAGCCGAGCGCAAATTGCGGGAGATAATAGAAGCCCAGGGAGGCGACCCAAAGGTAAAGCCTGAAGACATAGATGTGGGGCCTTATAGTTTCACAGTGCGTTCGAGGCTTGGCGGAACAGTCTCAAGCATCAGCAATGCCGCTCTTGTCGACATCTGCCGCGCCGCAGGCACCCCGAAAGACCGGGGCGCAGGCGTGCTGCTGAGCAAGAAGATAAGCGACAGCGTAAAAGAAGGAGAAGCCCTGTTCACGATATTCGCCGAGAAGCGCCAGAAGCTGAACGCTGCAATAAAGACGGCAAAATCATATGAAATATACGGCATCCTTTCCGGCAGAAGAAAGATGCTGGTTGAGAAGATATGATTAATAAAAACAAGGTCAAAATCTGCCCGTCATGCAGGAAGCCGACCATAGAATTTTTCATAGGGCTTGAAACAGGGAATTACAGCTGCAGGTGCGGATACGTCGGTCCGATAGTAATTGAAGTTGAGAAAACAAGAAAGAAAAATATTGGGAGGAAAAATAAATAAAACTATTTTTCTATCCTTGCTTCCATGTCGTCAAGTCGCTCGTTCAGCTCCCTGAATTTTCTTTCTACGAGCTCGATAAGCTCCTCATGTGGCGGTTTTTCATGTCTTTCATGCGGATGCATTTTTTCACCTCCTCATTTTTCTGAGTATTTAGTATTGTCCTCTCATTGTCATGTTCACTTCGTCATATATTCGCAATCGTCTTTCCATTTTTTCAGGGTCTTCAAAACACCATTCATAGCACTGTCGGCGCTCGTTCTGCATTTCCCTGAACATGTCAAGAACATATTTTATCAGGTTCATTTTGTCCACCTCTTTTGTATTTTCGACTTTCATATGATAGTGGAATAGAAAAATACTTAAAGCTTTCGTGTATCCCATTAAACCCGAAATATAGACTTTAATAGTAAAGTGGAACAAGTAATGTTATGCCGCCGATATTTGACGAGATACTTCACAAGGCGCTTTCCAGCGACATCAGAAGAGAGATACTGCTAAGCCTGGAGAAGAAGGACAAGTATCTGACTGAAATAGCCGAAGAAATAAAGAAGAAGCCGCAGACTGTGGACTTTCATCTTAACCTGCTCGAGGAAATTGGTCTCGTCAGAGGCGAATGGCGTGAAGGGAAGAAATACTATTCTCTAAAGGAAAAGAAAATCCTTGATTTCCTGAAAAAGAGGCGGGCTATCCCTGAGGAGTTCAGGCCAAAGCCGCCGCATGAGATAGTTCTGGACATGTGGGATGACATGAAAAAAAGGCTGGAAAGGATAGAGAAAAGACTGGATAACATGGAAAAAAGAAAGTGATATTCATGAAAAAATCTCTTCTTGTCATATTGGATGGAGTGGCAGACAAAAAAAGCGCGCTGGCCAAGGCAAAGAAGCCGAACCTGGACATGCTGGCTTCCAACAGCACCTGCGGCATATGGTCCGGCCCGCATGCGCCGCACTATAATCCCAGGAGTATGTCAAGCGTCGCAACGCTGGAGATACTTGGCTACTCATGGCATGACGAGCCGGGGCGCGGCTATCTTGAGGCCCTCGGGATCGGATTGAAATTGAAAAAGAGCGACGTCTGCGTCCGCGGAAATTTTGCAACTGTGCGCGGTAAAACGATCAGGGACAGGAGGGCCGGGCGCGACGAAAGAGGTCTTGATGTGATGGTAAAGGACCTTAACAGGCAAATCAAATCCATTGACGGGATAAAGACAAAATTATGCAGGGCTGTCGGTCATCGCCTCGTGCTCGTCCTCTCGGGAAAGGGCCTGAGCATACAGGTAAGCGATGGTGATATGGGCAGCAGCCCGCAGAAAATAAAGCCGCTCAATCCGGGAGCCAGGAAGACATCTGATATACTCAACAAGTATGTGGAGCGTTCGCGCTTGCTGCTTTTGGGCCATCCTTCGAATAAAAAGCGCAAGTTCCCGGCCAATTTCATCCTGTTGCGGTCAGCGGGCGCTTATAGAAAGGTCGGGTCCTTCAATAAAAAATACAGGATGAAGGCATGCTCCATAAGCGGTGTCAACATCGTTAGGGGCACGTCAGAATACCTCGGGATAGATATCATAAACACGCCCCTCAGCCAGCTTGAAGACGACCTGCTTTCGCGCGCCAGGAAAGCCGCTGATGCACTTGAGAAATATGATTTTGTTATCCTGCACATTAACGGCGCGGATACGAACGCCCATAACCGCGACTTTTCGGGGAAGGTGAAATATATTGAAAAGATAGACAGGGAAGTGTTTTCGCAGGTGGTGAGGCTCCGCCATATAAATATAGCAGTTATAAGCGATCACATCACAGATTCTAGTACCGGCAATCATGTTTTCGGGCCCGTGCCTTTCCTTATTTATGCGGCAGACGAGGATGCCGATGGCGGGCGGTTCGATGAGAAATCCTGCAGGGGCAGCTTCGTTGCGGACAACCCGATGAAAAAGATGTTGAGCGTAAACTTTTCTTATAAAGAAAAGTTTAATCAAAAGAAATAATCAAAAGAAACAGGCAGGTTGATAATTATGTTCGTTTTGAAGGCAGATGGCAGGAAGGAAGAATTCAGCCAGGAAAAGATAGTCAGGACATGCGTCAGGTCAGGCGTCGCACCGGATATGGCCAGGTCGATAGCGAAAAAGATAGCGGGGTCGGTCCAGAACGGGATGACAACCCACAAGATCTATACCATGATTCTTGCCGAGCTTGACATGGCCAACGGCTCCTCGATTTTCATGCTTCGCGAGGCGATAGCAAACCTTGATCCGATAAGTTTTGAGCTTTACGTCAAGAAAGTGCTTGAAGCGCATGGCTACCGCTGCATGTGGAACAAGCTGATAAAAGGCATGAATGTCGAGCATCAGGTTGATGTGATAGCGAACAAGGAGAGAAGCTTCCTTGTCGAGTGTAAGAGGCATTTCAACCCCCACAGGTTCACCGGGCTTAACATATGCCTGCAGGTCGAAGCACGGCTGAATGACATTATGTTGGGAAGCAAGAACGGAAAGAACAATTACAAGTTCGACGCAGCATGGGTAGTCACCAACACGAAATTCTCCGACCACGCGAAGATGTACGCGAAGGGTGTTGGCATCCGCCTGACAGGCTGGCGTTACGACGAGGAATTCGCGCTGGAGAAGCTCGTGCAGGCAAAAAAAGTGCTGCCGGTGACAATTCTGAAGACAGACGTTTCAGTGCAGAGAGGGCTGCTAAATAAGAAAATTTTAACGCTTCAGGATCTCATCCGTGAGAAGCCGAAGATCGGCGCAAAGGACTTGATATCGCAGGCGAATTCCATATTAAGCAAGCTTGGCGAAAGACCGAAAGCTTGATTAGGTGCTTTTTTGGGTTAGCTTTAAATACGGGGCTGAAGGATACATAATCTGTTATGAAGATCAGAGCTCAGGTGGACGGAAGCGCAAAGCGCTTCAGTCCGTTGTTCGTTTCTGGAAGGATTTAGTGTTTCATTGGACTAGTTTGGGCTCTGGCTGTGGAGAATCTCAGGCTTAAGACCACGTCTTAAGTTGGTGTCCTTTGTGATACCTTAATGAGCTCTGAATCGGCCGGAGTCTAAAAATCTTTCAGGCTCTTTGTAACAACGTATCCTGCCCCGCTTCTTTCGAACTCGAAGCCATGTTTTTCCTGAACCCTGATACTCGGTTTATTATTTTCCGAAACGTTTGACCAAATGTATTCACAATAGCATTTTCGTGCATGTTCAATCTGGGCATTTTTTAAAAGGGTTCCTATCCCCCTGTTTCTATGAGCTGGTTCTACATAGATCCCGTAGGAGCGATATCCCCCATCTTGCCGCTTGCCGACGGCATATCCAACGACATCAAGCCCCGCTTTTGCCATCCATACATCATAATGCATCTCGCGCCATTCGATAACCCTTTGTAGCGCAACCTCTTCTGGAACTTGTTGTTTGATGCATTCAGAATCGTCTGATTGCTTTAATGGAATAATCGATAATATTTCATCATCCGTTTCAGCTCGCTTAATAACTACGGTTGACATGCTATGCAAATATCAGAAACACTTAAAAACTGCCTCTAGATGTCACTTTGTCCCGACTTTATCCAGCAGCTCGCAAGCCTTGCATGTTTCATGCGAGGAAGGCTCGCCGCACTTCGCGCATCGCATGATAATTCCTTTTTCCTCTAATGTCGGCAGTTTTCTGTAGAAGCTTATTACGTTGCTTTTCGTGCCGGGATATTTCTGCTCCATGTTGTTGAGCAGTGCCTGCACGTCCCGCCGCGCATTGTTGAAGGAGTTTGGGCACTCGCCGTCGAAGTATGGTATGTTGTTTAGTATGGCGTATGCCACAATCTCCTTTTCCGGGATATTTTTCATCGGCTTTATGCGACGGACGAAATGTTCCGATGTTTTTGCGAGACGCGCCATCCGGGTAACGTCGCCGCGCATCACGTTCATGAGTATGCTTTGCGCCTCGTCGTCAAGATTGTGCCCGACAGCTAGTTTCGTGGCGCTGACTTCCCTTGCTGCCTTGTTGAGGAGGGTTCTCCGGAAAACGCCGCAGTACGTGCATGACTTGATTGAAGGGTCGTTTTTGACAAGATTGTCTATGGTAATGTCAAATTCATTTTCAAAGGAAAACGTCTGGTGCTCTATGTCCATGGCTTTTACGAATTCGTTTATCGCCCCAATGCTCCTGTCCCTGTAGCCGGCTATGCCCTCATCCACGGTTACCGCAATGAGCTTCATCGGTAGCTTCTCCGAAAGTTTTTTCATGAGATGCAGCAGCACCATCGAGTCTTTCCCGCCGCTCACCCCCACAGCCACCGTGTCGTTCTTCTCGAGCATTTTTCCCTTGGATATTGTTTTCTCGAATTGCCTTTCTGTTTGCCTGCTTAAGCATGCAGGACAGTAATGCACCCCTTCCTGCACGCGTAGATAAACGGCATCACGGCCGCATTTGCAATTCATGATTAGCCACCTGAGATTACCGTTACAGTCTGTATATGATCATTGTCTTTCAAAGCAGCGTCATGGGGAATTAGTTTGTTGTTTCTCTTGACAAGAACTGTCTCGGGATTGATTTTTGCCGCCTTAAGGGCATCAAATACATTTGAATCCTTGTCAACCTCTATTGAGTTGTCGTTTATTTTGACCTTCATAAAACCACTTTAAAGGTTACTGCTGTAACGTATTAAAAAGAGCCGACGTCGCATAAAGGCGTGCAAATTTTGTGCGCCATGAAACTTGGCATTGCGCCAGATCACTTAATTGTGAGGCGAATCTCGAAAACTGGTGTCCCTAGGACTTGCAGGTTCAAAGCCACAGAAGAGCTATTCTTCCTTGGAGAAATTCCTGCCGTCGGCGCTTCCATGCTTTAAAAGCCCGCCGAAACAATTAGAATTATGGCTATAAGTTGGAAAGCAGTTTTGGTGGGAGCCGTGGCTTTCATCGTCCTTACCATCGTCCTTTCCCTGGCGCACCCCGTCTTGGGGTTCGTTGGCGGGATAATCGGAGGATTGGTAGCTGCATGGTTTGCCAAAGTCAAGAGCGTGACGGATGGACTCGTAGTGGGTCTTTTGGCAGGCCTTATCGGAGGGCTCGTTGAGGGAATAATACTCGGCGTGCTTTTCGCGGCAGTCGGCGGGGCACTCGGACTTGGCGGATTCGGCGCAGCGCTTGGAGCTGTAGCCGTGGTTGCTGCGGCAATCGCAGGCCTGGTTCTTGGGCTCATCGGCGGTGTAATCGGCTCATTTCTCGTGAAGAAGAAATAAATTTTTCTTTTTGTTTTCATTTTTATATGATTAGTCATGCGGCTATTTTTAATCCTTAGAGATGTAGAGTTGATAATAAATGCCGGCGTGGCAGAGCTTGGTAAATGCGCTAGCCTTGAGAGCTAGAGTGCCTTTGCGAATGGCGTGCTTCGCACGTCTGTTGAGGACGCACATGCAGGTTCAAAACCGAGGAAGGATATCCTTCCTAAGGTCTTACCAACCTTAGGTGGCTCCGCTAATGCTACCACGGATGAAAATCCTGCCGCCGGCGCTTTTTTCTTTTCCAAATTGTGATCACACCTTCCAACACAAGAAGATGTGATTTTCCCGTGATTTTTCATGCTTTTCCTCTAGCAAAATCTTTATTAACGGGGTTTAGCCATTTATACAAAGGAGAATTACGCGGGAATCACGTTTGCACAAGCCGCGGAATTCTATATGGAGGAGTAAAAAAATGGTGTTAGTCGACATCTTGGGCGAACTAACCACGAATACAGTGACGTTCCTTCCAAACCTCGTGGCTGCCGTGATACTTTTGGTCATAGGCCTGGTAGTCGGAAAGGTTGTCGGAAGGGTTGTCAAGGAAGTTCTCGAAAGAGTCAAGCTGGACTACTACATAACGGAAACACACAAGCCTGCAATCAGCGTTTCAAACCTGTTTTCTGTTATAGCAAAGTGGTGGATATATCTCGGATTCATAACCGCCGCATTGTCCAGGGAAGTCCTTGGCATCACGGCGCTGTCCTTGTGGATCGCCGATATAAACGCCTTCATACCAAGGATCATCGGAGCCGCAGTCATCATGGTTGTGGGCTACGTGCTGGCAGAATACATCAAGAGCCACCTGAGGAAGGCAAACAGCCTGTACGCAGTATTGGTCGGCAAGACACTGTTCTTCTTTGTCTTGTACGTTTCAATCGCGCTTGCGTTGCCTATACTGGGAATATCAGCAAGTCTGGTGAATAACATCTTGCTGGTAATCATAGCCTCGGTCGGCCTTGGATTCGCGCTCGCATTCGGTCTTGGTGCGAAAGAAGCGTTTGCTGACGTATCGAAGAGATGGGTCAGAAAGCTCAAAGTTTAGAGATTTTTTCTTTTAACTCTAATTTTTATTTTTCTTGGTCCGGTTAGTATTCAGTATGCAAACCGCCTGTTGGAGAAAATTAGAGAGACGAGTTCATCTTGAATGCGCCTGAAACTGCCGCCTTTAGGCGGCATGTATTAGAGGCGCATTCGGGATCCCATGTTCAAAACAAACCCACACCTAAAGGTGTGGGTATATCAGAACATGTGATATCCGCAAACCCGGAAAACAAGTCCGAAGCAGTTCTGGGAATGATCAAGGTGCTTTAATATATTTTCTTACAATCTTTTCAACAGAACGACGCAGACTGCTGGCATTCGTCTGTTTGTTTGCGTCCATCAGAATTGCGATGGTAGTCTAGCCGGTAGGACACGACCTTGCCAATAACCTTTTCTTGGGAAGAAAAGCTTAACCAAAAGAAAGAGGAAGCATTGAGGTTGAGACCCGGGTTCGAATCCCGGCCGTCGCATTCTATTTAAATCAGGAACGATAAGTAAAATTGATGGCTATGTTTTTCTCGAAGGACAAGAAGGAGATGCGGGACATAAAGGAAGTCATGGAGATGCCTGACGAAGAAATGCCCCTGCAAATGCCCATGGCGCAGCTCAAGGAAAAGGAGAGTGCCGCGCCGCTTTTCGTGAAAGTCGATAAGTACAGGGACATAATCTCTACCATACACGAGATGAAGCTGTATGTTTCCACAACCAAGCAGGTATTCTCCGTGCTTCAGGAGATCGAGTCCCTGAGGAGCGACACTCTGAATGTGCTTCGTGCGACTATGCAGCGCCTTGAGAGAAGCGTCATCGAGATGGACGCCGAGCTGCTGAGGCCGCAGGGCGTGACCATGACGGAAGAGAAGAGCTCGGAAGTCACGCACATCGAATCATCGCTGACCGATCTTCAGAAGCAGCTCATGGACCTCAAGCGCGAATTGCAGGGCATGAAATAAGTCCTTTCTTAAAAAGAGAGCGCCTGCGGAAAGAAACATCAAAGAAAAACAGATTATTTCTTATAAGTTATATCTAAACTAGTTATTCAGATGCAAGGACAAAACCGGGAAAATATTACGCCTCTTTTTCCAGGGTTTTTCCTGCATACAGAAAAGCGAGGGTAGCCAAGCATGGTCAAAGGCGCAAGGATTCACCGATTACTCTTTGAGTAATGAGACCTTTTCGAAATAAGGCCGGGTGATTGCGATACTCAAGAATTATCCTCCGGCGAATAATTCAGAAACCGCCGGCAGAGATATCTTGTCGGTTAGTCCGTTCGGCGGTTCAAATCCGCCCTCTCGCATAACCCTTTCTTCTTTTAGATTCTAGAAAGATCTACTGGAAAGAATAAAAATAATATGTTTCTTTGACTGCAAGCTACTTTCTTTGCGAAAGAAAGGAGCTTAGCGGAGCCTTTTTAAAGCTTTCTGTTATACTAACTTAAAAGTAGTAACATTACGTGGGTAATGGTGAATATAATGGCAAACGATTTTGTGTATTTCCTCGTTGGGGGTCTGGTAATCATGGGCATAATGCTGGCCCTGTTCGGGCTGGATTTTGCTTACGGGCCGCCGGCGAGTTCTACGCTCCTTGGTGTTGGCAGCCCCATTTTCGTAGGCGCCAATGATTTTGACGACGTGGAAACGCTCACTGCCAGCTTCGCGGCTGATAATTATCTCCAGACTAGCGTCTACAATATAGGCTCGCGGCGCATCAGCAACGGGCTGCTTTTCGGCTCGGATGCGATAGAGCTCGACGTTGGCAATGCTGAATTTGTCGCGATAAGCCTTGACATAACCG
>JAGVVU010000034.1:0-2075 GCA_018304605.1 Candidatus Aenigmatarchaeota archaeon | reverse complement strand
CGCTGATAATCAGGGCCGGCGGGAATGTCGTGGCAGAGCAGCCGCTGGAGGCAGGCCACTACGAATTCGCTTTCAGCCATGCGGGAAAGGTCAGCATAGAAACCAGAAGCAGTGAGTGGCGCATATGGGCCCCTGCAATCTATGATCTTGACAACGTGAAAATATCAGCTAATGTCTACCCGCGGGAGATAAGCACGTACACGTTCAAGATCAACGAGCCGGAGAAGGTCCAGGAGGCCCGCATTGACTTCAGCCTTTACGACAATGCCGGGGTGCTTATAGTTAAGCTCAACGGCGACGTCATATACAACGGCGCAGTGAACACCAGGCAAAGCATATACCTGGACAAGTCAAAGCTGGATAACCTTAATATTTTGACATTCGATGCGGGGCAGGACTCGAAATTCACCGGCCTTGCAACTATTGCATTCACCAAGCGCACTTTGCGGGAAAAAGAGCTGTTCGCGACCATCAACCTGTCATCCGCGGAGTATGCACGTTTCAGCAAAGGAACGCTCGCATTCGATGTTGTGGACGTCTTCAGCCCAGGCGGCTATACGATAAAGATAGTGAACAACAACCAGGTCCTGCTTAGCGAATATGTCAAGCTGGAGCGCGGCTATTTCGAGTTCGTCCTGGAAAAGGAAAGCCTCAGGCCAGGGCTCAATACGGTCATAATAACCTCGCTGGACAACGCGGCATTCAACGTCCAGGGCCTCACGACAAGACTGTGAGATGAAAATATGCCATTGGGAAGACCCTTATGCTCTCGCCGTTTCCCGTCCGATGTACTGCATAAAAGTTTAGCCTGGAAAGACAGCAGCATACATCAGGCATGATTTGGAATAAGTGATTCGTATGGTCTGGTATTTGCCGGGAACATGGACAGAAGATTTGGGAGCCGCAAAGCGCATATCGCCGTACCGGGTAGAGTATCTGGGGCCTGATTTTTATCATAAAGGAGTCCATCATTATGCGGCGAATTGCGACATGCTGGTGAACGGGAATTTTACGGACGAGATGATGAGGCTAACAGGACGTGCGCCTGGTTTTTTATTCAGCCATGTACCACTGGGCACAAGGTTCAGGTTAATTGCATCATTGAGAAAACAGATAAAGAACAGGTATCCTGTCCGGCAATAGGCACCTTTTTTAGCCTCGCAGGGCTAATATTTACTCATGAGATCTGTCCGTTCTGATATACGCAAGCTCGAGCGTGATATAGACAGGATAAAGATGCTGCACTCCTTGAAGAAAATGACTCATGACGCGGCGAAGAGCGAGATAAAGCAGCTGGAAAGCAGGCTGCTCGAGCACGTGAGCATGCTTCCGGAACACGAACAACACATTTACATGCTGCGCAAGGAATTCGGGAAAGAGTTCTAGTTCTGAAAAATCTTTTTATTGCGCCTCCTGGCATAAGTTATCAGAGAATACAGGTCAATTACTTTCGTTTCTTTGCAAGATTTTTGAAACGAAAGGGACGCAATACGAGTATTGCGATTCACTTAGACCTAGGTAAAAATAGTAATACAAACATGCCGGCGGACTTCGGCCCGTCCGGCAGAAGTCAGGTGTGCGAATGCCAGAAGACCCAAAATACAAGGAAAGAGGCAGCAAAGGTTACATCAAAAATCAGGACGGCACGCTTAATGAGACGAATTACACTAATGCGATGGCTGACCTGCATGCCGCAGCCGCAGTTATCGAGGAATTTTACCCTAACTGGCGCAAGGAATGGATGAAGGACGGCAAGCTCAAGCGCGGCGCAGTGCCGAAACTGAAAGGCCTGATAGAAGCAGTAGAAAAGCTGCCTGAATGGAGAAGAAAGCAGGATGAAAGGGCCATAATGATTGACAAGGCCGTGGCAATAGCGAACAGCGACGCTGCTGAGGCGCTCGAAGGGCTAAAAATAATGGAGCGCGAATGGAAGAAGTTGTCTAATTTGGATAAATACGGCCAGAAACCGGCTTACAAGAGGAATGTAGAATTTGACCAGATAGAGAAAACCACGCCGAAAAAACCGAAGCCTGATCCGCCACCACCGCCACCACCGCCACCACCGCCACCACCGC
>JAGVVU010000043.1 GCA_018304605.1 Candidatus Aenigmatarchaeota archaeon | reverse complement strand
GAACAAAGCATCCGGAAAAAGACGGAGAAATACGAGACACCGGGACCTGCCTGTGCATATCTTGCATGGCATGCTCTTTGGGTCGGCACGGCCTTGGGCTTCGCTTTTGTTGAAAGCCTTAAGTAAAAACCTGAGAAGGAGATGATAAAATGACGTACCCGTTCAAACTTCCGCAGCTTCCGTATGATTACAACGCTCTCGAGCCGCACATGGACGAGCAGACAATGAAAATACATCATACGAAGCATCACCAGGCATATGTTGACAAATTGAACGCGGCGCTCGAGCCTCACAAGGAGCTGCACGGCAAGAGCGTCGAGGAGCTTCTGACTAATCTCGCCGGTGTGCCGGACGCAATTCGCACGGCGGTGCGCAATCACGGCGGCGGACATTTGAATCACAGCTTCTTCTGGCCGCTTATGATAATGGACGCGCCGAGCCCGGAAGGCGAGGTTGTCGGCGCAATTGAGGAAAAGTTCGGCTCATTTGACAAGTTCAAGGAGCAGTTCTCCGCAGCCGCTGCGAATCATTTTGGCAGTGGCTGGGCATGGCTGGTGTTGAATCAAGGCCAGCTGGAAATCATGACTACGCCGAACCAGGATAATCCAATAAGCCAACACAGAATTCCTGTTCTTGGTATCGACTTGTGGGAACATAGTTATTATTTAAAATGGCAAAACAAGCGCACCGATTACATTGCAACTTGGTGGAATGTTGTCAACTGGGAAGAAATCAATAGACATTTCAGAGCTGCTATGAAATAGTTATTTGCCGTTATTTAACCAGTTATTGACGTAAGGAATTTTTTCTTCTTTTAGTTTTGTTGTATTGATATTCTTTAGAAATTTTCTTATATCATCTTTTTTGTAAATTCTAAGATGATAAGATTTTTTCCTTGTTGAACCGTCTTTGCCAACAAATGGCTTCTGGATTGAGTAATTGGCTTCTATTTCAAAGCTGATTTTTAACAAATTCTTAAAAACTTCTAGAAGTTCAAAATTTGTGTTTGTTATATCTAAACATATCTTAGGAGTTTTTCGCGCCTTTTCTTTAATAATTTTGACACAGCCTTCGGCATCAAAAAGCCCTTCGATAAACAGTATAGAGCATTTCCTGTCACTATTTTTTAATAAATTTGTAAGATAACTCAAATCTTCGCGTGATTTCTTGAAGAAAGAATACAATTCAAAATTGTTGGACTTGACAAACCATATGTTCTGATTTCTGTTTATGTAGGCTTTTGATTTCTTATTTGTGCAAAGCGTAACTAGTCTTGCATATTTTTCTGCAAATCTTTTATCGCCCATTAAGAGTACAAAATTATTTGTCAACCTCCATCTGTATAGACAGCCATCACCAAGAAGTGCTCCAATTACATAAAATAACTCTGGGATATTTTTTAGCTTCCCTTTACGTCCATATGGAATGTGCTTGTTACTGTACCAATCATATAGGTTTCCTGAAGGTATGCCAAACTTTTTGTTTATTATTTCTATAATTTCCTTTCTTGGTAGATTATCTTTTCTTAGCTTATCTAACGCGTCGAAAGCCTCCATTCTAACCTGCCTGTCAATTTTGCTTTTCACTATACTACTTGAATTATAGGAATTTAAAGAATTATATCTTGGAACAGCCAAAATTCTTTCATGCAGTGCGAGGTTTGCGGCTCAACAATGCTTGAGGAGAAGCACTGCAAGCTTATATGCAGAGCGTGCGGATACAAGCGCGACTGCAGCGACCTGTGATTCGTAACTTAAGCTTTTTCTTGATAGATTGAATATGCCGTACAAAACAAGATACAGAGAGATCGAGCTTCCTGAAAATGACCGGCAACTGGAGCCATTGCTGAGAGATGCAAATTCATTGAGGAGCCTTGGCGCCGCCACGTACAGGGAAATGGCGCCGGGCTTTAAGCAGTATGGACATGATAAAATGCTGCAGGTATTTTTGGCGTTCGCCGGCAAGCTGGAAAACCCCGCAAAAACCGTGTGGAAAGAAAGATACCCGCCCGGCGCGCGGAGGAAACTGAGATATTTCATGCAGGGCTTCCAGACTGCAGCGCAGGATGGCGGCGACCGGACGGCTTATGAGACGATAAGATGGGCTTTTGACAGAGACAACAGGGAATGGCACGCGATAGACGGCTGGATTTAAATCAGGAGCGGGATTATAATTATAGCAGATGACTTTTGGTGACAGGCATGGCGGAAGTGGAATCGTTCGAGCGCAACAAGAAGAAGTACAAGGGTTACAAGAAGGGCGTGCACCGCAAGTTCAAGAAAAAAGGCTGGAACAAGCTGTAAGCTGCTTTTAAGCGTTATTTTTCAATTCTATTCAATGACACTTTACAAGAGACGCAAGAAATTCTCCGGTTTTTCGGCATCTGTAGGCAAAGCATTTGGACGTTTCGGCAGCGCAAACGCCTACACAGTCCTCGCTTTGCTGGCTGCGTTCATTGCTGCTTACTTTCTTCTGGTTCAGAACTTCATCTGCGCCGCCGTATTTTTTGCTGCCGGTGCCTTCCTTGACGCTGTGGACGGCGCTGTTGCGCGTTACAGGAAATCAGCCAGCGCACGCGGCGCGTACTTTGACACGGTTTCAGACAGGTACATGGAAGGTATAATCGCGCTTGTTATCCTGCTGGTTCCGCTTCCTCCATTCTACCTGCCGTCTTATTTCTGGGCAGCCCTGTACCTTTTCGGCTCGATGACAGTGACTTATGTCAAGGCCGCAGCCAAGGAAAAGTTGAACAGGGAGATAAGCGGCGGCTTGCTGGAGAGGCCTGAAAGGATGATTATTGTGTTCATCGGCATACTGCTCGCTTATTTCAATGCGGCTTACCTGACTTATGTGCTTGTCCTGCTGGCAGTTCTTGCGAACATAACTGCTTTGCAGCGCATAAGGATAGCTGTCAAAGAACGACTTTAAATAGCCTGTTTCTAAAGTAACTAAAACATGCATGCCTGTCACGATTGGAAGAAGTAAGAGTCTTTCAACAGATAAAAGGCGTGTGTGAGAAGAAGATTTTTTCTCGCCCGTTAGTATAATTATCATAGCTTAGGATTTACAACTGTAAGACAAAATGGAGGTGAAGAAACTTGGCAGTACCAAACTTTTTGCAGAAAGTCAGCGAAACTGAATGGGTTATCCCGAAGACTTACAAGCCGGGCATGCACGTGCCTGCGAAGATTATAGGCACCGAGGGAATAGTCGCCCAGATGGACATGCAGGTTTATGACCAGATAACCAATGTAGCCACGCTGCCGGGTATCATCAATTATGCTTATTGCATGTCTGACGGGCACTCCGGGTACGGATTTCCGATAGGCGGCGTCGCGGCGATGGACGTCGAGAAAGGCGTCATTTCTCCCGGCGGAATAGGATTCGACATCAACTGCTTGCATCCGGAGACAAGAATACTTACACGCTTTGGATATTTCAGAAAAATAAAAGAAATGGAGAAATGCACAGATACAGTTAGCTATATTGATACTGAAAATAGCAATAAACTGCATGACAAGCCTGTAATATTTTTGGCAAAGGAATCAGACAAGCCAGTCCTGAAAATAACTACAAAAACCGGTCATGAAATCATCCTTTCTTCTGATCATCCTCTGTATACGGGCAGCGAGTTCATAGAAGCAAGCGAAATGAGAGAGGGTCAAAAAATCATTATTCATCCATTTAATGGGATAGAATATGAGGAGCCGTCTAGTGATATAATCTTAGATGAAAATGCTATTCGATCCATTGTAGGCAATAGGGAAAATATAGTGAAAGAGCTTAAAGAAAAATCTCTCCTGCCATTGAGATACAATTCTGCAAAATTACCTATATTGGCAAAGCTTGTTGGTTTCATAACAGGCGATGGATGGGTAGGATCATACTTTTCCAAAAAAAGAAGCATGGATATTTGGTCTACTAGAATTATAGGAAAACAGGAAGATCTTGAAGAAATTAAAGAGGACATTTTCGAGCTTGGATTCAAGGCAACACATATCAGGACATTGGATTATTCAAGCACGATCACAACTGGATCCGGCTCTAAACAGGAAATAATAGGAAAAAGCACGCAATACCATATTAATTCCCAGGCATTGAGTGTTTTGCTCCATGCTCTTGGTGTTCCAAAAGGCAATAAATCTCGGACAAAAACATCTGTTCCGAAATGGATTGGAAAAGCTCCAAAGTGGATAAAAAGGCTTTATCTTGCCGGGCTCTTTGGTGCAGAGCTTAATAAGCCATGTCAGAGGAAGAGCGAATTGACGAGCTTCACTGAGCCTAGTTTTAGCCAGAACAAGATAGACAGTCTTGAAAAGGATAATATGAACTTCATTCTGGAAATAACAAATCTCCTTCTGGAATTTGGGGTTGTTGCCAATAAAATATACAGGCAAAGGATTGCAATTAATACATTCGGAGAGCCAACCCACAAGCTTGCACTCAGATTATCAGCAAAGCCTGAAAATTTGAGTAGATTATGGGGTAACATTGGCTATGAATATTGCGCAGAACGGAGAAGGCTTTCCATGCTTGCGCTTTCTTATCTGAATTTCAAGCGTGAATATCTGAAAAATCTGGAGAAGATGATCGAGTGCAATGAAATTGAAATTTCAGACATGAAGAGCAGAGTAAGAGCAAGAAAATATAAGACCTATAAAGGCGTGAGAATTTCAGGGAGTTTCCCCACATTCCAAGAATTTTGTAGAACGGTTGAGATTCCAAATTCCGAGTTTATCAAAGATGAGGTTTCGGAAATTAAAAATATCGAATATGACGGATATGTCTATGATTTCACAATGCCTAGCCGCCATCATAATTTCATAGCGAATTGCATAGTTTCTCATAACTGCGGAATGGCATCTGAAGCAATTAGTCAACCTTCTCTTCGAGCGCGTCCCGGCGGGCGTCGGCAGCAAGGGGTTTGTCAAGCTTAACAAGAATACCTTCCGCGAGGCTATCGTGGGCGGCGCGGAATGGGCTGTGAAGCAAGGTTACGGCTGGGAAGAGGACCTCGAGCGGATAGAAGAGAACGGTAAGATGGAAGGTGACGCATCAAAAGTCAGCTCAAAGGCAATCGAGCGCGGCATGGACCAGATTGGGACGCTCGGCAGCGGCAACCACTATCTTGAGATACAGGTGGTGAAGCCTGAGAACATAGTCGATAAGGAAATCGCAAAACGGATGGGAATCTTTCCCAACCAGGTAGTGGTTATGTTCCACTGCGGGAGCCGCGGCTTCGGGCACCAGGTTGCCACGGATTATCTCAACGTCTTCCTCGAAGTTATGGAATCCAAGTACGGAATAAAGATACTGGACCGCGAGCTTGCATGCGCGCCTTTCCAGAGCAAAGAGGGCCAGGATTACTTCACGGCGATGAAATGCGGCATCAACATGAGTTTTGCCAACCGCCAGGTTATATTACACAGGATACGGGAGTGCTTCTCAAAGGTGATGGGGCAGTCGGCAGAGTCGATGGAGATGAACTGCGTCTATGACGTGGCACACAACACGGCGAAGCTTGAGGAGCATGATGTCAACGGGAAAAGGCAGCAGGTGCTGGTTCACAGGAAAGGCGCAACGCGTGCATTCGGTCCCGGGCGCGAGGAAGTGCCAAAAATATATCGTGACATAGGGCAGCCGGTAATCATAGGCGGCTCGATGGAGACAGGCTCATATTTGCTGGTGGGAACGGAAAAGGGTATGAAGGAAACCTTCGGCAGCACCGCTCACGGCTCGGGAAGGACGATGTCGCGCACGAGGGCGAGGCAGCTTTACAGGGGAGACAGCCTTCAGCGCGACATGGAGAAGCGCGGAATATACGTGCGCACAACAAGCTTCGCGGGGCTCGCAGAGGAAGCGGGAAGCGCCTACAAGGACATAGACGAAGTGATAGACGCCGTGCACAAGGCAGGTATATCCAGCAAAGTCTGCAAATTCGTTCCTGTCGGCAACGTGAAAGGTTGATTTAAGTAAATAATCTATAAGGTATCAGAATGTTAGATAAGATAAGGCAAAAGCTAATTTCTAAAATAAACTTTACTATAACAGAACAAAGAATAAATGAAATTATGGAAACTATAAAGAGTAAAGTTGATGAGAATAAAATTATTAACTTTTTTATTTCATATACAAACGAAAATTATGGAGCTTGGAGTGATACACCAATACAAATTGATATTATTACTACAAAATTTTTAATTGAATTAAAGGTAGGTTCAGATGCCTTAAGATATGACTATACACCTCTTTCTGATTTGGGAACACCGATTGTAGAAAGAAAACCTACAAATGTTAAGGTTACGTTTGTTATGAAAATACCTAATTTAACAACAGTTATAAGCACGAATAAAAATGAAGAATTTCTTGATTTACTAAATTTTGTAGAATCTTATGTAACTCTAGCAATTAGATGATTTTATGGCTAAATTTGATTCTACTCGTGAAATTTCTGTAAGAAATGAGGAAAGAATAAGAAGTTTGGAGACACTATTAAATCAGTTAAGGTGTGATTTTGAAAATTACAAAAAAAACGTACAAGATGAAAAAAAACAAAAAGAAAATAGCTTTTTAACAAAATTAACTATTGTAGTAGGCATTATAGTTGCTGTCATAACAGGTTTAATCCAAATTCTCTTATAGAGTGATTCTCATGAAAGCAAGAACCCCAATTACGCTTATCACAGGCTATCTCGGAGCAGGCAAAACCACCCTGCTGCGCAACATCCTTGACAATGCAGACAGGAAGATAGCGGTGCTGATGAACGAGTTTGGCAAGATAGCTATAGACAGCAAAGTTGTCAAAGGCAAAAATGTTGACATGATTGAATTGAAGGGCGGGTGCGTATGCTGTTCGCTCACCGGAGAGTTCGAGGCTGCAATAAAGGAGATAAAGGAAAAGATTGACCCGGAGCTTATCATAATAGAAACAACGGGCGTGGCAGAACCCGATGCAATCATAGACGACCTGTCGACTCTCGAGGGCGTGAGGCTTGACGCAACAGTCACCGTGGTTGACGCCGACGCGATGAAGAGGTTCCCCTCACTCGGCTTCACTGGGCGCGTGCAAATCGAAATGGCTGATGCAATCATACTGAACAAGACGGACCTTGTGGACGACGGGGAACTCACGAAAATAGAGAACTTGATAAAGGGCATAAACCCGAGGGCGGGAATAATCAGGACGACAAACTGCCTGGTGGATGCAGAGCTGATACTGGATATGAACGTGGAAAAAGTTGTCGGGGAGCGGGAGCACAATCACCACATAGAAGAATCCAAGCTCAGCCACTTTGTTTACAGGGGCGGGAGCATGGACAGGGAGAAGCTGGAAAACCTGCTCTATAACCTCCCTTCAGATATCGTCCGTGCCAAGGGCTTCGTTGTAACAGAGTCAGGCAGCTTCCTGATGAATTTCGTCTTTGGCAGGTTTGATTTCGAGGAATTTTCGGCAGAAAAAACCGAGCTGGTGTTCATAGGCAGGAACATGGATCGGCATGAAAAGATATTGGATGAACTGAGGAAATGCGAAATAGGCAGGATGTGACTGGTGTGGCTTACAAATATCTTGAAGACGTGTCGATTGCTGACGTGGCGTTCGAGGCGACAGGCAAAACTCTTGACGGGATGTTCGAGTCGGCGGGGCTGGCAGTTACAAACGTGATGGTGAAGAATCTCAGGTCGGTGAAGCCCGGAATAAGGAAAACAATAAAGCTGGAGAATAAAGATGTCGAGAAGCTGCTCTTCAACTTCCTCCAGGAATTTGTCTTCTGGAAGGACAAGGACTTGCTGCTTTTCTCGAAGGTCGGCGTGAAGATAAAGGAACCAAAGAAGCCCGGTCAGCCCTATTCAATGGTAGCAACACTCTCGGGCGACAAGATTGACGCAAAGAAGCACGATATGCTTGTCGACGTCAAGGCTGTGACATGGCACTTGTTCAAAGTGGAGAAGACAAAGGACTGGAAATGCCATGTTGTTCTTGACATATAATTGAACGTATAATTCGGCGGGCATCTGCCGCATTTCTGGCCTGTTTTTATACAGGGAAACAAATAGTTTTATGGCATTTGAGATTGGGGTGCTCTTCGCGCTCGGTGCTCTTATTGGCTGGGGCTTCGGCGACTTTCTTATACAACGTTCGGTTCGCAAACTGGGAGACTGGGAGCCGCTGCTCATAATAACTGCTTTCGGTGCCGTGGCACTGACGCCTTTCGTGTACGGGGAAATTCACAGCCTTGTTCTCGCAAGCGATTACAGTTTTTTGGTGCTCCTTGGTGCATCTTTCGTCATATTTCTGACAGCAATAATAGACTTCGAGGCGCTTAGAATAGGAAAAATAGCTGTGGTTGAGCCGGTATATTCCCTGGAAGTCCCGGTTTCTGCCCTGCTTGCATTTGTTGTGATTGGCGAGGTTCTTGAGCCGCTGCATACTGCGCTGGTTGTGACACTGATGATAGGAATCCTTATGGTTTCCATGAGATCCCGCCATTTTTCAAGGAGAGTGTGGCTCGAGAAAGGCGCCGCTCTCGCCGCGCTTTTTCAGGGAACCACCAATTTCATGGTTGGCATTGCGTCTCGCGAGACAAGCTTCCTTATAACTAACTGGTTCATGAGCCTTTTCATAGCGTTGGTATGCGCCTTCTACATAATAATGCATAAACGCACCCACAAGCTCGTTCAGCATCTCAACGAAAACAAAAGACTCCTCGTTACCGTAAGTATCTTTGATAATATTGCATGGATATTTTTTGCTGCCGCCCTCACACTGACGCCAATAGCGATAGCGGTTGGCATCTCGGAAAGCTACATAGCATTGGCGGCTCTTCTCGGCATAATAGTCAATAAGGAGAAACTGCTCACGCACCAGAAATTTGGTCTTCTGCTGGCACTTCTTGGCGCCGTCACACTGGCAATAGTCTACTGAACTAGGCTGCGTAAAGCGCAACGCCGAGCACGGCGCCGATGACATATCCCACCAGCGCTGCAGTTATGCCGATGACCGCTATTTCTATGCCGCTTCTCAGCGGATTTATGGTGAGCATGCCCTTGATGTAGCCTGTTATGAAAAGCACTGCAACCGACAGAACTATCGAGCCGATTATCGCCGTTTGTATCGGCAGGAAAATGAATGATATAAGCGGCACGAGCGAGCCTATCAGCGCAGCTATGCCGACTATTATGGCGTCCTTGGCGGGGTGATTGTACTCGTCGGGGTATAAGTGAAGCTCCTCCTCCATCATTGTCTTGAGCCACAGCTCCTCCATCATTGTCTTGAGCCACAGCCTCTTGTTGGACGTGATTTTTTTGACAATCGAGTTGAGGAGCGCGCCGGAGAAGCCTTTTCTCGCATATATCATCCTGATTTCTTTGCGTTCCATGTCAGGTATGTCCTTCATCTCTCTCTTCTCTCTTCGGAGTTCTGCCTTGTAGAAGTCGCGCGCCGCCTTTGTTGACGTATATGCAACAGCCGCCATGGATATGGATTCGGCGAATGTGGCTGCCAGTCCCGCGATGAGCACGACTCTCACGTCGCTGACCGCGGTGGCAACGGCAAGTATGACGCCCAGCACGTTTACCAGCCCGCGAGAATTATGTCGCGCAGGTTGTTGCCTGTGCTGCTGGCTTTGTGAAGTTTCTCACGCTTGGACATATTTTATTTATTCATGGGAGCAGTTTTTATAGTGCTACAAGGAAATAATCTGAATAATATTACTTCCTTGTGCACTATCTATGAACTCACTTGCGCGAAAATCTTTTGTGGGTTCATTATATAGACTTTTAACCTCTTGCAGTCAAGTGAAACTCATGGAAGATTATTCGAATCCTGAACAGTTAAGGAAGCTTCTGGAACTCTACTGGATGAGCACGGAACCTGTCAAAAGGTATTCTGAAGCAATAGGCAGCGGCGTCCCGTTTGAGATACGCGTGAATGACGTGAGCAGGCTCAGGATAGCCCGGCATTCGTTCGAGCTTGTGAGGGACTGATTGTATGATTGATTTTGACATCTTGACAGAAGCAAAGCTTCTTCAAGAATCGAAGTCAGGTGAAATTTATGATTGACTTTGACAAGATGATAGACAACCACCTCTACAAGGAGAACAAGCCCAAGGAAATAGGCAGGTATTATCCCAGCCAGATAGGGAGCTGCCTGCGGAAGGTGTGGTACTCGTACAAGTTCCCCATGGAGACCTCGCCCGAGCTTGTCAAGATATTCGAGCTTGGCAACATCCTCCATGACTTTGTCGTGAAGGTGCTGCAAAGCGAAAAGAACCCGGACGTGGAACTGGTAAGCACCGAGCTGCCTTTCAAGCAGGAATATGACGACTTTCTCGTTTCAGGCAGGATTGACAACATCATAATTGTGAAAGCCAGCGGCAAGAGCATCCTTGTTGAGGTGAAGTCCACAGGCAACGTTGACTTCGTCGAGGACGCGATGCCGCACAACGTGGTGCAGCTGCAGCTCTACATGCACGTCACGGGCATTCACAACGGCATCCTGCTTTATGTCGACAAGCGCAATCTCAAGAGCAAGGTGTTTTCTGTGCCCTACAGCGAGGAAGAAGCCGTCAAGATAATAAACCGTTTCAGGGCACTGCACAAGTTCCTGAAAGCTGGAGTGCCGCCGGACCCCGAAGCGAGGGAAGACAAGAAAACAGTGTGGATGTGCAAGTACTGCGAGTACCGCGACAAATGCTACGGGGAGATACCTACCAGCGCTAAGTGGCTGTGATGCTCTTAAAAAGATTTTTCATATCCTATTTTCATGAAAAGAGTTGCCGGGTTCTTTGCGCATCCTGATGACGAG
>JAGVVU010000033.1 GCA_018304605.1 Candidatus Aenigmatarchaeota archaeon | reverse complement strand
ATCTGCGGGCTAAAGCCCGCAGTATTTTTGCAAGAATGCAGTTTAATATGAACGACCTGAAGGTCGTAGTATTAAACTAGCTGCATTCATTGCAATAAAGAAGAATGTTGCAGAATTGTCGATTAGTCTTAGAATCAATCCATTCGACCATATTTCTTGTGCGCTGCTTCCGCAGTCATTATTTCCGTAACTTTCACTATTCTATCTTCTGTTTCTATAGTGTAGAATGCACGATAGTCTCCGATGCGCAGCCTGAATGCAGATTTTGAAGTACCCTTGATTTCTTTCTTGTTGCCATGAATGTCTGGGAAAGGAGATTCTTTCAGCAATCGCAGTTCTTCTTTTATGTTCTCAGAACGTTTCTTGTCAAGCGATTCGAGAAATTTTAGGGCATTATTTTCAATCAGCACTTTCCACATGAGCATAACCACCTCATAAAAGAATAGTTATGCTATGCCGGAATATTGAAAATATTCCTTGCATTAAGCCAGCTCCGTGAACTTGCCGCCCTTGGCTATCCTGTGCTGGGTCTCGACGAAATAATCGTTTCTCTTTGCTTCCTCATAAAACTCAATGAGTCTTTCAAGAAGAGAATCATATGTGTCTTCCATAGAACCAATACTCTTGAGTCTGTCTCTTGTCTTATTTTCTATTTGTATAGTTGTTTTTATCTGCGGGCTTTAGCCCGCAGTATTTTTGCAAGAATGCAGTTTAATATGAACGACCTGAAGGTCGTAGTATTAAACTAGCTGCATTCATTGCAATAAAAATCACCAAATCTGCAACGCCCGGTTAATTTTAGGCAAATCAGAGTAAAACAGCCGAATCTGCCATGTATGTGGTGGGCGTTTTTGTGCTCAAACACGCAACAATCAGCTCATAAGTCCAAAAAGCAACACTTTATGCACCAGTGCCCAGAATCCGATGGATATTTAAAAACCACCTATAAAAGCCACAAACCTTTAAATACTTTACGGCGTAAAGTAATGGTTTGGAGAAAGAAGCCAAGATGTTACTTCAAGTAAGTGATAAATGACAAAGTTCAATGATTTTTGTGTTCTGCATGCCGTTCGTGAAGGGTCATGAGCGTCATGTAGGAATGTGGCGTGGTAAAAATGCTCGAAAAATGTCCCGAGTGCGGTTCCAAGCACTTCTATAGAGACCCGGAAAAGGCGGAAAAGGTCTGCGCAAAGTGCGGGCTTGTTTTAGAGGAATCTATGGTCGACACGGGGCAGGAGTGGCGTGCTTTTGACCACGACCAGAAAGTGAAGCGTGCAAGAACGGGCGCACCGCTCACGCACAAGCGCCACGACAAGGGGCTGACCACGGAAATCGGAAAAGGCACCACGGAACTGTTCAAGGTGCCTGCAAAGAAGCGCTCTCAGTTCTTCCGTATCCGCAAGTGGCAGAAGAGATTGCTTACAAGCAAGGACAGAAACATGTCCTTCGCGCTGAGCGAGCTGCAAAGGCTGATAAGTTTCCTTGGTTTGCCGAAGACGCTCCACGAGGAAGTTGCCAAGCTCTACGAGAAGGCTCTGCAGAAGAGCCTGGTAAGAGGCCGCTCCATTGAGTCAATAATCGCAGCTCTTGTATATTCATTGTCCCGCGAATACGAAACACCGAGGACACTTACTGAAATATCCCAGGCTTCCGGTATAGGAAAGCGTGAACTGGGAAGGACTTACAGGTATATTTCAAGAAAGTTGGACATAAGAATACTGCCGGCAAGAGCGGAGAGCTACATCCCAAGGTTCAGCTCAATGCTCAAGCTTTCAGACCGCACCCAGATGAGGGCGATAAAGATATTGAAGACTGCAAAGGAAAAGGATGTTATTTCTGGAAAAGGCCCGTGCGGATGCGCGGCTGCGGCTATCTACATCGCCAGCGTGCTTGAAGGCGAGAGGAAGACGCAGAGGGAAGTTGCTGATGTCGTAGGCGTGACGGAAGTCACGATACGCAACCGATACAAGGAAATGGCGGAGGCGCTCGACATAGAGGAAGAAGTCGAGAAGAAGGCAAAGGAAGAGGAAGTCGTATAGGCGATTTTATGGCTGATTCTTACTCGGGAAAAGGTATCCTAAGTTTTTTTCTGGAAAAATTTCATCCGTTCGCATCCGTGGCTGCGCAGCATCATGGGACGTTTGTCGAGCCATATGTGGCAAGGAACATGGCAGAACTGGGTGGGTATGAAGGAGAATTCGACGAGCTTGTGGTAGGCTCGGAAAGCTCCGTCTCGCGCATCCTGATAGGCAGGGATGTTGTCCTTCATGTCAGCGCCAGTTACCCTGTCGATCCAGACGGATTGATCTTGCCCTCCGACAATGAATACAAAAGCGCTTCGAGAACGTTCTCGTTTGAAACTCCCGAATGGTTGATGCCGCTGCATCCAGAAAGACCCGAAACGAGGCTGTTCAGGCTAAAATGCGGACTTGACAGGGAATTATACAGGACCTCTTGGATCCGCATCGGCAATGAAATCGGCATAGCTGGCGAAGAGGGCATATTCGCACATGCATTAGTTGGGGATGATGGTGAATTTTTATACAAGTGTGACGTTGCGGAAAACCAGAGGGAAATAGATGCCCTGTTGCTTGCCGGAGAACTTGGATTTGAAATCGGCGGGCCGGTTCGTGGCAAAGATTCAGGAGCCTCCGCAGCAGGACCGGGCGCGAAAGCGGTGCACAGGATGCAGGAAAGCATGGCGTACCGCCAGGGCTGATTACTCGAGTATTCTTACGCCGTCAATCTCCCCGTCTCCGTCGTTGTCCAGTCCCTCAACGACCGTGAAATTCTTGTTTTCTATGCTGTCGAAATGCCTGATAAAAGCCAGTACAGCCGCCTTTGTCCCGCTGTAGCGTTTTCCTGCTATGACCAATATCTTGCCGGGCCCGAACGGGCTGTCTGCTTTCGCTATGAACCCGCAGTCATCATTTTTGTAGACTTTGTTTTTTGAAATTATATTCTTCTTTGCGTCAAATCTTACCGGCAGCTTTTCATTTACCATTTTCATGACCTTGTTCGTTACAGGGCCGCCGATTACGATTAAATTATTGCGAAGGTCTTCGGAGCGCGTGTCCTTGTCCTCTATCACTGCAGGCGCCTCGACTTTTGCGAGGAATGTGCCAAGAAAGAGCGCCAGGTCGACAGCAAAGGTTATGTCCCTGCTCCTCGCCTTTTCCGGACCGTGGGGATCCGGCGAGCCCACTATTATCTTTGCACTGAAGAGTCCGTTTTTTATGAACGGCTCGAATCCGCTCCTTGGAATCCTCCTGGCCTCCCGGAACTCGCCAAAACGTGCAACGAACGCCGGGCTCGAGAGCTTGTACAGCTTCGCAAGGGCGCCGCTCTTCTCTTCTTTCCTCGTTATCTTCACGAAGCCTTTTTTCTCCAGTTGCCTTACGTGGTAATAGATTTTCTGCTCATTGATCTTCAGCTCGCGCGAGATCTGCTTCGGATATTTCTCGCCCTCGGAAAGCGACCTCATTATCTTTAGGGCCAGCCCGCTGAAAATCTGCTTCTCCTCGGCGTTTATTGCCATCATCTTGCCGTTCAATTCCTTGACAACCTGCATGCTATCAACTACTAAAAGAATATTCATATCACTAGTATAAAACTTTTAATAGACATTTCTTAAAGACTCAAGTCAAAAGAATCGGATGAATCATAAAATAATATCAAAGATGAGGTCTTCAGAAACCTATGTTCTTTGGGGTTCATCGAGACCTGAACCGAATGACGCTAAAGCGTCTTTCAACACTCAAGAAAGGGGCCGATAATGAAAGCAGTAGTGCTCGCGGCGGGCAAAGGCACGCGCATGCTTCCGCTCACGGTTACGATGAGCAAGGGAATGATACCTGTCGCAAACAAGCCCCTGCTGAGGTGGACATGCAGCTTCCTTGATTTCTGCGAAGAGATAATACTGGTCGTCAACGAGAGCCAGCGCGATATAATAAGCGAGTTCATCAACGAGAAGAAAGTGAGGCTGGTCTTCCAGGAGCAGGCACTGGGCACCGGGCACGCCCTCATTCAGGCAGAGCAGCTCGTCGACGGCAAATTCCTCATGATTTACGGCGACGACATCTATGGCGAGGACGACATAAAGGCCGTGTCGGAAATGGACGGGATTGTTATGAGCTCGTTCGTGTCTGATAATCCAAAAGCATACGGCGTGCTGGAGGTCAGGGACGGGCATGTCATCAGCCTGGAAGAAAAGCCCGGGCATCCAAAGTCGGACCTTGTCAATTGCGGGCTTTACCTGCTGGACAAGTCGGTCTTCGTCGCGCTTAGGAGCATTCCGCTGTCGCCGCGCGGTGAATACGAGCTTACGGACGCGATAAAAATTTTGATAGGCGAGGGGAAGGTGAAGAATCATACTATAAAGACGTGGATACCGCTGACATATCCGTGGAATATTCTTGACGCGAACAGGCACATGCTCGACAAGTACGGCTCTAGCATAGACAGGTCGGTAGAACTGAGGCCGGGAGCGGTGATAGAGGAGCCCGTCTCGATTGGCGCCGGCAGCATAATAGGCCCTAACTGCTACATACGGAAATACTCGTCCATTGGCAGGGGCTGCAAGGTCGGGCAGGCTGTGGAGATAAAGAATTCGATAATAATGGACAATTCATTCGTGTCGCACCTGAGCTACGCAGGCGAGACGATAATCGGGCGCAACTGCAACGTCGGCGGCGGAACAATCTTTGCGAATTTGCGTCTCGATGACAAGAACGTGAAGATGGAGGTCAACGGGGTTCGTGTAGACAGCGGACGCCGCAAATTGGGCGCAATAGTCGGCGACAATGTGAAATTCGGCACGCGCGTGACTGTCATGCCGGGCAAGCGCATATGGCCAAACCTGCTGGTGCCTGCCTGCATGACAATCGAGGACGACATCAAGAGCGAGGTTCCGTTGAGCAAGTATGGCACTCCGAGGAATGAAGAGGAGATGCCGTCGCAACGTCTCGAGAAAACAGGTGAATAATCATGTGCGGGATAATCGGATTAGTCAGTCAAGATAATTTTAGCAGCAACGAAGTAATCAATATGCTGAAGCGCCTGGAATACAGGGGTTACGATTCGTTTGGAATAGTTACCAATTCAGGCCTGTTTGAGAAAGAAGTCGGAGAAGTTAAACCCGTCGTGGAGAATAAATGCACGCAGGCGGTGGCGCATACAAGATGGGCAACAACAGGCGGGGTAACGAAGGAAAACGCGCATCCGCATTCCGACTGCTCGGGAAATATATTTTTGGTCCATAACGGAATCCTGGAAAACTACCTGGATTTCAAGAAGCGTCTGGTCGGGCATAAATTTGTCAGCGAAACTGATACGGAAGTTGTTGCGCACTATTTTGAGGAGAAAACCAAGACAAAGTCCGTGAAAGAATCTGTCTTGGACTTCATGAATGAAGCTGAGGGGACATTTGCGATAGTTCTAATGATACGAGGCGACAAAAATCTTTATGCGTTCAAGAGGGGGTCTCCTCTCTCGCTAGGCCTGCTGGAGGGCGGGAATGTTCTCGCAAGCGACATTTACGCATTTTCCGACAGGACAGATAAGACAATCTTCTTCAACGAGGACGAATTCGCAATAGTGAACGAGAGCGGCTATGAGTTTTACAGGCTGGACAATGGAATTTTAAATCCGGTAAGCAAGGCAATAACCAAAGTAAAGTGGTCGGGTACAGAGGAGAAGAAAAATTTTGACCACTACATGATCAAGGAGATTTACGAGGAGCCCGAAGTTGCCGGGCGCCTTGTCAATTCCCTGCAGACGGAGCAGATGCCTGAGTTGGAAAAGTTGAAACAAATGATCTCTTCGGCGAAGCGTACCGTCTTTGTGGCTTCCGGAACATCATATCACGCCGCGCTTCTCGGGGTTTACTTTCTGAATAAGGCAGGCATCGAGGCGCATGCAATAATAGCAAGTGAATTCAGGAACTTCTATCTTGTAGATGATAAAACGCTTATCATAGCCGTTACCCAAAGCGGCGAGACAATGGATGTCATAGAAGCGCTCCACGGGATGAAATCGAAGGGCGCAAGGATAGCCTCATTGGTGAACGTTCCCTACTCAACAATACAAAGAATGAGCAACGTCTCAATAAACATAGAAGCCGGCCAGGAAATATGCGTTGCGGCTACGAAGTCATTCGTGAACCAAGTCATCGCTCTTACTTATCTCGCGTCGCTGTTCGGCTATGAAAAGGATTTCTCTAAAATTCCTGAGGACATCAGGAACGTCCTCTCGGAAGAGGAGAAGATAAAAAGAATCGCCAAATCCATTGCAAAAAGCGGCGACATCTACATCATAGGCCGCGGCTACTTGTACCCTGTAGCCCGCGAGATTGCGCTGAAGATAAAGGAAATCTCATACATACATGCCGAAGGCATGATGGGCGGCGAGCTGAAGCACGGCACGCTCGCGCTCATCGAGAAGGGTACGCCAGTCATAGCGCTCATCGACAATAAGCCGGAGATAATCTCCAATGTGATGGAGGTAAAGGCGCGCGGCGGGAGGATAATAGCAATCACGAACCGGGATGACGACCGCTTCGGCGAGGCAATAAGAATCTCGGCGCGCAACAAGCTCCCGTTCTCGATAGAGGCGGCAGTGGCTGGGCAGTTGCTTGCGTATCACATTGCTAAAGAGAAAGGTCTGCCGATTGACAGGCCGCGCAATTTGGCCAAATGCGTAAGTGTGAAATAGATAAATAGCAAGAACGATAAATTAGATCATGCTCAGGCTGATTGAGAAGAACAAAAGGGAGATATTCTACGAAACAATCTTTTATTTGGTTGGCATCGGCTCGACCATTCTTTTCTACAAGAACAACATCCTGCTCACCGGGATTCTTTTCATATCGTGGATGTTCGCGATAAAGATATGGCACGGCAAAAAGGACGTCCAGGTCTATATCGTCTCGGCTGTCTTCGGTCCCGTCGGCGAGATGGCCGCAATATATTTCGGCGTGTGGAGTTATTCGAACCCAACGGTTCTCGGAATACCGATGTGGCTGCCTTTCCTCTGGGGCATGGCAGGCATGTTATTATATAGGATAAGTACGATATTCGTTACGGATGCCCGAAGAAAATAAGCCGACGTGGCAGTGCATGACCTGCGCTGCGCGCGTTGAGGGAGAGATGCCGGAAGAATGCCCCAAGTGCCGCTCGTAGTTTTCATTTGCGAAGATCAGTGATTGGCGGTTTTTCTAAAGCGAATCTAATTTGTCAATAAACGATTTTGGATACTTGTGCGTCAGGAGCTGTTTCGCTTCTTTTATTGGAGTCCACCTGTATTCAGTGCTCTCCTCGTTCAATGCGATTTTCTGCTTCGCATTTTTCAGCCTGCAGATGAAAACAAAAAGTATCAAGCCGTCAAATTTTCTGTTGCCAAGAGGTATCTTGATGTTCGAGATGAATGAATCGAAGTGGCTCTCTACATTTATAGCGCTTGTCCCGATTTCCTCCTCGACTTCTCTCAATAACGTGCCTTCGATGGTATGTCCTTGTTGAATTCTTCCCCCAGGTATGTCCCAGTAGTACAGGTTGCTGTTTTTGTCTTTGAAGCGGGACGTGTCGACGCGCAAAAGCAGCACTTCTTTCTTGCTGTTTGTTATGAGCGCTTTTACGCCAAGCTGGAATTTTTGTTCGTTCATTTCCGTCCTCTCTGCAAGCTGTATATTTTTTCGATCTCTTTTAATGTTGTGCAGTCCTCCGGAGATTTGTCCGACCTGAAATTTAGCAAACGAGGGAAGCGCATTGCGTACCCGGACTCGTATTTGGGCGACTTTTGCAGCTCTTCGTATCCGATTTCCAATACTACCTTCGGCTTCACTGCAGCTATTTTTCCTTCCTCGCCGATTATGAGCGGTTTCAGCGTCTTCGTCAGTTCTTCCAGCTGCTCTTCGGTGAAGCCGCTAGCCATCCTGCCTGTGCTTACTAGCTTCCCTTTATCCCGCGCAGCAAGTATCACAGATGAAAACCATCTGGCCCTGCGTCCTTCTCCCCATTCCGCTCCGACAACAACAAGGTCCAGAGGGTCAAGTATCTCCTTGACCTTTAGCCAGTACCCAACGCGCTTGCCGGGCTGATAATGCGCAGTACTGTTTTTTACAATAACGCCTTCCTGCCCAGATGCTATGGAACTCTTGTAAAATTTGTTCGCGACGGCGAAATCTTTTGTCTCTATGTGATCAGCAAGCCTGAAAGATTTGCTTTCCTTTACTGCTTTCTTTAGCGCGCTCCATCTTTCAGCCAGTGGCTGGTTCATGTAAGTCTCGCCGTCAATATACAGGAGGTCAAACAAGTTTACCTGTACAGGAATCTCCTTTACCATCCTCTCTATATGATATTTACGCTGTATCCTCTTTGACAACAACTGAAACGGCTGCGGGCGCCCTGCCTTTATCGCCAATGCCTCGCCCTCGACAATGCACTGCCCGCACTTTATTCCTTCCTTCGCCATCGCAGCCATGTCAGGAAACTGCCTCGTGACATCATCCATCCTGCGCGAAAAAATCCTGACATCATTGTTATTCTTGTGTATCTGCACGCGGAAGCCGTCATATTTTGTTTCGATAGCGACATGTTCGAACTTTTCCATCGCCTCTTTCAGGTCAGCAGCGCGGTCTGCAAGCATGACGCGCAGCGGAATGCCGACTATAATTTCCGCTTTCAATTTCCCGCGTTTTGCCATTTCAGCGACTTTTCCGAAGTCGCCTAAAATATCATATATTCTCTCTATCTCTTTCGGTTCCTTGTCAAATGCCTTTGCTATCGCGTCTCTCACTATTCCAGCTGCAACTCCTATTCTCATCTGGCCAAGCGCAGTGCGGACGATGTATCTTGCTTCCTTCGGGCTCGCGGCTGAAAGCAGTTCTGCAATCAGCCCGATCTTCTTGTCCTGGCTGCCCTGCCCGGCAATGGACGGCAGCTTGCGCAGGTTGTCAAAAACCTGGTCTGTTGTCAGCTCGCGCTTTGCCAGCGCAACCTGTTTCCTTTTCTCCATGAGCTTCTCAGCGGCCAAGCTCCTGCTCGCCCCGGGGGAATACGGTTCCCGTCGAGAGCACGACAGCCTTGTACAGCTCGGTGTCGGCGCACTTTTTATAGAACTCGGCAAGAATGTCCCTTTTTTCGAGCTTCTTGGTTGTGCCGTCAAGCCGCTCGTACAAGTCAGCCAGCTGCGAGAATTTCATATCTAAGCATTACAGTAGAGTGTTTTTAAGCAAAATTCATAATATTTTCTTTTGCTTGAGATTTTCTTTTACAAAGAAAAGCTCAACTTTAAGAAATTTGGTTTTTTAGTTGAAGTATGTCTGTGCCTGACAAGACTTACTACCAAACTGATAAGACCGTAAATGATTCTTTGCGCCTGGCAAGAATTTTACGAGATCATGGGAATTTCGACCCCGGCGACGATGAACATGTTCCGAATGCGTTTATCGGCACATGGCGGGGCGGAACATATGTGGCTTGTATTGTTACGGGCGGCATGGAAGGTTATGGCATAAGGCATCACACTTATTCAATAGCGGGAAAATCGTATACGTCCGATCCGAAAACTGGCATAGGGAAACAGGAAAAAGGCGTCAAACTTTATAACATGGAAGAGCTTGCATGGTATCTGAAGGAACATCCGTATTCTACAGCCTGTGTCATTGACGAAGTTGTGGATTCCGGCAGGACGCAGCATGGAATTAGGCACGTTCTAAGGAACGGCCTGAGAAAAAGGGATGCAACTCATACAGATCAAAGAAACGGCCATTCAAGATGCATTTTCCGGATGGAAGCAAACGGGCACGAATATCCCCTGGAAGTCCGGATGTCAAACGATGAAATCCCGCCTTTAGATTCTGGAGTCAGGGTTCTGATGGCGGCAATCCACTGGAAGAAATCTGAAACAATAACGGGCGAAGTACCGGACTTTTTCGTGGAAGAAGTAAGCCCGACATGGAAGGTATATCCGTGGGAAGCGGCGGCAGACTGCAGGGAGCCGGGCGAGTTCAAAGATCACTATCCAGAATTCCATAAAATTCTCCACGAGTGAATTATTAGCGGCCGGATTCAACCTTTTTAAAACTTCTCACTCAAGTAAGGTTGATGATATGTTCCTTATAACCCATGGCTAAAGCCATGGGTATCTGGGAACATGGCATCCAGAATGCATTGAGTTTCATCTGCGGTCTTTAGACCGCAGTATTCAATGCATTCTAGGATAATACGAGGAAGAACTAAGGTTCTTCCTGTACAGGTGAAGTCAAGAACTTCACCTTGTATTTGAAGACAAAGTTCTCAGGAACACCATTTCTTTTTGGGTGAGACTTAGACTTTTTCTTTTAAGAAAAAGGATCAGTATGGCAGTAAAAAAAACATGGTACGAGATCGTGGCACCGGAGATGCTCGGGGGCCAGCCTATCGGCGAGACACTTGCTGCGGACAGCCGCCAGCTCGTTGGAAGGAAGATAGACGTCAGCCTCATGGACATATCGCGCAATTACTCGAAATTCTTCGTAAAAGTGCGTTTGCAGATAGACAAGATAGACGGCAACAAGGCGCACACGAAGCTGGTAGGCCACGATGTCCTGCGCGAGCGCATTTACCGCATGGTCCAGCGCCACGGCCGCCGCGTCGATGCCATACAGGACGTCAGGACCAAGGACGGCGTGCACATACGCGTGAAGACGGTTTTCATGCTTATCAAGAGGGTGGGAAGCTCGACGAAGAACGCGACCCGCAAGATGGCGCACGACATGATCGAAGAAGCTGCCAGCAAAGCTACGTTCGAGGAGTTCATCAACGCCATAATCGAGGGCAACCTACAGCACAAGCTCAAGAAGGACTGCAGCAAAGTCTACCCGATAGGCAGCATAGAGATCCGGAGGACGGAACTGCTGGAAAAGGTCGCTGCCGCCTGATTGTCTTTCTCATCTGTACTTTGCAGTCATCTAATTTATCTCTGCTCCACGCGGGCGTTGACCGCTGCGGAGATCCACAGCGCGCCGGCGAACAGGATGAAGAGGAACGCTATCACTACAGACAAAACAAATGATGCATTCGTGGTGCCTTCGACCCATTGCAGGTTTCCTGCTATTAATGTGCCTAAGAAGAATGAAATTGCCCCGAGTATCCACAATCCATGGACATGAAATTCGTATCCCATATTTATCTCCCTTCTATCTGTTTTTTATGCTTGGCTTTTGTATCTTCGAAATCCCCTGTAAAGCTGGCTGTTTCTTCCCTGGTTTCGGCAGCAGTCCTTGAAACAATCTCGTCGTGTTCGCCAAAATAAATCTCGCCTTGAAATTCAGGTTTCCTGTCAACAATGTAAACGCATCCGTCTTTGTCGTGGCTGCAAACCATGTCCAGCGTCCCGTTCGAATTAAAATCATTGAATGTTCTTCTCTTGTCGTAATCCACCCATTGCTGAGTATTTATGACAGGAAAGAGCATGTCGCTGTACATTTTAACTCCTTTTGGCGGTTCCGAATTTCCGCACGCAATTGAAGCCAGGAACGGCACTGCAACCAGCAATTTTCTGTAGTTCATTATATAACGCCTCTCGAATGCTCTGCAACTGCCTTGTAGATTTCTACAGCCCGCGCCAGTCGTCCGAATGCAATTTCCGTAGGAACGCCTTTGTAGTGCAGGACATCGCCGTTTTCTCCATCAGAAAGAAGAGCGTATCCTTCGAATATCCGCGTCCTGCCGTCGCTAAGCACGAAAGTAAGCGGACTCGGACTCACCAAAGCACCGATGTCTGCAGACATAGTTATTACTTAGAAGTAAAAGCTTTAAAGCGTTTGTTTAGGGCTGCTTTTGCGCCTGCCTCGTGGAAAGAAGCAGCCTGCACTCGCCCTCCGCCGCCCTGAACGCCTCCGAGTCTCTCGGGACTCTGGATGTTTTGGAATCGGCGAACGTGCCTTCGGGTATTTTTTCCATTTCTACGTCGTCTGCGACCAGGGCTTTTAGATATGATTTGCGCCCCTCGCGTGTCTTCCTCTTCACCGCGTCGACGTCGGATCCGCCGGGGAAATCGTGGCAGTATATCATGCCGCTGACGTACACGGTCGAAATGCCTCCCATCCTTACCTCCGATACCCTGTATTGGTCTTCAGCAGCGCCGCACAGGCAGAAAGTAAGCGGCAGCAAGGCGTATTTTGGCAGTCTCATTTTTATCGAATTTTATGATGTCACAAAGGCTTAAGAACTCATTTCTTGCCGCCCTTTTTCTTCTTTGGGGCGGGCTTCTTTTGGGTAGCCTCTATCATCGGGCGCAAATCCTGGACGAAGCGCCTTACGTACTCGCGCGTCATCTCTATGTCCCTCTGGGGTATCTCGTTTATCTTGTCCTCGTCAAGCATCTTTCTCATAGTGATGACCCGCTTGAAGACGTCCGAGAAATAAGAGTCGACCCTTTTCGTGTCGATCAGCTGCTCTTTTATCGCCCCCGGCAAATCTTTCGGGTCCGGCGGCAGCTTGTCTATCTTTTTTAGCGCCGCGACAGCCGCTTTGATCATAACTTCATAGTTCTTGTGGACAATCGTCTCTTTTTTCTTCTTCTGGAGCTGCAGGAGAAGCTGCTCCATCCTTGAGACGTATTGCTTCGCTTTTTGTATGAACTCGTCCAGTTGCTGGCCGGAGATGTCCTTGGTTTCCTTGTGCTCCACATTCTTCCTGAATTCTATCACGTTCTGGAGGTCGGTCAGATAATTCTCCTCGAGAAGGCTTGCGTCGACAAGGTGCTCTTTCACGTCGAGCGGCGTGTGCTTCGGCGAGGGCGGGTTCAGGCCCATGTACATGAGCACCGCCTGCGAGCTGTTGAGCATGGAATAATACAAGTCCTCCGCGACCATGTAGAGCTTGGCTGTCTCCACCCTGTTTATCTTCTGCGGCGCCGTCTCCATGAATTTCTCGACAGCTTCGAGAGTGGTCGGTATCTTGCCGAGCTCAAGCAGTTTTCGCACCGGAATGAAGAAACCTGTGTCGTACAATGCCCAGCCGTCGCGCACGATAGTGAAGAGCAGCGGATGGCCGATGCGCGCCATGTCCCAGAATTCGGACAGCATCCAGGCAGGCTGCACGGTCATGTTCTCGGAAATTCGCTTGGCAATATCATAGAGCCTGTCGTCGAACTCGTCCTTCATCTCCGGCGTGAACCTTGCAGTGACGTCGTCTATGACCACAAGCATGTCTATGTCGGATTTCTCATGGAAGTCCTGCCGCGTGAATGAGCCGAATATGACTATGGCCTTGACGATGTCCTTATAGCGTTTGAGAACTTCTTCCTTGAATTTATTGGCGAGAGCCAGCTGCCTCTTGCGGAACGCCTCCTGCTTTGCCTTCAGCTTTGCGTCTGCGGGCGCATGATGCGAATCAGGCTGATGCGCATGCGTCTGGCCGCTTTGCGTCTTTCCGTCCGGCGCGCCAGGAGCAACAGACTTGGCTGTTTTCGGATTTGTCTTCTTTTGCCTTGCCACTATAATCACTGTTTTGCCGTATTCAATACATATGTCATGATGAGAAGCGAAAAAAGCTTCTCATGTACAGCATACTACGTTTGTAGTATGCCATGTATTAAAGCTTTTCTTGGGCTTTGTTGCAAAAGTCGGCTATCGATATGCGTTTAGCATCGATAGCCTAATGCATCGATGGACATCGACAGATGTCCATCACTTTTGCAACAAAGCCTCTTGGTTGATTTGCTTTTGTATTTGAGCGGGAAGGAGCCTATCGGAACTTCCGCTTCTCCCATTCCTGTGCCTTGCCCTTGTCCAGAGCTGCCTTGCTCAGGAACGTGTGCTTCTCCTCTGGCACGCTCAGAAGTCCTTCTATTGGGTCCCACGCATGTTCTCTCATTGCCACGAGCTGCCTCGACCATACAGCCTCGTTTTGCAGCGATATGCCGTAGAATTCGGGAGGAAGGATTTCCGGCTTGACATCCTTTTCAAGGTACAGCGATATCTGGCGGAGTGCCTGAACGCTGTCCTCGAATACCTCATTGGGCAGCCTGCCCTGTCCCGTTCTGCCCCCGCCCCGTTCGAACATAATATATCCGGTTTTCCAGCCTTTTTTCTTGAGTATGTACAGCCACTTGTATATCTGCTCCTGCGCAATGGAGCCGCGGGCTATCGGGATGTGCGCCGTGCCGCCGTAGGGCACTGCCTGCCCCAGATGAAACAGTAAAATCATCTTGCCAAAGTCATCGGGAAGGACTGGCAATGCCTTGTCTGGATCGATGCCCTGTGAGACCATGTGCTCGAAGTCAATGGTAACCATTACAAAAGGCGAGCCTATTTTCTTTATTGTGTAATAGAAGTGTTCCGGGTCGAACAACCTGTACAGCCCTTCAGCTCCTTCGCCGGATTCCGGGTTCTCAAGCAGCAGGTAGAGCTTGTGCTTCTCGCACCATTCCTTGACGCTCATTCCATTGAGGAAATCGCGGTTTGCCTTGCTATTCTTCAGTGTAAGATGCCCCTCTATGTACTTGGAAGCTACAGCGGCGCAGAAAGCCGTTTCCTCGTCGAAGTAAAGGGTTTCAGGGTCCTTGCCTTTCGCTATGCTGCTCCAGAAAGTGTCCCCGCTTTCCTTCATGCAGTGCGCAACCACGTGATAAGCTCCCCATTCGCCGTCGTCCAGCTGGTACCTTTCAGACTCGTCATCCCTTAATTTCAGCCATTGGTCGAATTCAAATTTGGGCGAACCTGCCTCGTCCCTTGCTTCCTGAAGGAGTTCCTGACTTATTTTTCGCCTGTACTGTTCCGTCAATTCTCTTCTGGTAGCTTCTGTCCGCTGATGCTCTGGAAGTGTTTCAAGATGTCTCCTTACCTCCTGCTCAATAAGAACTGGTAATTCCCTAAGTTTATCCTCCTGTAGTTTTCTGTACGCCTCCCTGAATGTTACGCTCTGCCCCAAAGTACGCGGCATTCGTTTCTTGACCTCGTCCCAAACTTTGGGGTTGTCCTTTACGATATTCTGCAGACCCTTTCCGTCAGGCCCGACGACAGGATAGAAATAACCCTGCGTCCTGTGCTGCGCCTCTGTGAAAGAAATAACCTGCTTGTTTGACAGATGAACGTTGACGTAAAGAAAGCCGACTTCTGCGGCGAACTTGACCGTCTGGCAGAGCCTCCGGTGTGTCTGGTCCCAGATGCGCTTTTCCGCCGAGTCTAGCGCCATGAGCTCGCCAATCTCTCCGTGGAGCCCGACTTCGTCCATTCCGAGCTTGCTCTGGATGCGTCTTATCTGCGCCCTGACGTCCGGCTCTGAGAATTCTGCGACCGTTTCGAGGTCTATCTGCACGAAGCGTATCCCGCCCGTTGCGCCGAGCCCGCCGATCTTCTGCGCCAGCCCGAGCAGCGCCGGGTCCTTTCCGATCCTCCAGAATCCTGTCGATATGCCGACGGTGTACAACGGTTTCTTTGGTTCTTCAGCGATATTATTCACCCTTTATTATTCTGCGAGTGGCAGCGAGCCACCCCTTATAAATGATTCTTTTTCCCCGAAAGATTCAATCTTTCGGGGACTTAGGAAAGCTATGCTTTCCTCAAGTTGATTGAGATTTTTTCTTTTGAAGATGTTGCAAAGCTCTGCTTTGCGACACACATCGAGCTTCGCTCGATGATGAAAAAGCTCAAGCTTTCATTCCCATCTTCATTTTTATGAAGTTGACTATCGGCGCGTACCTCTCGCCCGCTATGCGCGCGAAATATATCTTCGTCAGCCTGTCTGCGAAGTCGCGCTCGTAGGGCCCGTGATTCTTGGCGAACTGGAACGGCATCGGGAATTTGTCAAGGAATTTTGTTACCGGGCTCTCCTCTTTTTGCGCATATTTCGGCACTGTGCCGCGCACAGGCTCATGTATGCCGAGCAGCCTGTTCACGTGCTGCTCCATGAGCTCCTGCTCCGCCTTCAGTTCGAGCAGCTTGCAGAACAAAGCATTTTCGCTCATGCAGAACATGTTGATGTCGAATACCCCGTCCTCCATCTCGTCGCCAGTTGGCATCCTGATGTTGGTCTTCTCGAGTGTTATCTCAAAAAACGAATAGTAAGGCTTCTGGTAAGTGAACCATCTGGAAGCCCCCATTTCTTCCAGCTTGTCCTTCACCCATTTCTCCGTAATCCATGGATATTTGTTTATGAGCCCGAATTTCCTGCTGAATATAAGGTTTTTCATCGTCCAGTCGTCGTCGGGCCTGAGTTTTTTGAACTCGCGCATCTTCGCAGTTTCCTCCGACCCGCCCTTGTACAGCTCCGGGACGAGAAAATCCTTCCAGACATACAGCACTATCTTCGACGAGGAAGTGGCGACCCCGCCGGAAGTGACAAATGACGTCAGCGCCCCGCCCCGGCCGCCCGCGGTCGCCAACCCTTCCTTGATGAGCTTGTGCCTCGCTATGAACGGCTTGAGCCACTCCTTGTACTGTTTCACAGACTCCTTTCTGGCTCTGGTCAGGTCGTTTATTGTGATGTACCTGTTCTTTATTTCCGGTCCAAAGATGTTTTTCCATTCCTGGAAGAGCTTGTTCTTGGTTATGAGTACTACTGCCTCTGCCCGTGAGATGTCCAGTTTGTCCCTCACCTTGCCGGGATCCATGTCGCCGTCGTCCATCCTCATGAAGTCCGTGATGAGCGTGGGCCAGCGACTTACTATGCTGCGCATTGAGATCCCTTCGCCGGTGTGCATGTCAACCTGGTCTATGAACACCGCCTTGAGAGAATGATTGTCCGTCCGCTTCTCCCTCTCCTTTCGCTGTTTTTCATCTTCGTCCTCTTTCAGGCATATCTCATCCATTTCCTCGTCTATGTGCTGGTGCTCCTTTTCCTGCTTCTCTAGCTTCTTGTCTTTTTTCAACTCGTTTGGAGTCCTGTAGCCGAGATAATGCAGGAATTCATGATACCTGCGCCTGTCATGCATGAGCAGCTCCATGTCCGCAACCGACTGGGAGACCGAGACGAGCCCCTGTTTTATCTTCCCTTCCAAATCCTCTTTTTGCTTCTGCGTCAGCTGATAGTATTGCGCGTGGACCGGAGAGACTTCTATCCATTCGTCACGCTTCTGCACCTGATATTCCCACTTCCCAAGCTGGAAAGTGAGGCTGTAATAGATCCCGGAAACGGAGCCGGGCGGCCCCGTGAAATCAAGCTTGACATGAGCCTCGAACGGCCCGGCAGCCAGGACATGGCCGAGCCACAGTCCCTTGGGCCCGCACATCTTGCCCAGCGACTTGTTGAGAATGTCTCCCTTGAGAGGATGCCTGGAGAGGTCGCCAAGTATCCATTCACCCTTTTCCTCTTTTTTTGCTGCCATCTCTTCACTTGTCTCCTTTTTGCCCGGTTCTCTGTCTGACTTATAGTATTTCTATGCCCTTTGCATGACTATAAAGTTTTCTTCGCTGTGGGCGAGAAAATCAGCAATTCAAAGGGCAAGCTGAAGGTGGGCGATAGGTCCATGCTTATACGGGATAGAAGAACAGCAGGTAAGCGCCTATGATAAGGAGCACGAGCCCTATGAAGACGCCGGCATTTGTCATGTTCCTTAGCTGGTAGTCCGGCTCGACGTCGGGAAACCCGATTATGAGGAATACTCCCAAGCCCGCGAGTATAAGCCCGGCGAGCTTCGCGAGCAGGATCCAGAGCGTTACATGGGTCAGTATTACCCACCCGCCGCCGACTATCGAAGCCACCCCAACCAGCAGGACGACGACCAGCTGCTTGTCATCGACCTCCTCGTTGATGGAGAACAAGATGGCGATTATGCCGAACGCGATGAGCACGGCGGCAAGTATTATCTCAAGTACCATGATTTATTATTGACCCTGTTCGATATATATTCTTTAGGTAAGATAACCGGCTCGGCGTTTGCCGGTTTTTCTGATTCTTTCTTTATCACAAAATCAATACAGCAAACCGGCTGGCTCTGTAGAAAACCTATGAGAAAATCAGCAGGGAGGGTGTTGTGAAAGCACAACACCCTCTAGTTACTAACCCTATTGTGTGTCCACAATAGGGTTCCTGCTGATTTTCCTTGAGCATTTCTACAGAGCTAGTAAACCAGGCTAAAAATATGCGGCACAACTTGGTTTGCGTATTGTTATAGTGAACCCAGAAAAGATTTCGGACATGAATTCTGGGTTCACATATAGTTCCCAAGGAAATAATATCCAGAATGTTTCCTTGGAGAACTATAACCAATGCATAATATGACCAGATTATTCGCCTGGTTAACAATATATAGTGAATTAAGGAATATTCTTATAAGGTGTACAAAGATGGTATGGGGAAGGACAAAACTTCTGATATGGGATTACATATTCGAGCCCATCAAGGACCTGAGGATCTCGTATGTCGGGCCTAAGCCCGAGCAGTTCTACAAGAAGCTTAACGAGCTTATGAGGACCATATTCAATGTCCCTGACGCGTACGTGCAGGAGAAGAACTACTCGTGGGAGAAGACCAAGGACGGGGACAAGTTCGAGGTCGACTGGGAAGTAAACAAGGTGCTTGACACTTATTCGTACATAGTCTGCGAGATATCGCTGAAAGGCTTCAGCGCGGGCGGCGAGGGGAAGGCAGTGATAAGATTAAAGCCGCGCCTGATAACCGAGTACCCGCAGGACACCATCTGGCAGCAGAACATACTCTACGAGATGGTCCGCCGCTTCTGGCACAACATGTTCTACCAGCACCAGAGGATGGAATACCTGAACCTCGGGAAAGAGCTGCTGACATCCATGGAGTCCAGCGTGAAGCATTTCGGCGAGACGCTGCGGGAAGGGTCGCCAACGTAAAGTCAACTTTATAAATATTTTCATTATACCGTATTAATGTCACAGCACCCCAAAAAACGGATTTCTGTCATTGTAAAACCTACACATGACTGTAACCTGGCATGTACATATTGCTATGTCGACCCTAATGCAGAAATAGGCAGAATGAGCGAACCGACATTGTGGAATATGACTTCCAAAGTTTTGGAAATTCACGACAGTGTAAGATTCATCTGGCATGGCGGCGAGCCCTTATTAATGCCTCTTAGCTTCTATGAAAGAGCCGTTGAATTCCAGCAGAAACATCATGATGGACAGGTTGAAAACGGTTTTCAAACCAATGGCACGCTAGTAACCGATGATGTATTGGATTTTTGTGAAAGGTATGGATTTGACATTGGTTTCAGTCTTGATGGTCCCAGAGAAATGAATGACAGAACGCGACACACCAGAACTGGGGAGAGTGTTTTCGATCGCATATTAGGAGCAATTCACAAGGCAAAACAGAGGAAACTAGGCGGTGGCGCAATAGTTGTTGTAAATAAACTAAACAAGAGTGGACTCGGTGGGATTTATGAATTTGCGAAATCTGAAGGAATAAACTTGAAACTAAACCCGTTAATAAAAGCGGGCAGAACTCTGTCAATGTATGGCGATTTAGGACTTGGACCTCAAGAATATGGAAGTGCCATGATAGATCTTTTTGATGTATGGTTTTATGACAAACCTGCAATAAAATTAGATCCTTTTGATGATATGATTGCAAGCCTTCTAACGAACAAAGCATTTGGTTGTAACTATTCGGAATCGTGTCAGAGCAGTTTTATATCTATAGGACCTCAGGGAGACATATATCCCTGTGGTAGATTTGATGGAAATGGAGAATTCTATCTAGGAAATATTAACACCGATGATTTGACCGAAGTGTTGACATCTGAGAGAAGAGAGTGGTTGAGAAGAAGGATTGAGAGGGTAGAGGAATGCCAGCCATGCGAATACAGACAAATATGCAATTCTGGCTGCATGCACAATGCGTACATGCAGACAGGAAACATTGACACAAGGGATTATTATTGTGCGAGCTACAAAATTTTGTTTTCTCATATCCAGAAAAGAGTTGAAGCTGAATTGGCAAAAGCGGAGGTTAGGCAAGATGTCGTGTGAAAGTCCATTGAGAAAGGTAGGTTCGGGCCTAGTGGGGTATAAAGATAATGTGTTCGATCCCAATAGGATTGAAAATCCTGTATTAGCGAGAGTAATACGAGAACACGTCTATGATGGTCAGAAATTTCTATTTGGCTATGACGACCATTCGGACTACAAAAAATCAGAGCAACATTCAGAATATAACGACGCATATTCCGATCATGTCGACCATACAGATCATCATTCCGACAAAGTCGGTAAGCATACGGACAAATCTGTTAGTGAATGGGGAGGCAGCTACGCGGGCCGGTATGAGGGCCATAAGGATGAAGCACCTCACAAAGATTCGCACACAGATAAAGCCAAGTAGTACAAAATTGCGATAAGAACAGGAAAACTTTTGAGAGAAAAATAGCCCGACTTTCACAGCCGCTTTACCAATTTTTTATAAATACCAATACTGCAGTAATAATGGTATATGGACAAGATAAAGCTCAAGATTATCGACGACCTCATGGCGCCGTCGGACAGGGCAAAGATAAAGTATACAGGCTCGAATCCCGCCGCCATCATGGGAATAGTCCCTGACATGATAAAGAATATAATGAAGATCCCGGGCAAGGACCTGCTCGAGACGGATATAAGGTGGGATGCCACTGACGGGTCTTTCTACGGGGTTTGGATGGGCAAGCGGACGGAGGACCAGTGGTCAAGGACTCATATTCGCGTGATAGCCCAGGGCGTCCAGAACAAGGATGGGACAGGGTGGTTCACGGCTGAGATGAAGGGCACCCTTGACACGAGCTACAGCTTCTCCAATTTCGTCCAGCGGAGCTTCTGGTGGTTCTACAATTACAGCTTCTACTACAAGCAGCGCCGGGGTTATCTGGAGAACGGCAAGGATGACATAATGGACATGAGGGAGTTCCTTCTGAACAAGTTCAAGATAGCCCAGGAAGAGAATTAGACCTGAAAGTATAGAAACGTATAACTCTGTAGAAAACCTATGAGAAAAGTCGCAGGAGCCTTATTGTGTATTCTACAGAGCCAGACATATTATTTATACTGGAAAGACGAAACTATATTCAGGAGTTATTATGTTTGACAGCCTCAGGAGCCGCTTCCGGAAAAAGGACTACGACGACGTGGAGGATATACGCTCGAGCGTGCTCGGTGACTTCCGGATGGCAGAACAGCCACAGCCGGACTTCCCGAGGCGCACGGAAGCGCCTGCGTGGGACGAGCCATTCCCGAGGGATGAGCCGCCGGGGTTTTCGACGATCGACACAAGGCAGGACCAGCGTTTTCCGCCGCAGCAAAGCGGCAGGGATTACGACATAATGGACCGCCTAAGCCTGATAGAAAGCCAGCTGTCCGCCATACGCAGCCAGACCGAGACGATAAACGAGCGCCTGAAGAACATGGAGCGCTCGCTCGGAAGAAGATACTAAAGCTTGCATAAATTACTAGTTCTTGTGATAATTGGAAAAAGAGGCCTGCGCAGGAATCTTGGGGGAGAAATTACTTTGTACCGTTTTGGCTGGATACCAAGGAGCGTGAACGGGTACGTGCAGAAGGATGAAAATGGGTTTTTCATTTATGCAGGCAAGCGTTTTAGGATAAGAAATGGCCAAAGGATATGCATATATCAAAAGGGCGGCCTTGCAGCAGATTCTACGACGTGGCCCTCTGAATTACTCAAAGACGAAGCTGATTTTTCTTCCGAGGATTTTGCCGACCACGCCTGCCAGAGGCTGGGTCGTTCTGGCGTAGCGTTTTTCCACGCGGACCTTGAATGATTCGCGGCTTCCGTTCTCTTTGTGCGCCTTTTGGCTTGCATAAACCTTGTTTATCCCGAGCACAGGGGCGCCTATCAGCTTCTCTATCATGTGTTTCTCGCTGCCTTCGCTCTTCTCGAGCATTTTGACGGGCTTTCTCAGCATTTCCGAGAGCTTTTTTATATTTCTGCCGCCGGGTCCGATAAACTTTGCGGCATGCCTGCTCTCGACTATAACAAATACCTTGCCGTTATCCTCTTCGCCCTGAAGAAAGTCCACGTTGAAATCCTTCTCCCTGGAAATCTTGTGTATCGCCCTTGAGATATCTATGTCTGTCTTCGTGATCTTGCCGTCTTCCAGTCTTCGGCTGCACCCCGCGCACAGGATGTCACTGCTGAGGCACACCTTGCATATCTTCATACTCAAGGTTTTTGCCTGAACTTTATTAAACCTTTCCATTCTATTGTGTCTTATGCTAATAGGCTTGGTGGGTAAATCGAATACCGGAAAATCAACATTTTTTGCAGCAGCGACGCTCGTGGACGTAGAGATCAGCAACAGGATTTTCACCACGATCGAGCCGAACAAGGGCGTCACGTATGTACGGACGCCATGCCCGTGCGGCGGAAACAAATGTCATCCGCAAAACTCAAAATGCATAGACGGAGTTCGTTTCGTTCCAGTGAAAATGGTGGACGTGGCTGGACTGGTCCCTGGCGCCCATGAGGGCAGGGGGTTGGGCAACAAGTTCCTTTCTGACATAATGGAAGCGGATGCGCTGATACATGTGGTGGATATTTCAGGTGGCACTGACGAGCAGGGCAATCCGGTAGTCGCAGGCAACCGTGACCCGAAGGACGATATAAAATTCCTGGAAGAGGAGATTGACTATTGGATTCTGGGCATATTGAAAAGAAACCTGGCAACCCTCTCGAAAAGGATGGAGGCAACAAGAGAAAAGTTCTCTGTTGTCATCCATAGTCAGCTGGCAGGTCTCGGAATCAAGCTTGCGGACGTCGAGGATGCCATGAACAAGACTGAAATAAATCAGCACTCTGACGATTACGACATCCTGAAATTCATACGTGCGCTGCGTGAGCGCGCAAAGCCGATAATACTTGCGGCCAACAAGATAGACATTCCGGGCAGCGAAAAGAACCTGGAACGGATAAAGGACATGGGGTACGAGCTGTTCCCGTGCTCTGCCGAATTCGAGCTTGCGCTGCGCCGGGCGGCGGAGAAAGGGATCATAGAATACGCGCCGGGCGGCGGAACCTTCAGGATGCTGAAAGAGATGGATGCGAGTCATAGCAAAGCCCTTGAGCATGTCCAATCATTCCTGCAATCCTATGGCTCGACAGGCGTCCAGGGGATAATAGACCACATTGTATTCGAGGTGCTTGAGATGATTGTCGTTTATCCAGTGGAGAACGAGCATAAGCTCTCAGATGGCAAGGGCAACGTGCTCCCGCACGCGTTCCTCATGAAGAAAGGCTCGACAGCGCTGGATCTCGCGTTCAGGGTGCACGAGGACATAGGGAAGAAGTTCATAGCAGCGATAGACGCGAAGAGCGGCAAAAATATTTCCTCAAGCTATCAGCTGAAGAACGGGGATGTTATTTCTATAAAGGCTGCGAGATGATTACATGCTGTGTTGGTCTGCATAAAAATTTCTTAAGTTTCGTTCTATTTGCTGAAATGAATAAGTTTTTCCAATCTCTAGAAGGAATGCTCTAGCAGTTCTTTCGTCTTCGGTTGTTGGAAGACCGCCGCCCTCGCAAGGCAACTGGTCTCCACTTTGTATCGTCGTAAATCTTTGGCAATCCCCAAGACATGTTGCATCAAGCCTGCCTGCAATAAGAAATATCACAGTTCTGCCTGAGATGAAATCGTCAAAAATAGCTCTTTGATTTCCAGCAAAAGTGTTTCCATACCCCCTTTTCAGATAACCTTGGGTTGTCATTTGAGGATTATGGAGATACTCGGCTATATCCACAAGGTGATGTCCGCGTATCTCGTAAACCTTCAACAAAGGTATAATTCTCATATCAATCAACAAAAGCCCCGGCAACCAGCAGTGGAAAAGCGATAGTGGCGTCGCACTGGACTTTCACGTTGTCAGCGTCAGCCGAGGATTTTCCCCATGATTTGGCTTCTTCCGGCAGCGCCCCGCTATCGCTACCGTCTCCTTCCATCGCCGTGTTTATGTAGATGGCGTACTTTGTTCCTTCCCTCATCATGTTGGCGTTCATTATGTGGTGCTTCGGCAATGAGCCGCCGAGAATGATTGCCCCCGTTTCTTTCGCATCCAGCACCAAATCTTCCAGCTTGACGACGTCATCAGTCACGTCCAGTTTGAATTCGGGATTCTCCGACTTGAAGAAGAATATCATGTCTCCCATCGAGCCGTCTGTTATTCCAGGACAGAATACGGGTATGTTGTTGCGTGCACACCAGTAGAGCGCTGATGTCTCGTCGCCAAGCTCGCCTAAGCGTTTGCATATTTCCGTCGGAGTAGAAATCTTGCCTGTCTCCTTCTGTTCCGTGAAGAGCTTGTGAAGCAGGGGGGTGAATACCTTCTCGAACTCAATGTACCTGTCGTTCGGCACGAGTATGTTGCCTATCCTGTTTATTCCCTTCCTGCGCAGCTCAGCGCCGTCCAGCCTGAAGTCGCCTAGCACGAAAGGTTTCAGCGTCTTTATTATATCTTCCTCGACCCCGCCGGCTGTGGTGACAACAACATGCACCATCTTGTTCTTGACAAGGTGAAGTATGGCTTCTCGGACTCCGGAAGATATCATGTTGGAAGTGAAGCCGAGGAAAATAGTGACCTTTTCTTTTCGCATCTTTTTTGCTATCTCGACCGCCTTGCCCAGGTGCGATGCCTGGAAGCCCGTAGAGGCGTAGCTGTCCAGAAGTTCATTCATGTTGCGTCCTTTGGAGAAGTCATAGCCCTTTATACGCAGCCCTTCCGGCTCCTCAGACTCCTTGAATATCTTGTCCCTCGCTTTTTCCGTCTTGTGCATACCCTGCACTTAACGGCAAAGTTCAAAAACTTAAACTTTGCTGCAATAGAGGTTGGCATGGTTTACCAGGCAGGAAGAGAAATAACCGACGCTGTGCTCAGCTACTTCAAGCTTCACGGGTTTGGGACCGTGAATTCCTGTGCGTCTGGAACGGACTTAAGCGAGCAGCAGGCTAGAAGCGCAATCGCGACCCTTATTGATCAAAGCGAGATAAAGAACCTGAGCCGCCGGAGCAGAATTTATGTAATAGCGGAACACCAAAGCTTTCCAGGCGAAGGCCCCAGAAGATGGAGAAGGGGACTTATTGTGGATGCGGACCTTAGATACAAAAGCCGCATGGAAGAGAGAGAAGCCGAAGACCGTGAAGACAGGGAAAATGCCAAGGCCTGCCGGGAAGGGCCGCGCAATGACCACACGGATGCAAATAAATTATTAAAGGCAATATTGTCCGGGGATGGTGTGATTTATTGAATTCTTTTTAAGCATCCGCGTAAATTACTTCTAATGTCATGGGAAAAATTCAAGGCAGAATGCGAGAAGCTGGCTGGAGGCCGTGTCGAGATTCCGCCGAAGGAAGTCAATGCAGACCTTGCTTTCGCCTGTTTTGGACTGGCAAAAAGCCAGAAGCGGAACCCGTTCGAGATAGCTAAAGAGCTGGAGCAGAAGCTGGCGGGGAAAAAATTCGTGCTGATAAAAAATGTCAGTGCATCAGGTCCTTACCTCAACTTCTACGTGAACTATGAGAAATTCGGCACCGCAGTGCTGAAAGACATAATGAAGCAGAAAACAAAATACGGCTCCGGAAAAAAGAAAAAAGAGGTTATTCTCGTGGAATTCCCCGGCCCGAACACCAACAAGCCGCTTCATCTTGGTCATATGCGCACCATGACGCTCGGGATTTCCATATCGAACATGATGAGATTCCTGGGTTACCGCGTGAAAAACGTCGACATAATCAACGACCGCGGGGTGCATATATGCAAGTCCATGCTCGCCTACAGGGAATTCGGCGGGGGCGAGCCGGACAAGAAGCCTGACCATTTTGTCGGCGACTTTTACGTGCTATTCGCGAAAAAGCTCGAGGGCCAGGAAGGCGCGGAGCAGAAGATAAGGGAGATGTTGGTGGACTGGGAGAACGGAGATCCTGCTACGCGCTCTCTTTGGAAGAAGATGAACAGGTGGGCGATAGAGGGCTTCACCCAGACTTACAGGAGATTCGGGGTGCACACGGACAAGTCTTATTTTGAGAGCGACCATTACCTCAGGGGAAAGAAGATAGTTATGGACGGCCTCAAGAAGAACATATTCACGAAAGATCCTGAAGGCAACATAATAATAGACCTCGGGGAGCGCAGCCTGGGCAAGCGCGTCCTGCTCAGGGGCGACGGAACGTCCGTCTATATCACTCAGGACATGGCGCTTGCCGTGGAGAGGTACAAGGATTTTGCAATGGACAGGATGATTTATGTCGTGGGAGAAGAGCAAAGGGACCACTTCCGCGCGCTTTTCAGCATATTGGAGATACTCGGCTACAAATTCGCCAAGCAGTGCCATCATCTTTCGTACGGGATGGTCAACCTGCCCGAGGGGCGCATGAAGAGCAGGGAGGGAACGGTTGTCGACGCGGACGATTTGATGGACGAGATGCACAGGATCGCAGAGGAGAAGCTGAGGGAAAGGAACGTGCCTGAAAGTGAGATAAAGAGCCGCGCTGAAAAGATAGGGCTCGGCGCTATAAAATATTTCATAGTAAAATTCGACCCAGTTCGCTCCATGACGTATGATCCGAAAGCGTCAATAGAGTTCGAGGGCGACACTGGACCGTATTTGCAGTATACTTATGCGCGGGCGAACTCAATCCTGGAGAAGTCAACAAAAAAAGCCAGGGCAGGCCATCTTGATAATGAAAAGGAGCACGGCATAGCAAAGAAGCTGTCACAGTTTCCTTTGATAGTGGAAAAATCAGCTGAAGAGTTCAAGCCCAACCTGCTCGCGAATTACCTCTTCGAGCTGGCTACGCTGTTCAATGACTTCTATCATTCCGTGAGGGTGGTGGGAGAAAAGAACGAGGCCGAACGGCTCGCGCTCGTGTCATGCGTAATGCAGGTCCTGGAGAACGGCCTGGACCTGCTCGGGATAGAGACACTGAAGGAGATGTAGGAATGGTCTGGAAAGGCTGGCTTATCGATAAAAGCCTGCGGGACAAGCGCATTCTTGGAAAGCTCAAAATTATTGATTCATTTGTTGAAAGAAACGGAGAAGGTGGCAAAGTTAGGATTTGGAAACTCAACATTATAGAAGTCGCCGATAATGACATGAACAGGGTTGTCAAGAAGCTGGAAAAAATAATGAAGCTTGGCTACTATGTTCATTTCACCGACAGAAAGAATCTGGTAATCATTTTCAGCGGAAGAAGCTTCAGGATAAAGCTGCAGAAAATCCTTAAAGAAACGAAGTTCGGGGCGGCGAAATTCAAAGCAGATGTAAAGTCGCTGGAAACATGGAAAGCTGCTCTTGAGTACGGAACAGGAAAAGGCAGGGTTGACCCAAGATACATGATAAAGGTTGTATGATATAGTTAACCCAGAAAAGAATTCCGACATGTTTCTGGGTTAACATATAGTGCACAAGGGAAACAATCCGGATAATATTATTTCCTTGTAGCAATATACAAGCTTGATTCTATCTTTTCACAGCCACCACTACGTACTCCTTCTCTTTGCCCTGAATCTCGAATTCGCCGGCAATCTCCATTCCGCCGAGCTTCTGGAGCAACATTCCCTTTCTCTCCTCGTAATTCTGTTCGTTGAAGAATATCGACATAAGCGCGAATCCGCCCGGCTTCAGAACTCTCTGGAAGTCGCTGCCATGCACGAGATGCATCGCGTCTATGGATATTATCGAGTCGAAGCAATTGATTTTGAATGGCAGGTTGCTTCCGTCCGCCAGCACGCGCGGGAATATGGAAACCTGGTTGCGCAGCATTTCCATGCTGTTGTCTATTCCTATGTAACGCCCTTTGAAGGTCTTCTCGAGGTATCCGAACCCGCAGCCTATGTCGAGCATGCTGCCTGAGAATATTTCGTCAAAATTCTCTCCCAGCCTCCTTTTCATCTCCCTGTATTTCTGCTCCTGAAGACGCTGCCATGAACCGTAAATGCCGTGAGTATATGCCATGAAGAGTAATTGGTCAATGCTATAATATTTCTTTTTACGTCGAGGCTTTTTCTTTTAAGAAAAAGGGTCGTGTGATTCTCTAGAATATCAGGAGCATTACACATGCATCCGGATATAATTTTAAAACCACTACTATTAAGTAAAACCTATGAATGACGAATTCCTTTTGAGGGTTGACGAGGAGCTGCCGAGCGACGAGCGTACGGCAGTGAAGGTCATCGAAACAAGGGTCCTTAGCGAGGATTACAGGAGCAAGCTTGAAGCTGTCATCGAGAAGCTCGAGGGCATATCTGCCATAAACAATGTGGATGTTCTCAGGGACATGAAGGACATCCTTTCAGGCCTCCTTGACTCGATCACTGCCATAAACAGCAAATACAGTTTCCTCTCTGAAATGATACTGAAGCTTGATGAAAAAAGTCCTCATATGAATGAAAAGATTGACAGGCTTTCCGCGGGCATCGCGGATATTCTGGCAGACATACAGACTTCCATGGCAGATCTCGCGGCAAAAGATGTGCCAGAAGTGAAGCAGGATCCCCTCCTCGCAGACTCCATGCTCAGGCTCGAGGAAAAGATGAACGAGATTTCCGTCATCAACGCCGAGCTCGGCGAGAAGATCGAGAATATGTCAGGCGAATATCATGGAGCATTGGACAGCATCGAGGAAAAACTCGGGGATTTGTCTGTCAGCAACGCATCCATGATAGAAAAAATGGAGTCAGTCACCGAGATTGGCGAAAAGGTTGAAAGCCTGTCCAGCCGCGTAGAGGACAGGATGGGTGAAGTCTCGGTCAGCGTGGCTGCTCTTGAGGAAAAGGTTTCTGATATTCACGAGATGGCAGCGGCTGTCGAAAGCCTGAAGTCATCTGTCGCAGGGCTTGAGAGCAGGTCGGATGTTGTGGGGGATTTGACGCTGAAGATGGACGAGAAGATGAGCGAATTGCCTGTATTGAAAGAAGTCATTGACGGGCTCGAGGAGAAGATGAACAATATATCCGTGGCAAACTCGGAGCTTCTCGGTAATATTTCGGACTCGATAAGAAACATCGAGAGCAGGCATGATGCGATGTCTGACACGTTTTCCAGGCTTGATGAAAAGATGATAGGGATGGTCCCGGTGATGCAGCTGTTCGCGCGCCTGGAAGAAAAGATGGACGGCATGGATGCACGTATTAGCGAGCTGGGGAGGCCCGTAGAAATCGACACGACTGATCTGACGGCCAGCCTTGAGGCGCTGAATGACAGGGTAAAAGACGTTCATTCCATGGCAGAAAGCCTGAATGACAAGATTAATGACGCCCTTATCCAGAACAAGGAACTTTCGGACAAGCTGGACCAGATGCCCGCAAGCGACGGTGAAACAATGGAAGGTCTGAAGAGTGAGATGAACTCCGCAGAAAGAAAAATAGCAGCGGCGCTTGAATCAATAAGTGACGAGATGATGGAAAAGATTGACAAAAGGATCCAATTGTCATCGGAAGAGACGCACAGGCTGCGGAGGGAAATGGAAGACCTGGAATCAAGGCTGAAGAAGCAGTCTGATGAAATTCTAGCGGCAATAAGCACGCTAAGGCCAAAAGCTGTAAGGAAGAAACGGAAAACCGCTCCAAGAAAGAATAGGAAGAAATCAACAAGGAGAAGGCGGGCAAGACGCGCAACAAGGCGTGTCCCAAGAGTCAATAATGAGACGCTCGACATATTGATAGTCAACACACTCAATGCAGCGAGCATGAGCATTGCGCAGCTGAGGGAGACAACGAAGATAGGTGAGAAGAAGCTGAGAGAAAGGCTCGATGCTCTTATGGTCCGTGGCGTCGTAGTGCGCGAGAAGCGCGGCCGTTCGGTATTCTACGTCTCGCAGGCACAGCAGTCGATGCCTACTGGGTAAATATTTCGGTGATTTATATCGGATACGTTTACAAGCCTTCATCACCTGAACTTGATAGAATTGCAGAAATTGTGGGTTGCTTGGCAGAGTATGGGACACCGACAAGAATTGCAAGAATTTATGCGGCGCTGGCAAGCAAAGCGATAGACGACTTCAAAAAAGATGCCGACCAATTTGTCCGTGAGATTTCTCCGTATCTGAAGGTGCAAGAAACTGGGCATTGTGGATCAGAATAAAAACATATTTTATCAGACCTTGCTCGTACACAAGTTAGGTCGACCCGCTCACAACCTTCTTATCAGGCTGGTCTCTTCCTGCCTTGTTATCCTGCCGCTCTTTGCATCCACATCTACAGTAGTCGCCATCATGTCGCTGCTGATGAAATTTATCGTCCATTTCAGCGGATTCTGGTGGAGCGTGATGAGCACATTTATCGTGCTCTTCCTGAAATTCTCCCTTGCCGTGGCGAGCGCGTCTTCTGCCTGGACATTCAGGCCGTTGAAATCGGGTTTTTCTATCTCTGCAAGCGGCGGCGTTTCCTCGCCTATGGTCACGAATTTGTCATTCACAAAGCAATCCACGACCTTGTTCGCTTGCGGGTTGTAGTAGAGAAGGGTCCACTGGCTTATCTTTTCATCGGCATGCTTGATGCATGCGAAGCACGAGCACAAGAAATAGTCCCTGAGTTTTTTGATGTCCTCGTTTGCGTTTGCCTTTTCTATCGCATAGCTGACGTCCAATATAAACACCTTAAAAATAAAGGAAAAGTTTTTACTCTTTGCTGACTTCCTTCAGCTTCTTCACCACGAAATCTATGACGTTATCGTCAAGAGGGACGGTGAAGGATTTTCTGTATCTTTTCTCGCCGCTCGGCGTGACAAATCCGCGGCTCAGCGAAAGGAACGTGTTTTCCCCTTCTTCTGATATCGCCTTTTTCCTCGCGATCTCCAGGAAATTATTGTTGCCGAATTTTATCTCTTCGCTCTTTATTGTTTCAAAGTTTACCATTTGTATACCTCCAGGTTTGTGGTCCTTAGCCTAATTATGCAAACAATCTTTTTAAAAGCAGAAACGTCTAGCAGAAATGATTGAATTCCATATTCGTATGATGATTATCGCCGTAGACATATACGGTTACTACCGTATATGTCAGCTAGCAGCATTGTAAAACAGACAGACGCACAAAGTGCGTCATACATTTTCAATGCTGCTCACGGCGATAATCATACTTTAATGGAATTCAATCAGCAGAAATTGGTCAGCCTCGACTGCCTAAGCAGGACGCTGCTTCTTCTGTACTTCCAGAAAGGCAGCTGTGTTTTGTTCGCTATGTAGTTGAGTGCGGAGCTCATGTCGCTGAACTCCCTCGGCTTCATCTGGAGCGCCTTTCTTGCGCTCTCTCTCACAAGCCAGACCCCGAGGGGCGTGTAGCTTGAATAGCTTTCCCTGAACACTATCGCACCGGACTGCTTTTTCATGCTGTCCAGCTTTTCTGCAATTGCAAGCCTTGTTGAATAGTAGCAGCCGCCCATGCCGGCATACGCGGTGCGCCCTCCGTAAGGCTCCCAGTCGGAAAATATCATTTCTGCCTGTCCCATCACGCCAAGGAACACTTCCAGGAACTCGTACTGCCATTGTGTCGGTGTCAGCAGTATGGCAAAGTAATTCTCGAGCGCGCCGAACTCGTAGACGAGGTACCTGTCAAGGACCGGATAACTCCTCACGCTGTCCAGAAGGTTCTTTCCAAGCGTGTCGTCAACAGCCGTTATGCTCCAGCGCGTCGGCACCAAGCGCCTCTTGACGCCGAAAGCCCCTATACTGAGGGCTTTCTGTATCTGCGACACAAGAACGCCTTTTTCATAGAGTTCGACAATCGCAGCACGCGCATTCATGTCACTGTCATTATAAGCCTTCTCCATATGATGCTCGAAGCGGACATTGGATATCTCCATGCTCTTCAGCGGCGCACTAGGCCCGAACGGCTGGTGGTCCTCGTTGAAGCTGTATCCTCTCGGAATTTTTGAAAACTCTGCGTTGGCATCAACCGTCTTCCCGGCAAGCGCGATATCCCTCATCTTCCCGACGATTTTGTCGTCAATATCCGTCACGCCGACCTGCTTCATGCCGCGGGCAAGCTGCATCCTGAAGCCGATGATTTGCATCTTGCTCTTGCCCAGCCACGCTTCCGGGGTGTCCATCTCAAACGTATCACCCTTCTGCTCTGTCACGAGAGGCCCGACAAAGACTTTCGGATATCCCTCGCGTCCCACAAATATCGAAGGCGGACTTGTCCCGTCAATCGTCTTTCCGAGCTTGACGGAAGGGAATTTTGGCGTAAGCCTTTCTAGAAATCGTTTCTTGCTCGCGTACATTTGTCACACCCAGCTGCTATAAGCCGCCCTGAGCGTATAAACTTTTTGAGCCTGCAGAATATCAATCAGAACAAGGCATTGATTTTGACGCCCTGTCCCCTAAACGAATCGATAAGACTGTCTCGAGTATTTTCAAAATATTCCTTGTCAAAATATATGCCATTTTTTTCCGCAATATGTCTCCATAACTGGGGATAGTTAATCTTGTCTATGAAAACATAGTCAACATTTGGGCCGACCGATTCGCCTACTACATTTGGATCCATTCGGAGCATGGGACCTATGAAAGCATATGTTCTCAGGTCAGAATCGTGAAGTTCTTTTAACGTTTCTATTCTAATCTTGAATGGGGGCGTGAGCGGCTCGAATAAATTCTTGACCTTGTCGTCGTTTGTCGTGACCGAGACGCCAACAGTGCATTCCTTGAATTTCTTGAGCAGCGTGATGTCTCTCGTCACAAGAGGAGATCGCGTGAGGATGGTGACAGGGAAGTCATGCCGCAGCAGGATTTCCAGGCACTGCCTTGTCAGCTGGTATTTGCCCTCAAGAGGCTGGTAGGGGTCTGTTACTGATGACATCATGACCGTGCCGCGCTTCGCGCGGACGATCTCCTTCTCGAGCAGCTGCGGCGCATTGATTTTTACATCAAGATAGTCTCCCCAGGCTTGCCCGGGGTGGAATTTCCTTATTATGAGCTGTGCGTAGCAATAAGCGCAACCAAATGAACAGCCCATATAGCAATTGATGCAATAATCAGTAAGCTGGCTCTTCGTGAGTATTGACTTGGCTTGCACTTCCCTGATTATCATTATCTTACTAAAGCAGAAAAAAATAAGAGAAGAAGCTTTGTTGAAATCCTAGGTAAAAGCATCGACGTGAGAGGTATTGTGTATCGACAATACCTCTAGCTGACCCATACGTGGAAACACGTATGGGTCTACGTCGATGCTTTTTGTTGAGCATTTCAACAAAGCCAGAGAAGATGCGAGCGCCAGCGAGCCACCATCCAATATTTTTCTTTCTCCAGGCGACCGGCGCTTTGCGCCTTTCGGCATGTCCTTCTTTTCCCGAAAGAAAATAGCTTATTTTGCAGGTTTCTTCTTTTCCTTTCTTTCCCATTTCAAGTCTTCGTACTCTATCCATGCAACTATCAGTCCGAGGAAAATCAGAAGCAGTCCGAACAGCCCCTCGAAGACGACGAGGAAAGCCTGGAATGCGCTCCTGTTGAAGAAGCTGCTAACGATATTGCCCGGCAGGTACCAGTACAGGCCTATGAGAAATACTATAACGCCAACGACAAGTTTTACTGCAGCGTGCATTTTACCATTTTTCTTACTTACCTTTAAATATCTTATTTTGCATCTTACTCTGTTGACTATGGAAGACCAAATAAGTGTGAAAGACGAAAAGGCAGCCAGGAATATTCTCAAGTCTCCTGAAAAGCTGTGGAGAAGGCAGCCTGTCATAAAGAAGCTCAATGGGCCCACGAAGCCCGCAAGAGCCCGCAGCCTTGGCTACAAGGCGAAGCAGGGCTTTGTCATAGCACGCACGCGCATCAAAAAAGGCGGGAGGCGAAGGCCTACAATACGCAAAGGCCGCAAGCCGAGGAGCATGGGACTTTTCTTCACGACCAAGCAGAACAAGCAGTCGATAGCTGAGAAGCGGGTTTCCCGCAAATATCCAAACCTCGAAGTCCTCAACAGCTACAAGGTCGGCGAGGACGGAAAATATCACTTTTTTGAGGTCATACTTGTTGACAAGAATCATCCGGTCATAAAGAGCGACAAGACGATAAACTGGATTACAACGCAGAGAAGGCGTGCATTCCGCGGCCGCACCTCTGCAGGCAAGAAGAGCCGCGGGCTTTAATTTATTCTGATGAAACAGCTAGGATTCGTAAGAGAACTGATTCCTCTAGTTCTTTTGGGCGAAAAAGGCATTACATGGCGCAGGCATTCCTATGATTTCGAAATAGAAGTTGATGAGGTGCTTGAGTTCGTTGAGTCTGTCAGTCGCAAGCCGTTTGCGAAGGCAGTAGTGCTTTCTGTGAAAAACACTGCATTTGCTGAGATGACTAAAGAAGATAAGTCGGGGCATGAAAAATTCGCCTCTGATAAGGAAATGTATGAGACCTATTCAAGATATTTTGGGCAAAAAGTTGCTGAAGAAACGCCGCTAAAAGTCATAAAATTCAAGCTTATCGAACGCCATTAGCTTCTTTTTAGTAGTGTTAAAAGCTTTCAGCTCTCAATATTATACGGAAAACATGGATTTCCGGGCGGGTGAAGATGCCGGGGGCTGCTGCCCTGGGCATCCCGCGTTCGTTGGGTGAACGCAAGATTTCGAAGTCCGGGTGATTTGAATGAATTATGACTTGCATGTGCACACGACGCTTTCCATAGGCGAGAATTCCGTGGAAGACATGGTCGGGATGGGGAAGCGTCTTGGTCTTTCGGGCATTGGTCTTGTCCAGTATTTTCCTTCCGTTAGTGAACTGCCCCAGTTCGAGGGCATAGACCTGATTTCTTCGGTTATGATAAAGCCTGCCAGGCTCGAGGAGGTCGGCAAGCTTGCGGACAGGGCCAGGGACAGGGCAGAGGTCTTGATGGTGCATGGCGGCGACTATGACGTCAACCGCGCCGCCTGCGAGAACAGCATGATAGACGTGCTTTGCCACCCCGAGCTCGGCCGCAAGGACAGTGGGCTTGACCACATTTGCGTGCGCGCGGCTCATGACAACAACGTTGCGATAGAATTGAACTTCCGTGAGGTGCTGGAGAGCTACAAGAGAAACAGGATATACATCCTTTCGGCGATGAAAAAGAACATAGAGCTGTGCAAGAAATACGACGCAAAAATCATAGTCTCCTCATCCGCAGTCACTAAATGGGGCATGCGGTCAGGGCGCGAGCTTGCATCCATAGCGCATCTTCTCGGGCTTGACCTGGGAAGGGCGATAGAGACGACATCCACGATACCAGAACAGATGGTCAGGGAGAACAGGGAGAAGCTGGCGGGAAAAAGGTACGAGGGAGTCAGCGAGGTGGATTGATGAAACTTTATGCTTTGCGGCTCCGTCCGAACCAAGACTTGAAAAAAGAACTAATTAAATTCACAAAGGAAAACAAAATCCAGTCTGGTTTTATAATAACATGCGTCGGTTCGCTGCGTAAGGCTACGTTAAGGATGGCTGATGAAAATATCGTAAAAGATTACGAAAATCGTTTCGAAATAAACTCGCTTTCAGGCACGTTATGCCAGGATGATGTCCATCTTCACGTTTCTTTGTCAGACGAAAACGGGAGCGAAATAGGAGGTCATCTAAAGGAAGGTTGCATTATCTACGTGACAGCTGAGATAGTAATCGGAGAGGCTGAAGACATGTTATTTTCAAGGGAATTTGACAAAGAGACCGGATTTAACGAGCTTGAAATAAGAGGTGATGTTCATGGCTGACCCAAGAATGCTGCCGCCCAGCATGAGGCCGCCTAAGAGATATATAGTTTACGAGGTTATTTCAGAGAGTCCTGTAATATACGGTGAGCTCGTGAACGCTATCTGGACGACGACCATGGAGTTCCTTGGCGAGCTGGGCGGGTCCGAGGCAAACATCTGGTTCGTCCACAACACATACGACGCGAAGAAGCAGACCGGAATAATCAAATGCCGCCATGACAATGTCGAGAAGGTGCGGGCGGTGCTGGCGCTGATCTCAATTGTAAGCGAGTCCAAATGCATGATAAGGATATTGGGCGTGACCGGAACAATCAAGTCTGCCAAGAGCAAATATTTTTGAGGCTTTTCTTTTGGGAAAGAAAAGTCCCTGGGTTCAAAAGAAAAATATTATGATGGATAAAGAAAGAAGACAAGATAATAATTGAAGGCAAGGTTTGTAAGATCCCCAGTTCTTCCTACAGAAAGCAGAGCTTTCTGGGGGACTCAGGAAACCTATGGTTTCCTCGAGTTGGGGGTTGATACAGACCTAAAGTGCATGACGCTAAAGCGTCGTTCAGCGCTCAAGAAAGGGATGTATTATGAATTATGAAGACATGTTGAAAAAAGCCGTGCAAAACCTCCCTGCCAGGTCGGAGACCAGGTTCGAGGTGCCTGTGGCATCCGTGTCCGTCGGCAAGCGCCAGACGATAATAAGGAATTTCTCGGAGATAGTCAAGAACCTCAGGAGAAATCCGCAGGAGCTGTCGAAGTATCTGTTCAAGGAGCTCGCAGTCCCCGGAGAAAGCAGGGGAAATGAGCTCATTCTTCAGGCCAAGGTCCCGCCGTCGCTGATAAACCAGAGGATAAAGGAGTATGTTCGTGATTTTGTCATCTGCAAGGAATGCGGCAAGCCTGATACCATTCTGCAGAAGATTGACAGCTACACGTTCATCAAGTGCGAGGCCTGCGGCGCGAAAAGGCCCGTTAGGTAATATATTTTCTTTTCCAGCAGGGATTTTCTTTGCGAAAGAAAAGGGTTGATATGTTTTCTTATAACCTGTTCAGACAGGGCGGTGAGAGGCTGCTTGCCGTATGTGACGAAAGCGTACTCGGGAAGACATTCACGGGCGGAGACATAGAGATCACAGTGTCCGATTTCTACAGGGGCAAGAAGTGCGGCGAGAAGGAGATATTGAGAATCGCAAAGCAGTCCACGATAATAAACGCCGTTGGGAATAAGATAACAGGGCTCCTGATAAAGAACAGGCTGGTCGACGAATCTTCGGTGCTGAATATCGGCGGCGTGCCGCACGCCCAGGTGGTTTCGGTAACCTAGAATTCCTGTGTTATAGTTAACCAAGTAAAGAATCTGTATATTATGACTTGGTTCACTATATGTGACCAACTTGTGTAATATCCAGAATATTAAGTTGGTCAGCTATATTGGCTGATCGGGTTCCCGGAATAAGTTTTATTTCCTTGCAAAACAAGCTTAATTATGCGAGGGCAGTGGTTCATAATTTCGGCCGTGGTAGCTTCCAGCATATTCCTCGGGATGTCGCTTTTGCTGAGGGATTATTTTGTCGTGGATTCTGCGGACACCGCCCGCGTCAATAATGCTTTCTACTTCAACAGCATGGAGGAGCAGCTGGACAGCATATTGAGGGAGACCGTGACTTCTCAGTCGAACTGCGTGAACCTGACCACGAGCCTGGATGAGTTGAAATGGCTTGCGGAAAAGGAGCTCGCATCGAAGGGTGTATTCGCGAAGATAGAGTATAACGTGGCCCAGTGTAATGTGAATCCGCCGGCAGAGAGCGTGGTGAAGTTCGATTTCATCGTCGCCTCGCACGACCAGATTATCTACAACTTCACGACTCGCAAATATCCATCCGAGCTGATAGGCTAATTTGAATTCAGGATGGCGGCTTCTTTCTCGTCAATGCCAAGCTCTTCGAGTATGTCGCTGTTTTTTTTCGCCAGCATCCTGAGTACGGGTATGTACACTGCCGCGCGCCTCTTTGATATGTGCAGGTTCTTTGATATTTTTTCCAGAACTGCATTTTTCCTGGCAAAGACAGGAGGTATTTTTGCAGGCTCCACGACTGCCGCCTGATTATCCTCGACGAGAAGATGTCTGCTTTCGAGAGATAGTCGAAAGCCATTGCAATGGTATCGATGTCCGTGTATTCCTCTGCTATGTTCTCTTCCAGCCAGCGCATGAGCTCTTCCGGCTCCTTTTCGCAGTTGTCAACGGCTATCTTGGAATTGTCCAGGCTCATCGTCTTGAATATTATCTTCAGCGTGCTGAATATGTTGTCTTCATTGTCCCGGTAGCCGATGGAGGCAGCGCGCTTGAGCATCTCCAGGTCTATCAGTAGACCGCGTATGTCCCCGTTGCTCGTCTTTACCAGCTGCTCCAGCCGCCTGCGCTCGGCTGCGATGCACTCCTTCTTGCAGATGTTCTCGAGGAATTTTAGCAGGTCTGTGTCATTTACTTTTTCAAATTTCACGATCCTGAAGAGCTTCCTTGAGTCGGGAGGCAGTTGGTAAGCGTCGCCTATGACGCAAATGACAGGATGCTCGCTCCTGCTTATTAGGTCCGCAAAGCCGCGCATCGGCATCGTCTCCAGGTCCTCGAAGAGCATGATTCTCTTCCTTGAAAAGATGCCATGCTGCTGCGATGCATTATAATAATCGCTGATTGTCCTCTTCTCATTGGAACAGGCTTCCACCAGGTCATAGCCAGACTCCTGGGCAACAAGTTTGATTGCCGTCGATTTGCCCGAGCCTGTGGGACCGTGAACAAGCAGTGCCCTGCCTTTTTTCCAGCCGGCGAGGAATTTCCTGATCTCAGCCAATTGCGACGGGTTTCCTATGATCTCTTTCGTCGACACGGGCTGGTATTTCTCAAGAAGCATTGGACTATCATATTGCCAATCTTTTTAATCGGAATGGGCTGCTTAAATATTTTCTGCCGTCGTTATAATGAATATGAAGCTCAAGAAAAAGAAATCCCGCCCGGTGCAATGCGCGCGCTGCGAGCAGACGTTTCCCAACTTCAATGCCCTGAAGATACACAGCAAGACGCATCTCTCTTCCGGCGAGATGAAGATGCTTCAGCAGGGCCACATACCGGACGAAACGAAGCTCGGCTCGACATTCAGGGGAAAGAACAGGATAATTGTCAGTTAAGTCTTGCCATAGCATAACTAGGCACGCCTGATCCCTTGAGATAATCTCCTAATTTTCTGAAACCTGCTTTTGCTGATTGCCAAGCTAGTCTGCCAAGCGGTTTGTGCATAGGTTCTTTTGACGCATCACCCAAAAAAGCCGCGTAGCCTTCTCCAGAAGGTCCTTGATATGGAGCCCAGTCTGCGGCCTCTGCCAAATGCCATGCGCGTGGGTAGGGATTTGTGGTCTTGACAAATTCTGCATCTTTGTGTTTGCCTGCACGTTTCTTGACTTTATATCTACCTCTTGTTGTAACAGACTCCATTGCATCTCTAACAGGTTCTGTTATTTCCAAGCCCCTTGCAAGCGAGGCAGACATAACATGATAGTCTTCATGGTTCGTAACGTCCCTCGCATATCTGCGAATAAATGAAAGCGCCCAATCCTTGGATTTGCTATATTTTTTGGCGAGCTGAGTTCCAAGCTCTACTATATAGCTGCTGATCCTCATACCTGCAGCCTTGCCTTCCGGGGTTATATGTGTAACGCCCATGGAAGGAGGCGGCAATGGACCAACTTCAATAGGCATAGATCTAAGTGTGTCTGTATCAGGTCTAAAGCCGAGCGTATCGCGCACATAGCCAGCCTCACTAAGGCTATCTCTTCTGCCGTCTTTTACACCATCTATTAAGGCCTTCATTGCTGCTTCTTCGTATGACATCTCAATTACCAATGCTATAGTCAAGTCGCCGCCTCTTAAGCTTTTCGTAACTCAGGCAGTTTTTAAGCGTTGTGCGGCGAAGTTAACCTACGTATTACTTGTTTTTTCCGCCAGCGCTTTTTTTGAAAAAGGGCTGATTTTGTACAATTCCTTCAGTTCAGTGAGCGTAAGCTGGTGGACCTTCTTGGAGCCAAGCTTGCCTGGTTTCTTTAGCTGGTTGGATACGTTTTTGTTGGGCTTTAGCGAGCAGAGAAAATTCCAGAAATTGTCGTCCAGCAGCTTCTTCTGCCTTATTAGCACAAGCGAAGAGGGCACAGCCGGCGGATAAAATGCACCCGCAGGTATCTGCCTGATTATTTTGATTTCGGCGGCATCTTTCATCAGCATGCCCAAGCGCTCTGTTGAAACAAGTTTCTCCGCGAACTCTTTCTGTACGATTAGGACCGCAAGTGTCCATTTATGCCTGAATAGCTCCAGGACCAGCGGCTGAGATATCGAGTAAGGTATGTTGGAGACGATTTTGTTGAAAGCGGGCATGTCATCCTTTTTCCTTAGGGATTCGAGAAATTCAAGGGCGTCTGCAAAGATAGGATCGCAGTTCTGGATTCCCTTCAGTATGTTCATGAAAGAATAATCCTTCTCGACTGCCAGAACATGAGCTCTCTTGGAAAGCCGTATCGTAAGGTTGCCGATTCCCGCGCCCACCTCGAGAACAACATCGCCTTTTTTCAGGTTAGCCAGCAAAACCTCCTCGTCAAGCACTGCATCATCAGTCAGAAAAAACTGGTCCATCCTGGGATTTCCTTTTATTACACTCGGAATTTTCCGATCTTCTTGATTACGTCCCTGTGCGTTAGCAGCAGCGCCCTGCAGCAGTACCTGTCCATGCCTAAGTCATCTAGCACCTTTCCGGGCTGCTCGCCGTGCTCGACGCGCTCCTGGTATTTCTCCCAGACTCCCGCAACGGGTTTACCGCAACTAAAACATCTTACTGGTATCAACATACTATATCATCTCTAATTGCATTATCTCTTGCTCTGCTGCTTGCCTCTTCTCGGACCTGCCGTGCTGCGCGATGGCTTGTGCGGCTCGGTGCGTCTTGAGTCCGATACCAGCAGCGAGCGGTCATAATCAGTATACATGTCCTTCAGCTTGTTGTCCTTTGTCCATTGGACCAGTGCGTTGGCTATTGCCGTCCTGCTCGCATCCGTCTGTCCCCAGACGCCGCCGCCGCTCACCCTTACGTCTATGTCTACGCGCTTTGCAAGTTCGCCTGCTATTATGACCGGCTCTTTCAGCCGCATCTGCGCGTAGTTCGGCTGGACAAGATCGATCGGGGTGGAATTTATCTTTATGATTCCCTTTCCTTCATGGACGAATGCGCGGGCTACTGCTTTCTTTCTCTTGCCTATCACTATCAGCATCTTTTTCTTTTTCTTCGGTGCTTCTGTTTGTGCTTCTGCCATGGTTACCATCACTTGTGCCATCCGAGGGTCTTTGAGACCTCTTCGATAGTTATGTAGTTGGTCTTTATGAGCTTTGTTGCTATGCTTTCACCCTTCATGCCATTCGTGCCAGTGTAGACCCTTAGTTTCTTGAAGGCTGCGCGCCCCTTTTTCTCTTTTGGCAGCATCCCGCGAATCGTTCTTCTGACAATCATGTTCGGCTGCCTCGGGAAGAACGGGCCGTGCTGCGGGGAGCCGATGCCCTTGAATTTCAGGTACTTGTTCTTGATGTCGTTCGGCCTGCCAGTCACTATAATTCTCTCGGCGTTGATTATAGTTACCTCGTCGCCGGCTAGAAGCTTCTTTGCAGTATGCGAAGCCAGCCTTCCGAGCACCGCGTTCTTGCCGTCTATTATCATATCAAAATCCTCGCTTTCTTGTCAGCCTCGAGAAGCGGCAGGCACTTGCCCCCGGAAGCTGTTATCTTTTTCCTCGCTTCCTTCGAAAATGAGACCGCATAAACAATGACAGGCTTGCTTATCTGTCCGCTTCCAAGGACTTTCCCGGGCACCGCCACAGCCTCGTTGTTTGCCAGGCGTCCTATTTTCGTCACATTCACAGGAACCTTGCTGCGCGCCGGCTTTGAGAGGTGCCGCGCCAGGCTTAAGTAGAACTTTTCCTTTTTCTTCTTCATTGCCCTTATCAGCGCGTTCACGTTCGGGTCTGTCGGTCCGGTTGGATGCGGCATAATTATGATTCTCCATAAAGCACTGTTAATACTTGCCTTCTACTGTCTTCTGGCATGTCTCTTGGTTCTAATCCTAATTCCTCAAGAAGTTTTTGAAATTCCCTTGAAACATAAGTTTTGTCATCGCCAACCGCAGAAAGTATAATTTCTGATGTTCCAACTTGGGATACGGTTAAATTGACTTCATGTCCATTCTCGAACAATCCGTGCGTATAAGCGATCACGCCTGACGGCATTGCCGTCCTTTCGAATCCGGGACGCTCCCTAAACAAACCATCTATTCTTCCTTTGTATGTCGCAACTTTAACATCCGCATACATTTTTATCACTTCTGCAAATATTTCTTCTTTAACCTGTTCAGCCATGTCTTCTGGTTTTCTGTCAGCCCTGTCTTTTGCAAGCGGTCTTCTATATTTCCGATGAAATCCTTTTCCCAATCCGAGAGCTGCCGGTTCTTCAATTTCCTTATGGCAGCCATCGTTAATACTTCTTTTTCCTCTTTATTCACAACCATCAAGTGCAGGGGAGGAGATTTGAACTCCCGCAGACGCTACCGCCACAGGATTTCTGAAGTCTTGATTCTTAAGTCCTGCCCCTTTTTCTGTAACCTTTTGCTACGTTCCGGCATTCCGTGAACGCTTTTGCGCGAGCAAAAGGGTTCGACCAGGCTTGGGTACCCCTGCCTAATCAAAGATATTTCTTGTAAGGTTTAAATCTTGCGTGTTATTTTCTGAATCATAATATTTTTCTTTCCGCAAGCCCTTTCTTTTCCAAAAAGAAAGGGCTTATTTTACTGTTTTCTTGACGCTCTCCGCCAGGCTTTCCGCCCTCTCTTCCAGCGCATCGAGCGATCTGCTTATGACATCTTTTGCGGCCAGCCCTGAGACCGACTCGACATCGAACACGAACACGCTGTCATCCGATTGCACGCTGACTCCCTCGCTCACTTCCGTGCATCGCATGCACAGTACGCATCGGTCTTCGGCCACGACCTTGACCCGGCCGTCCTTCTTCTCAAAAACATGGGTCGGGCAGATGTCGGCGATTTTTGGATCCGCGTTGGCGCCCACCTTGACGATTGGCATGTACTGGTAGCCGACATTGGCCGCCTGCCATTTCACGTGGTCGATCCCCACCCCGAGCTGCGCAGTGGCTTCGAACTTCAGCCTCTGGCCTTCAAGCAACTCGACTATAGGAATGTCCTTTTCCGACGGCTGCACGCTATCGTCGGTCGACTTCATGTCGCCCGACTTCACGGTGCAGGGTCCCTGCTTTTCCAGGACAAGTGTGACTTCGCATCTGCTGCAGCCCTTGCCGCCGCACTTGCACTCGCTTTTCAGGCTGTAAGCCTTCTCGTCGAATGTGAGCGGTATCAGCCCGATGCGATGAGCTACCAACTCGTCGAACATGCCTGAATTATTCTCCTCAAAGTCGACGAACTCGACAGCCATCGTGGGTATCTCGCTCCTCATTATCCTCCTTAGCGCGTTGGCGAACGCGGGAGTAGATTTCTCGAGCAGGAACTTTATCCGCTTCTGGGATTTGCTGAGGATCTTTATGTTCATGAATATCATCTCCGATTATACTCTCCTTCCTCTTCGTCCGCCCTTCTTCCTGCAAGTGTCATGCGGCACGGGCGTGACATCCTCTATCTGGCCTATGCGAAAGCCCGCGCGTGCGAGCGTTCTTATAGCTGGCTGAGCCCCCTGGCCCGGTATTCTAGCCTTGATGCCGCCGGGCGCCCTGATCTTGATGTGAAGGTTTGTGATGCCGGAAGCTGTCGCCTTCTCGGCCGCCTTCCTGGCTGCCTTCATCGCAGTGAACGGCTTTCCCTTGTTCATGTCTTTATCTGAAACTTGCCCGCCGGAGGCAATGGCTATAGTTTCGGCGCCTGTTATGTCAGTTATGTGAATTATAGTATTGTTGACAGACGAAAATATGTGAGCGATGCCCCATTTTTCTTTTGTTACCATGATTGTTCACCATTATCGGGTTTTAGCGGCATGATGACCGTTGAATATGGGATGCAGCCGTCCACTAAAACGTGCAGCATGATTGTCCCGTTCGGGAAAATCTCTTCGCGGCGCCCGCTGCTGTATAGTCTTTCAATGCGTCCGTCAGCATGCATGCGCACGTCAACCGGCTGCTTGTAACCTGTGTCTGTCATTCCTTTTTCGCCTCTTCCTTTACTGCCTTCGCAGACATCTGCGGCGTGAGCGATATCTTTTCCTCGAGATCCTTCTCGACGATATAACTCGGCCAGAATACCTTCTTCTCGTTTACGGTTACATGACCGTGAACGATGAGCTGCCTGGAGTGCCGCATGCTGTTCGCGAGTCCCTTCTTGAATA